>CAMACY010000053.1 GCA_945831585.1 uncultured bacterium | reverse complement strand
AGCCCGGCTTGGGCAGGTAGAAGCCCGCATTGCCGGGGTAGGGCTCCACAATGATGCCCGCGATTTGCCCCGGGTGCTGCTCAAACGCGCGGCGCACCGCCTGCGGGTCGTTGTAGGGCAGGGCGATGGTCAGCGCGGCCAACTCGCGCGGCACCCCGGCACTGTCGGGCTCGCCGTGGGTGAGCGCGCCGCTGCCCGCCGCTACGAGCAGGCTATCCGCATGCCCGTGGTAGCAGCCGGTGAACTTGATGATGTAGGGGCGCCCCGTGTAGCCGCGCGCCAAACGCACGGCGCTCATGGTGGCCTCCGTGCCGCTGTTGGTCATGCGAATCTTGTCGATGCTCGGGATGAGGCGGCAGACCGTCTCGGCCATCTCCACCTCTACGCGGGTGGGAATGCCGTAGCCCAGCCCCAGCGGGACGGCGGCCTGCACCGCCTCGATGACGCAGCGGGGGGCATGTCCCAGAATGGCGGGGCCCCAGGTTCCTACGTAGTCGATGTACTCGCGCCCGTCCTCATCGCGCAGGTGGCACCCTTCGGCGCGGGTGACGAAAAAGGGAGCGCGTTCCAGGCGGCGAAAGGCGCGCACGGGGGAGTTGACGCCGCCGGGGATGACGGCACAGGCACGGGCAAAAAGCTCTTCGGAAATCATGGTTGTTAGGTTTGTTTAGCGGCGGATGGCGGCTCGGGCGCGGCGTCCCTCCTCCAGCCAAAGGCGCACGCCTTCGCGATCCTGCTCCTCCAGCAGGTCGATGAGCGTGTGCAAATCGGAGACACAGTGGCTCAGTACCTCGCGGATGGCCACATCGTTTTCCCAGAGAATGTCGGCCCACATGGGCGCCGGACCGGAGGCCACGCGGGTCGTGTCGCGGAAGCCGCCGGAGGAGAGCCGTTGCAAATCGCCGAGGGGTACATCGCCCTGAGCCGCGTTGCGGGCGGCGAGGGCTGCCATGATGTGCGGCATGTGCGAGATGCGTGCGACGGCGCGGTCGTGGTTGGTCGGGTCCATTTCGTAGGTGCTGCAGCCCAGCGCCTGCCAAAAGGCGGCCAGCCGTGCTACAGCGGCGCTCGATGCGGCGTGGGCGTTGGTCAGCGCCACGGTGGCTCCGCGCAGCAGGTCGGGCTCCGCGTTTTCGATGCCGGTGGTCTCTGCCCCCGCCATCGGATGCGAGCCGATGAAGCAGCGCCCGCGCTCGGTGAGGAAGGCTCCTGTGGTGCGGTGTACATAGGCCTTGACGGAGCCGACATCGGTGACAAGGGTGTCGCGCCCGATGCCGGGGAGCATGCGGTGGCAGAGATCCTCGAACACCCCGATGGGGGTGGCGAGGATGATGAGCTCGGCACCGCGCGCTGCGGCCACGGGGTCGGTGAAGAGCTGCTCGGTCAGGCCATGCTCACGGGCGAACTGCAGCGGCTGCTCGCGCCGCGCCCACAAGCGCAGCTCCGCCTGCGGCAGGTACTTGTGCACGGCCATCGCCACCGAGCCGCCCAGCAGACCGGGGCCGAAGACAGCGACCGAGGAAAAAGGGGGGACGCTCACAGGCATCAGGGAACGCGGAAGTGGAAATTCGTGCCGCGCACCTTCAGCTCCTTGCCGCTGGGGTAGGGCTGCCCGTTCTTGTCGGTCACGCGAATGGTCTTGCTGGGATCAAGCGGGTTGTACACACGGGTCGGATCGCCCTCCACGCGGGTCGCCACAGGGATGGGACCCTGGTTGGTGATGCTCTTCAGGTCGGTGCCGGCGGCATAGGCCGCTGCGGGCGCCGCCGGGGCGCTTGCCACCTTGGGCGCCGGGGCGCTTGGCGCAGGCGTTGTCGGTGCCTGCGCCACGCTGACGGGAGCCGGCGGGGTGACCGGCGGCTTGGGCGTTGCTACGGGAGCCGCTGCTGCCGGCGTGGGCTTCTTGGGAGCCGCTACCACGGGCTTCGGTGCCGGGGCGGGTGTCGTAGGCTTGGTCAGATCCAGCGGTCTGGTGGCGACGGCGGGAGCGCTCGGCGCCTTGGTCGCGACGGGGGCGGGGGGCAGAGCCGGGGTCGGTGTCGGGATGGGCGCCGGTTGCAGGGCTCGGGGGGAGGGGGCACCGACAGCCGTGCCGGGCGGTAGAGCCGATTGGAGATGCGTCGCGGGCGCCTGCGTCACCCAAGTGTCGGGGTAGGTGCTGCGGGGTGCGGTGCCGGGACGGTAGGGCATGTCGGCCACCGCAGGCGTGTAGTACACGCAGGAACTCAGCAGAGCTGCCGCGCCGACAAGGGGAAGGAGAATGGTTGCTTTCATGATGAATGCAGCGATGGATCTACTCCCAAGTTAATACCCGATTGCGCGAAAGTCAACCGCAAAACGGCGATGTCGGGGATTTCGCGCTGCTCGTCCTCCTTGGGGGGGAGCAGAAAAAAACCGCTGCCCGAGGGGCAGCGGCTGGGTGAAGAAAGGGGGAAGCGCCTTACTTGCCCTTGCCCTCGAAGACCTTGACGGGAGCCTCGGGCGCCATGGGAGCCTGCGCTGCGGGGGTCATGACCTCCTTGCAGTCCTTCGGGAAGGGGCGGAGCTTGGGCATGGGCTGGGACTGGCAGCAGCAGGAGCTGAAGCCGACCGCGCAGGCAACGGAAAGGAGAAGAGTGGTGAATTTCATAGCGAGAGAATGGTTGTTCTGCTTTCGTTGCTTATTCAAGCAAAATCATGGGAGAGAGTCAATACAAATTTCCCCGTGTATCGTGTTTTTTCCATGCGGAGATTTCAGAAACGGTAGGTAAAGCCCAGTGAGCCGCTCACCGTGTGGTGGTGCTGCTGCCATGCGGCGTGGGCATCGGCGTGCAGCACCCAATCGTAGCCGACGGGAACCCGCAATCCGGCTCCGAGGAGGAAACCCCAGCTGCCCGGATCGGCGCCGCGCAGGGTGCGGATGCGCGTGGGCTCGCCCGCCGTGACAACGCGCGCGCGGTGCACCGCGCTGCCGAACTCGGCCACCGGAGCCACGCGCAGCTCGGCGTGCACGGGTTGATCGGTGTCCGTCAGCCGACCGATGACCGCTCGGTAGCGCAGACCCGGCTCGATGGTGGCGCGGGTGTAGTTGCGGGCGAGCAGTTGCGCCAGCTCATCCTGCATGTCGCCGCTCTCGCCGGCCGTGCTGATGTGGCCGCGCGTGACCGAGAGCGTGAGATAGGGGCGCAGCTCCTGGTCTCCGCCCTCGTCGAGCACCCATCGGTAGCTGTATTCGTAGAGCGCGGACACACTGCTGCCGCGCGGGGCGCTGCGCGCGCGGTAGTCTTCCAGCGAGCGCCTGAGCACCATGCGGTTGCGCCCTGCCGTCAGCAGGAAGAGATGCGTGTGCGGGCAGCGCTCCCAGCGTGCGTAGAGGTGGGCGGCATAGCGATCATCGCGCCCCCGAGCTATGGTGGGACCGTCGGCGCGCAGCTTGCCCGCCCACGCCGAGCCGGCCGCACCCAGCATCCATGCGCGGCTGACATCGCACTCCAGCCCCAGCGAGCCGCCGACCGCATCATCGCGCAGCCCGGTGCGCCCCGCCTGATGTGTGCGCATGCTTGCGGCATCAGCCTGCATCCAAAGGCGCGTCTCTGGGCCCGGCCACACGGTGCAGGGGTCGCCCGCGCAGGCAGAGGCATCTTCGAGCCGTTGGCGCAGGAGGCGCTGCATGGTCACCACCCCGCGCCATTGTGACACCGCAGGCAGGGTAAGCGCCGAGAGCGAGTCCAACATGGCCTGCTCATCGCGGCGCATCAGCAGGTAGAGCGCTCCCCCCGCATCCGTCCTGAGCTCCCCCCGCATGCCGGGTGCCAGCAGCAGGGGCGTTTCTGCACCATCGGCCAACTGCACAGGCAGCCCCTCGGTCAGTTGATAGCGGGAGCTGAGGCGGGGCAGACCGCGCGCATCCATCCCCCAGACCGTCAGCGTCAGCCCCTGCGGCGTGGCCTGCCCGCTGAGGGTGACCGTCTCGGTGCCCTCGGGCAGCGTGAGGGTGAGCGCCGAGCCTCCCACATGCAGCGTCAACCCGTCGGGCAGGGTGAGTTCTTGGAGGTGCAGCGTGTTTGTCGCCTGCAGGGAGCTGTTGCCGGTAAGGGAGAGCCCGCGTAGTGTGGCACTGCCCACCGCCTGCAACGAGCTGTTGTGCAGCTGGCCGCCCGTGAGGGTGGCGCCGTCCGCCAGCACGATGGACGTGCCCTCGGCGGATTGCAGGGTGCCGCCGTCCGCATACAGTTGAACGCCGGAGAGCGTGCCTCCCGTGTAGCTCGACCCGCCGACGGCGGCGCTGCCGTTGCGCACATCCAGCGTGCCCGCGCGCAGCGAGCGGAGGGTGTAGTTGCCCGACAGGCTGAGCCGCCCGCCCGCCTCGGCCGCCAGCTCCTGCAAGCTGCCGCCGCCGCTCAGGCTCAGCCCTCCCCCGGAGAGCTCCGCTATCGAAGCCGTGGTCGCGAGGGTATTGGCTGCCGTGTCCATCTGCACACCGGCGGGTGCTTGCAGCTCCAAACGGCTGCCCGCCCCCAGCGTGAGTTGCCGCAGCTCGCCGCCCGAGAGATTCTCCAACCGCAGGGTGCCCTCACCCGTCAGCACCATGCCGCTGCCTGCGCTGTTGAGCGCTGCCTGACCGTCCGCCACGCGGAGCGTGCTGCCGCCGGCGAGCTCGAAGCGAATCGCCTGCCCCGCTGAGGCGGAAAGCGGGTTGAGCAGGTACGCATCGGCCGCGCTGTGCAGGGTGCCGCCGTCGAAGAGCAGCGGTGTCGTGTCATCCAACGCGGCCGCAACCGCCCCGCCGCCCACCGCCGCCGCATAGTGACCCGCCCGCAGCGAGCTCAAATCGGCCGTGCCTGCCAGCACCCATTCCTGTTGCTCGGTTGGCGCGGAGCCCTGACCCGCCACCGCAGTAAAGGTCGCGCTGCTGCCCGCTGCCCCGCGCAGGTACAGCTCCTGCAGCCCGTCGGAGGGCATGGCATCCAAGGGGGCGGAGCCCGTTTGCAGCGCGTAGCTCGTGCCGTCCAGCACCAAGTTGCCGCTGAGTACCTGCACATGGCTACCGTCCCCTTGCAGCAGGAGCTGATACTCGGCCGACTGCCAATGCTGCCCCGTTTGCAGCAGCTCGCTGAAGCTACCGGTGCCGGAACCACCCATGAGGTACACATTGCCGTCCGTCGTCAGATAAAGGGCAAAATCGCCCCCGCCGTACACCTTGCCGTTGCCGTATACCTGCCCGTTGCCGGGGTCGAAGGACGAGACGAGCACCGACTGTGCCGCGCCGCCCGCCGTGGTCGGTCCCGCGAGCGTGCCCTGTACCTGTAGCGTCCACGCCTGAGTGGCATCAGGAACGGCCGCGCCCAGGGAAGTGCCGTAGGCTACATCCGCCGTGGCCGCCGCAGCGCTGCCCTGCACCACACCCCCTTGCAAGTGGCGGTAGGCTGCGGCATCAAAGACGGTGAGTTGCAGCGCGCCCTCGGCGATGCTCGCCCCGACTAGGCAGCCGGCGGCAGGCGTCAGCGTGAGCCCCTCGGTGGTGACGGCTGCCCAGTTTCCCGACAACTCGGCGAGGCTGTAGCGCCCCGGCGTTGTGTAGGCGGAGGCATCGTAGCGGTCTGCAAGCTGCAACACCCCACCATGGCCGCTGAGCTGCGTCCCCGCGACCACCCCGACGCTTGCCACCAGCTCACCTGTCACCTGAAGGCTGAGCGTCCCGCTGCCGACAGCATCCAGCCGCAGCCCCTGCCGCACGCCGACCTCCAGCGAGGCATTGCCGGCAGACTCAATGCTCAGTTCTTCGACATGCAGCATGGCTAAATCGCGCTGATTGCTCGTGTTCTCCACCACCTGTAGTGTGCTGCCATTGCCTAGGTTCAGCAGGGCGAGGGTTCCGAAGCGCAGGTCGCCCGCCTGGAGCGTATAGGGACTGCTGCTCGAGGAATCGGCTGTGCTGACGAGGTCCAGCTGCTCGCCGCCGCTCCCATCGCCGTTCCAGTAGTAGTTGCTGCCCGACCACCCCGCCCATGCCGTTGCGAGCATACTTGGCAGAGCCCATAAACATGAAATGCGCTTCATACACTTGCATCTTTAGCGCGCTGCTTGGTCTGCCGCAATCTAACCGCATAACTATTACACGGGGATGCGCGCGTTTCGCCCCACTTTCCCCTTGCTATGGAGATAAAGAATGTGTATGCTGTAGGAAAAGATGACTGCTGCCCAACAAGTGCTGCGAAGAAATCTGCTCCGCCGTTTGCGCCGTACGGATTCCCTGTTGCTGGTGATGGTGCTGCTCATCGCGGTGCTGGGGCGTTCCTATTGGGGCGGGGAGGGGGAGGTCGGGCAGTCGGCGCCCGCCGTCGTGATGCTCCCGGCGGAGGAGGACACTGAGATGAGAGCTGCCGGGGAAGCCCCTGCGGAAGAGTCCGGAATCCCCCCGGTGCTGCCCGCCAAGAAGAAGGGCGAACCCGTGCGCCTGCTGACCTACAACGTGAAGAACTATTTTGTGGCCGGGGAGCCGCAGCGTAGCCGCTATGTGCTGCGCCCCAAGCCGGAGAGCGCGCGCGAGTGCGTGGCCGAGGTCATTGCCTCGGCTGCTCCGCAGGTGGTGGGGCTGGTGGAAATCGGCGGGCAACAGGCTTTGGCCGATTTGCAGGCTCGTTTGGCACGGCGTGGGGTGGAGTTGCCGCATGCTTTTGTGTTGGAGCGCATGGGGGAGGATCGCGCGCTGGGCATCTTATCCCGCTGGCCGCTGGTGGAGAATCACTCGCAGCGGGATTACGGTCTGTTCGGCAACCATAGGCGCAAGCTGTTGCGCGGGATTCTCGATGTGACGCTGCGCACGGACGACGGACGACAATTTCGCGTGATGGGGGCGCATCTCAAATCTCGCGTGGCGGAGAATGCCGAAGCTGCTGCCGCCCTGCGGGAGCAAGAGGCGCAGACCGTGTACGACTACGCGCGCCGCCAGCAGCAGCTGCAGCCAAAGGTACCTCTGGTGATTTTCGGGGACTGGAACGACACGCCTGCCGACCCCGCTGTGCGGGTGATGGTGCAGGGGGGTAAGAGGGAAGCGACCACACTCAGCCGCCTGAGTCCCCGCGACAGCCGGGGCGAGGAATGGACGCATTATTTCCGCAGCGGTCGGCAATACTACGTGTTCGACCAGCTCTTTGTCAACGGCGTGCTGCGGGCGCGCATTCAGCCGCGCAAGGGCTGCGGCGTGGTGGACATCCCCGCCGCCGAGCGCGCGAGTGACCACCGCGCGCTGTGGGTCGACCTGCGCTGAGGGCGCCGGCTCAGCGGGCGGAGGGCAGGAAGTGGTTGCGGCGGAGCTGCTCGGCCATCGAGCGGAAATGCGCTGCCTCCTCGGGGTGAATGTCCTGTTCCCAGAGCGCGATTTCCTCGGCCAGCGCCGCCGCTTCGGCGTAGCGCTTGCCGATGATGTACTGCGCCACGGCACCCGCGGTCGCCTGGTGATAGTAGGGGAGTTCCTTGGCATCCGGCTCGGTGCCGCGGGGGGGGCGGCGCCCGAGGATGGTCAGATAGTCGCCGAGAGCCAAATCATTCTTGCCCGCGCGCGTGCAGAGCAGCGCGTGGTGCAGCAGGGTGAAGAGTCGCCAGCGCGGAGAAAGCTCGGGGTGGTCGAGCATGATGGTAGCGGCGTTGACGGCCTCTTGCAGCGCCTCGCGTGTGCCCAGCTGAGCGTAGGCATTGGCCAAAGCAGCGGCGGCGAGCGTACGCTCGCGGGCATCGAGGGAGGGAGTGCGTCCCCGCTCGCCCTCCGGAAGCGCGAGGGCGCGCAGGCGAGAGATGGCCTGCTCGCTCTTGCCCAAACGGCTCAGCACCGCACCACAGCGGATGGCGGCGGTCGCCGCCGTGCTATCGCGCCCCTCGGCACAGCGCGTGTAGATTTGCAGAGCGCGGTCGAGCCCCTCGCGGGTTCCGAGGAGCTCCGATTCATGCGCCATGAGGAAAAGCGCCCGTGCGGCATAGCCCCCCTTCGGGTAGCGCTGCAACAGCGTGCGGAGCTCGCGGATGGCCTCCTCGTGGCGCCCGACTGCCGAGAGCCGATGCACGAGATGCAGGGTCAGAATGGCGTAAATTTTCGGGTTTTGTGCTTCCGCCGCCGCCCGCCGCAACAGGCGCTCGGTGGCGGCGGCGTCGTTGGGATGCCGCTGCTGTAGCCATTGCTCCTGCAGGGCGTAGTAGCGCAGGAGTTGCTCTTCCGTCGGGTCGGTGAGGGGGGGCAGCATCAGCTCGTCTTCCCCCGGAGGGGGGAGCACTTCGGGATGGCAAAGGCGCAGATAGGCTCGGGTGAGTTCCGTATCCTGCCGCAGAGCCGGGCTAAGGGGCTCGCGGAGCAGGGCGGCGATTTCGGCCGCTGCGGCAGCCGGAGCCTGATCCGCCAGATAGTCCGCCCGCAGGGCGCGTGCCTGCCGGCGGATGTGGAGGGGAAGAGCCGGGTCGTGCGTGATAGCCTCTGCCGCCGACATGTCCCCGGCGCGCAGGGCGCAGAGCTCCGCATTGAGCGCGGCTGCTCGCTGCAGACCCTCGGGGGCACGGCGCGCCACCGAGCGATAGGCCGCCTGCGCCAACTCAGGATGCTCCTCCAGCAGCCGCGCCACCAAAAAGTCCTGCTGCGGGCTGCGCTCCCCGGCGAGGGGCAGGCGCTCAGCGTAGAGCGCCGCCTCGCGCACTTGCCCCCGCTGCAGCAGGCGGCGGATGTGCTCCTCCAGCATGGTGGTGGTGGCCGCCTCGCGGGGCAGCGCGGCCAGAGCTGTGTTGATACAGGTCGCGTCGACCGGAACCTCCGGCATGTCCTCGGGATTGAGCAGGCGAGAGAGAACCAGCAGCGCGGCAGCAGCGCGCTTGGGTTTGCTGAAATCCTGCGCCCATTCCCGGAGCTTGGTGCGCGCCTCGTTGCTGCGGCGGAACGCGCGGCGCTCGCCGAGGCGGCGCAGCGCCTCGGGCAGCAGCGGCGAGTCCGGATTCGCCGAGACAAAATGCAGCAGCGTCTCCTCCCCCTTGCCGAGGTGCGTGTCCGCGACATCGTTGCCGACAAGCTCCTCCTCATCATCACTGCCTGCTCCGGGGGAGCCCGCCTCCTCCTCGGCCTCGAGATCATACCACACCTCAGCCAGTGCCAGACGGGCACGCTGGCGCAGCATCAAGGGCAGATTACGGTTGTTCTCCAGCTCGCGGCAGGCCGCCGTCGCGCGGTCAAATTGCTTGCTCAGGCGCAGATTATCAATCTCCAGCAGCTGCAGCAGCGGGCGCAGAGCGGGTTGTTCCGCGGCTCGCTCGCGCAGCAGCGCCAGCGCCGTGTTGTCGCGCCCATGGGGTTGGGTGAGCCAATACTCGGCCAGGGCGGCGGTAGAAAGGACGGCAATCTCCCTATCGGGGGAAGTCGTCATGGGGGTGGCCACGCGCCCCAGATCGAGCTCGGGGCATTGCCAGGCACAGTATAGCAGGGCTCTATCGGCGTAGGGACGCAGCGGGTGATTCGCCGGAACGCGGTTGAGCGGTTCAAAAGCCTGGCGTGGACGCCCGAGCGCCAACAGGCTGCGTCCGCGCCAAAAATCCGCCTCGGCACCCGATGCCTCTGCCAGCGCCTCCAAGGCCGCCGCCGCATCTCCCCCGCGCAGCAGTTGCGCCGCCGCCTCCACCCCCGCCGCATGCAGCAGCGGCGCGGCGCACACAAGAAGCGCAAGCGAACGTAAACGCATAGCAGAACGCAGTGAGAACTCACAGACGGGAGCCGACCCCGGACTCATTGTCCGGTGCCGGACTCCAACTCGAGGAAGTCTTGCAAACCGGCATCACCCTCCTTGCCCTTCTTCTTGCGGGGTTTGGGGAGGGGGCGGGGATTCTTGTCGAGGTAGCGCTTCTCCTCGATTTCCGGTTCCATCGGCTCGAGATGTTTGCTGAACATCTTGAGATCGTAGCCGTTGAGCCCGTTCCAAATCACCAGCTTGCCATCCGTAATGCCCGTGTCAATCAGCGTTGGCTCAAAGGCCAGACCGTTGACGACAGGCAGCAGATTGCGCCCCTGATGCTGCAAGGTCGTCGTGTAGAGACGGTTGCGGTACTCATCCTTCACATACAGCACCACACCGTAGGAGCCGTCGGGGTTGAGAAAGGAGCGGAACTTGCTGCAATGCTTCAGCGCCAGCGCCGGCATGCGGTTGTAGTGCTTCCCCCCGTAGGTGACAATGAAGGCTCTCCCGGGCTCGCCGCCGCCCGCCTCCGTTAGGAAAAAGACGGGATAATCCTTGTTCTGTTGGCAGGCCGAGAGCAGGAGCGCCCCGAGCATCCCGATGAAAGCATGGCGAGTAAACATAGCGGAAGAAACATTAACTGTGGAAAGAAAGCTTGCTCACAATGGAGGACAGCACGGCAAGCTCCTCTTCGGTCAGATTCTCGGTGTGGCGGTCAATCGCCTCGTTAAAGCGGGAAGAGACCGAATCATAGAGCTGCATCCCGCGCTCCGAGAGGCGGATGCACACAGCGCGGCGATCCTTGGGGTTGGGATTGCGCTCGAAAAATCCCTTGCTCACCATGGTCTCCACCAGCAGCGAGGCCGCAGGAACCGTCATTTGCAGCCTCTGAGCCAGAGTCTTGAGCGCAATCCCCTGAGGGGAGGTCTCCATGAGCAGCCTGACCTGCGCGATGGCCGTCCCCTGACGCAGCGTCAGCCCAAACATCTTTTGTTGCAGGCTGGAGCTGATGGAATAAAAACTCTCCCGCCGGATGGAATCCAGCGTTGTCATCAGTTCGTGGAACAGGACATGCTTGGAGCTCACGTCAGAATTCATGGTGCCTCAGCCCATTATATGGATAGACGCGCTCGTGTCCAGCAGAAAGCACGACCGCCGGCCAATTCTCAGTTCTTCGGAATGCGAGTGCGTGTATGGAGTGCCGGATATGTCCCCCTGCGTTTTCATCAGCAAACCCTATGCTGATGTTGACCAACCGGATGACCGCGAACAGGATATTCTGGTTGATGAAGCTCTTGAACGCATCGGGCAAGCGTCAAAGCCTTGAGCGGCACTCCCGAGCCTTAGGAAAAAACTTTGGGATACGTGCGGCCGGCTGTCGCAGTCGCGGGCGTTTTGCCCTTGTCAGGCGGGGGGAATGGTGCTAGAGTCGAGCCGCCATGAACCACGAAAGCCCCTCGCGCGCGTGGGTGGATGTCGACCTGGAGGCCATCGCCCACAACCTAGATATAGCCCGCCAGGCGCTGCCCGACACCGCGCTCATGCCCGTCATCAAGGCCGGAGCCTACGGGCACGGGCTTGAACCCGTGGCGCGGCGCTTGGATAACGACGGCATCACCTTCTTCGGCGTGGCCAACGCGGGCGAAGCCCGCCGCCTGAGTCGCGCGGGCGTGCGCACCAAACCCTTCATCCTCGGCCCCAGCTTCCCCGACGAGCGCGAGGAGATCGTGCTCAACAACTGGTGCTGCACCCTCTCCACCCTCGACGAAGCCGAGCATTTTGAGCAGCTCGCCGCCCTCTACGATAAAACCTTCGTCTGCCACCTCGCCGTCGACACCGGCATGGGGCGCGAGGGATTCCTGCCCGGCGAACTGGGCAGCATCATCGAGCCACTGCGCCGCATGCCGCACCTGCGCATCGACGGGCTCATGAGCCATTTTCCCGCCGCCGATGAAGACGTGCCCTACACCCAGCGCGAAATCGAACTCTTCAGCGACTGCGTGAAGCTGCTTAGCCCACATTTCCGCCTGCGCTACCGCCACATCGCCGCCAGCGCCGGCGAGCTGGGCTACGAAATCCCCGCCGCCAACCTTGCGCGCCCCGGGCTGCTGCTCTACGGTATTGGTCCCATGGCCTCCATCTACGACGGCGTGCTGCGCCCCACCCTGCGCCTCTCCGCGCGCGTCTCCCTCGTGCGCGAGCTGCCCGCCGGGCACGGCGTTGCCTACGGGCGCACCTACATCACCACCCGCCCCACCCGCGTCGCCACCATCGGCATCGGATACGCCGACGGCTGGAGCCGCCGCCTCTCCGGCAGCGGCGCGCGCGTCTGCATCGGCGGAAAACTCTGCCCCATGCTTGGGCGCGTTACCATGGACCAAATCATGGTCGACGTCAGCGAAGCCCCCGACGTGCGCCCCGGCGATGTCGCGGAACTCATCGGCGAGCACATCCTCGCCACCGAAGTGGCGGAACGCGCCGGCACCATCGTCTGGGAAATCTTCACCGGGTTGGGTCCCCGCCTGCCGCGCATTTACCACTGAGCCGGAGCAGCGTAGGGGTGGGTGGGGGTCACACCTGCCGCCGCGTCCAACGCAAGCCGTAGAGCATGCGGCGCAGAATGACGAACTGCACCGCCATATCCACCGTAAACAGCAGCCAAATCCCCACCAGTGTCATCGAAGCCGGCGCGCAGCACTGCCACAGCAGCAGCCCGCCCACACGGATAAGCCCCATCGAGCCGAACGACACCCACATCACCCGCAGCGTATCCCCCGCGCCGCGCAGGCACATCTTAATCGACAACATTCCCGCATACAGCGGCTCCGCAATCAAAAACACCCGCACCACCGGCACTGCCGCCGCCAGCAGCGCGGGAGACTCCTTCGCAAACACCGCCACAAACAGCGTCGGAAACAAGAAAAACACCACCCCCATCGCCCCGCACACCCACAGCGTAAAATGCAGGCAGCGGCGCGCCGCCTCCAGCGCCATGCGGATATTGCGCGCCCCGAGGTACTGCCCCACAATCGTCGAGCCCGCAATCCCCAGCGCAAACGCCGTCATAAAGCTGATGGACTCGATACGGATCGCGATATTGTGCGCTCCCACCGCCGCATCGCCCAAGTGCGAAATCACGCTGATAATGTAGAGCTGAATCACCCAAATCACCACCTGCTCCACCGCCTGCGGCACCCCCACCGACACAATGCGGAACAGCATGAGCGGCTGCGGCAGCAGCGCCCGGGGCGAGAGATGCAGCGGCGGCACATACGCCAGCCCCCGCCGCTCCGCAAACGCATCCAAATCCGCCCCCGCGCGCTCGCGGCGCAAGCGTAGCGCCCGCCACAGCAGCAGCCCCAGCAAAAACGCACACGCCACCCCCATGCCCCCCAGCATCCCCCACGCCAAGCCATCAACCCCCATGTCGAACACATCCACCAGCACCACACTCAGCAGCGTGTTGAGACCATCCACACACAGCATCACCAAAAACGGCGTCCGCGTATCCCCCGACCCGCGCAGCGACGCATTCAGCGCAAACACCACTCCACTGAACACCGCAACCCACGCCGCCGTGCGCATGTACTGCAACGCCACCTCCTGCGCCGCCCCCGTCAACTCCACCACCCGGCACACCAAAAACGGCGAACAGAAAAACATCAACAGCGCACTGAGCACACCCGCCAGCAGCCCCAGCAGCGCCGCCTGATTGGCCGCCGCATTCGCCTCCGCAAAACGCCGTGCCCCCGTCATGCGGCTCACCACCGCCGTCGCCCCCATCCCCACAGCCCCCTGCAACAGAAAGCCCATCCACATCACATACCCCACCACCCCGATACCCGCCGCCAGCGCCGTTGTCTCCTCCGGCGTACGCCCCATACGCGTCGCCAAAAACAGCGAGGTCGACGCGCAGATAAAGGCCATCACCTGCTCCAGCAGCGGCCAACCCGCAATCGCGATAATCTGGCGCGGCAGCGACAGCCCCGCCAAGCGGCCACTCAGGCGCCCGCGCGCCATAGCCGCCCGCATCTTGCCATCTCTGCCGTCACCGATACTCATAGCACCCTGTCATCCACCGCGCGGAGCCGAAAAAGCCGACTCCCCGCCCAACAGCAGCATGGTAAGCAGAAAGACGTATCCTGTAAAGTCAAAACTCATCGTTCCCATGCGTTCTCAGCGCCGCGAACGTCATTTTTTTCGCCCAAAATGCAAAAAAGGCTTGCCAAGCCCGCGAGTATTGCTATAATCACTCCCGCTTACCACCCCTGCGGTAGTTAAGAAGAACAGAGCGAGCGATCGCGCGGATGTAGCTCAGTGGTAGAGCGCAACCTTGCCAAGGTTGATGTCGTGGGTTCGAGTCCCATCATCCGCTTGACAAAGAAGCCCCCTTAGGCGTCAGCCTGAGGGGGC
>CAMACY010000052.1 GCA_945831585.1 uncultured bacterium | reverse complement strand
TGGAAGAGCGCCTGCACCACCTGCGCCGCCACTACCCCCACCACCGCCCCTGAGGAGCTGCGGCAGCAGCAAATGCGCTCAGCGCGTGCGCTTCCAGGGGCCGTCGCCCACGGAAAGGACGTCGACACGCACGCGCTCCAAGCCCTTGCGGTGGAAACCCAGCTCATGCGCCACCGCCGAGCTGACATCGATGAGCCGCCCCGGGATATAAGGGCCGCGGTCGCGCACCTCGGCTCGGCAACTGCGCCCATTGGCTAAGTTCGTGATGCGAACCACGCAGGGCAGCGGCAGCGTGCGATGCGCCGCATCAAACTGCCCCCGGTGCAGGCGCTGCCCAATTGCCCCCCGCGCGCCGTGCGCCTCGTCGTGCGATGCCAGCCCCACCTCGCTGTGGCGCAGAGCTGCCGCCCCCTCACGCGACCGAGCGGACAGACCAGCCCCCGGCGGGAGTGTTATAAGCATTCTCAATGCTGTTCCCGGCGTCAACATGGATTGACAAGGGTTTAGGGAATCTTGTTCGCGGTCAGTTCATGCGTTCACTGCGGGAAAAAATCTGAAAAATGAATAATTTGCTTGCTACAGCATTGAGAATGCTGTATCGTAGGGCCGTTGGGTTGTAGCAGGTATTTCAGCATTCCGTCGCGCGTGGTACTGAACACCCCTGCGCAATCCACGCCAACCTTATAACAATCCATTCTTACTCATCATGAAGAAGACAATGATCGCACTCCTCGCTCTTGCTGGTGTGGCTGCGGCTGAGACCGTTACGCTTACCATGCCTGCTACTGCAAATAACGGAGGACACGGCTCGACATCAGCTGCAAGTGCAGTCACTGCATATGCCAATTCCGGAGATGGTGGCTACATGTTCAATAATGGCGGTATAGTCAACCCCGATACTACGTTCAGCGAAGGCATCCTCACAACAACCGATGGTGTTACCAGCCTGACCCTCGCCCCCCGAACGGGTGCAGGTGGCAGCGGTGAGGCTATCGTATTGAGCGGCAGCAACTTGGTTGGCTACAGCGTTGACTCTTTCACGTTCGGAATTGAAAGCAGCTCCTGCACCAGTACCGCAGACATCGCTCTTACACTTGCTGTTATCAAAAAGAGCGATAGCACGTGGAGTGTTGTACAAAGTACAACAGGTTCTCTTACTCTGA
Organism: uncultured bacterium; assembly: GCA_945831585.1. GTDB lineage: Bacteria > Verrucomicrobiota > Verrucomicrobiia > Verrucomicrobiales > Akkermansiaceae > Akkermansia. The sequence continues at coordinate 13,065 of CAMACY010000052.1, read as the reverse complement.
ACTCCGGCGCTGAGTTGATCCTGACACTCTCCCGGTCCATTGATTGGACCTCTTCCTATAAGGTGGTTGCAGTCATTGATAACACGGCTGGGACTCTGGGTGGTGGTAATTCTCCCACTTACACCATGACGGGCATTACGATGTCCGCAGTAGCTACTCCTGCTCCAGTTGTCCCTGAGCCGACTACTGCCACGCTTTCCCTGCTGGCACTCGCAGGTTTGGCTGCACGCCGCCGTCGTAAGTAACTTGGTTCACATCTGGTTTATCGTCAAGGGTCGCTACTCGTCAAAGGGTAGCGGCTCTTTTTATTCTTTCATGCGGATCATCAAGTAAATGCTTGTATGATACTCGGTGAATGATCCACGTTGTTGAAAGATGGTAAGATCGACCGCCATGCCTCGCGCTCCTCTCCATTCCTGCAACTCGTAGATGCCGTATTTGATGAAGCCGCCAAGCAGATGACAATCGAGGAGCAGGACGAAGATACAAGAACTGATGAAGGCTAGTGTAAACTTCTTTCTGTAAAATCAAAGGAGCACGATGTTTTCATCTACAGCCCCCATCCTGCGCAAGGAGTTCCCCGTGGCGGGCAAGGATTTCGAGCAGGAAGGGCTCGCCTTCACCCAAAAGGAGCTATTGACGGCGCGCTCTTTGTCGAGTTCACGAGCAACAATTTCTTGCGCCTGACGGGCAACGCCACCGGGGTGGAAGCGCGCATCGGCATCATCTACAAGGAGTAGGGGCTGGCTGCCGCCCATGCGTGGATGGAGACCAAGCTGCGCCCCAAGATGGAAGAGCGCCTGCACCACCTGCGCCGCCACTACCCCCACCACCGCCCCTGAGGGGCAGCCACGGCAGGGGGCGGCAGAACGCGCGTCCCCGCACTCAGCGCGTGCGCTTCCAGGGGCCATCACCCACGGAAAGGACGTCGACACGCACGCGCTCCAAGCCCTTGCGGTGGAAACCCAGCTCATGCGCCACCGCCGAGCTGACATCGATGAGCCGCCCCGGGATATAAGGGCCGCGGTCGCGCACCTCGGCTCGGCAACTGCGCCCATTGGCTAAGTTCGTGATTCGAACCACGCAAGGCAGCGGCAGCGTGCGATGCGCCGCATAACACTGCCCCCGGTGCAGGCGCTGCCCAATTGCCCCCCGCGCGCCGTGCGCCTCGTAGTGCGATGCCAACCCTACCTCGCTGTAGCGCAGAGCCGCCGACAGCCCCATGGGCGTATACCGCACCCCACGCACCGTGTAGGGGCTCATCTTGTACCCGCGATACACCGGAAATCCCTGCTGCTGACAGCCGACCAAGAACAGCATGAGACAGAAAGCACAGAACAAGCGCGCAGACATAGCCGCAGTCTAGCACAAACGCCCCACGCGCCGCAAGGCTCTTTTGTTCCCCCGACAACGAGGCGCAACAAACGGGAGAAGCGCCCCCCCCACACACGCCAAACACCCCGATGCACCGGGCACCGGGGTACTTGTTGCAACTATGTATTTGTGCAACATTGTCTCGGTTCACCCCCATCCTCCCACGCGACCAGGAAGCCGGGAAAAAACCCAACAAAAGCATTATCAGCATTCCCAATGCTGTAGTTCTTTCTCTCTGAAAAGAGTAATTTAGCCCGTTTGCAGACAGAAAGGGATAGGGGAAAACACATTTTTGGGGAATTTTAGCTCTTCGATATACATTGAATCTTTTTCCTGCCGCATGTTCAAGCAGATTGATGTTCAACGCTTTTTGTAAAAAACATTTTTGTTCACTTTTCGCTTGCCTACAGCATTGGGAATGCTTATAATGCCCCCGTTGGGGCTGGTCTGTCCGCTCGGTCGCGTGAGGGGACGGCAGCTCGAAACAAAACAGATGATCATTACACATCATGAAAAAGACACTCATTCTGCTCGGTGCTCTCGCCGGAGTCGCGGGCGCTGCCACCAAAACCACCTCCGTGGACTTCAGCAACTTTGCTACCACGCTGTCCGGTATCCAGACGCAGTATGCTCCCACGGAGTTCACGCTGGCGCTGACCTTCGCCTCAAATAATTTCGGCAATACAGACTCCGACTATATCCTGACGCTGGCCAGCAGTGGCACGACCTCTTGGGGGCTGTTCTCGCAGGCCGGCTCCTATGTGGGCACCAAACTTTCCACCGCCAGCGACTTGACGTGGACAGCGCCCACCAGCACCAGCGACGATGGCACAACGCGCACTTGGAACGTCACTGCTGACGCGATTAGCGGTTTGCCCTCTTACTGGATTTCTTACAACACAACGGGTGGACATGTCGGTCCCGGCGTCAATAGCACAGCCGTCACCGTGGCCGTCACCGAAACCGGATCTACCGTCACGCTCAATCTCACCAACGGTACCACCTCGGTGATTTCCACCAATTATGCGTTCAGCTTGGGTGAGATTGCCCTCGGCAGCCATATCACCGGCATCTCCAACGGAACGCTGACCTACAAGACGCCCGAGCCCGCCACCGCCACGCTGAGCCTGCTGGCTCTGGCCGGTCTGGCGGCTCGCCGCCGTCGCCGCTAAGGAGCGCACACGTTCCCCAAAGAACTTCTCCCTGCCCCGCTCTGCGCGCGGGCAGGGATTTTTGGTGTGTCGGCGCCTCGCGCTCTGCCTCAGCGGCGCTGCCACTCGGTGCTGCCGTCGGTGTAGAGGGAGAGGACAGCCTCACCCTCGCGGGTGCGGGTGTAATTTTTGCGGTAGCAGGGGGCGGGGTTGCCCGCAGCATCCCAAAAGAACTCGCTCTGCAACTGACCGGCGGGGCTGTATTCGCACACGCGCTCGGCGTAGCCTAGCCGGGGGTGGACGCAGGGCATGCCGTCCGCCGCGTTGTAGCACTCCCACTCGGGAAGCCCGCGCTCGTCGCAGCGGCGCAGGTGCTCGACGGCTTGGCGCGGGCGCGGGGGCGAGGCACCATCGCCCGCGCAGTAGCGCGTGCGCTCGACTCCGGGGGCGGCGGTGTGCTCGTGCAGGGCGACGGGGGCTCCCCATTCGGGGTCGGGCACGGGTTGCCCCTCGGCGTTCAGGCGGCAGATGCGCAGGCTGCGCCCGCCCGGGCTGCGCTCGCTGCGCTCGATGGCGACACCGTGGATGTTGTCGCGCAGCTCGCCGCGCACGCAGTTGCGGCGGGTGGTGATGCCCTTCGCATCGTCGTAGGCGTATTCCAGCGTCTCCTCGCCCTCGGCGTTGGTGATGGGCGCGCCATCGGCATCGCGATGGCGCACGAGCAGGGGGCGCCCCTGGGCATCGTAGCTGGTGAGTTTTTCGGCGTAGCCGGGCATGCGAGGGACGATGCCCCGCCCGGCGCTGTCGCGAAAAGCGATGCGGGTGGGTCGCCCGTCCTTGTCGTAGGCGTATTCGCGCACGGCGACGCCGGAGGCATCGGCGGCCGGCTTGCCCGCAGCGTCGTAGTTGCTTTTGCGGACGATGCGCCCGGCGCGGTCGTACTCCACGCGCTGCTCGGCGATGCGGCTGCCGGGGAAGCGGCTGAGCTGTCCGGAGGCATCGAGGTGCATCATGCGCTGCGGCAGTCCGTTGCGGTCGTACTCGATGCGCACATGAGCCAGGGGGAGCGCATCGGCCGGGGCGCTGCTCAGGGGGAGCAGGCCGCGGGGTGGCTCGGCGGCGGCGCTGTTGTACACTCCCACATAGCAGCGCAGGCGCTGCAGCTCCAGCGTCTGCGGGGTGACGATGTAGCTCACGCCCATGGACATGACGCCCAGCATCAGGGCGACGGCGGAGACGCTGCCGAGATAAGCCCAGCTGTACTCAAACAAGCGCTGCAGGCGCCGCAGGGTGTCGTGCAAAACAGGGTGCATATCGGCTGAGATGGCGCTTCCCCGCAGCGGCTTCAATACCTTGTAGAGGGAGCGGGCGCGCGGCTTTTGTCATAACGGGGCGTTGCCGCGTTTCGCGCTTTTCCCCATCCGCTCTTTGTGCTAGGGTGGCGGAAGCACGTTATGGATACCCCACAAAACTACTACATTCCGACGGTGATTGAAAAGACGGGCCAGGGCGAGCGCGCCTACGATATCTACTCCCGCCTGCTGCTTGACCGCGTGATTTTCATCGGCACGGAGATTGACGACACGGTGGCGAACTCGGTGATTGCTCAGCTGTTGTTTTTGCAGATGACGGATCCGAAGAAGGATATCCATCTCTACATCAACTCGCCGGGCGGTTCGGTGACGGCGGGGCTGGCGATTTACGACACGATGCAGTTTGTCTCCTGCGACATCAACACCTACTGCATCGGCATCGCGGCTTCGATGGCCAGCGTGCTGCTGGCGGCGGGCACCAAGGGGAAGCGCTTTTGCCTGCCCAACGCTCATGTGATGATTCACCAGGTGCGCGGCGGAGCGCAGGGAACGGCGGCGGATGTGGAGCGCACCATTAAGTTCATGTTCAGCTTGGACAAGCGCCTGACGGGAATTTTGGCCAAGCATACGGGCAAGGATTTCGACACGGTGAAGCAGGATCAGGATCGCGATAATTACATGACCGCTGAGGAGTCGCTGGCCTACGGGCTGGTGGATCGGGTTCTTGAGCACAAGCCGAGCAAGTAAGCAGCACGATGGCCAAGAAAATCAAACGCTGCATGCTCTGCACCGGGGTCGAGGAGGACGGGCGTCCCATGCTGACGCTGACCGCCGATACGCATATCTGCTACCCCTGCATCGAGCAGTTGGACCGCATGATGTTTTCCTCGTCCAACATGGGCGATGTGGCGGCGGAGCGTGTGCTGGGGCTGATTCGCCACACGCACCCCGAGCTGCTGCCGCCGGAGCCGAACAACGATGACCCGGTGCTGGAGGTGCAGACGCGGGCGCAGGATGCGCTGCCCACGCCGCAGGAGCTGCACCGAGGCTTGGATGACTATGTGATTGGTCAGGAGCAGGCCAAGCGCACGCTGTGTGTGGCGGTGTACAACCACTACCTGCGCCTGCGCCAGCCGAAGAGCGAGGACGGCACGGAGATTGAGAAGAGCAATATCCTGCTGGCGGGCAGCACGGGCAGCGGCAAGACGCTGCTGGCTAAGACGCTGGCGCGCATTCTCGATGTGCCCTTCTGCATTGTGGATGCGACGACGCTGACGGAGGCGGGCTATGTGGGCGAGGATGTGGAGAACATCGTGCTGCGGCTCTTGCAGGCGGCGGACATGAATGTGGCCAAGGCGGAGCGCGGCATCATCTATGTGGATGAAATCGACAAAATCGGCCGCAAGACGCAGAATGTGAGCATCACGCGCGATGTCTCCGGCGAGGGGGTGCAGCAGGCGCTGCTGAAGATTGTGGAGGGCACGGAGTGCAATATCCCGCCCAAGGGGGGGCGCAAGCACCCCAATGAGCAGTACATCCGCGTCAACACGGAGAATATTCTCTTTATCTGCGGCGGGGCTTTTGTGGGGCTGGAGGGGATTGTGCGCAAGCGCTTGGGCTCCTCGGCCATGGGCTTTGCGAGTATTGAGGAGGAGCGCGAGACGCGCGAGATGAGTGAGGAGGAGGTGCTGTCCAAGGCGCTGCCGGAGGATTTTTTCATGTTCGGCATGATTCCCGAGCTCATGGGGCGTTTGCCGATTTTTGCGCCGCTGACGACGCTGACGGAGGAGCAGCTGGTGCAGCTGATGACGGAGCCCAAGAATGCGCTGGTGAAGCAGTACACAAAGCTGCTGGCGATGAATGGGGTAGAGCTGCGGACGGAGCCCGCAGCGCTGCATGCCATGGCCAAGCTGGCTATCGACCGCGGCACGGGTGCGCGCGCGCTGCGCGGCATTTTCGAGCGCCTGATGCTGGATATCATGTACCGCGTGCCCGGCGACAAGAGCATCCGCAGCGTCACGCTGACGGAGGACGCGGTGCTGGGCAAGGCGGAGCCCTTGGTGGAGCGCGGGGAGACCGGCGATACCGCGCCGCTCAAGCGCCCGCGCAGAAAGGCCTGAGTTATGTTGGTGCTGGGGATTGAGAGCAGCTGCGATGAGACGGCGGCGGCGCTGATGGAGTCGACGGCGGAGGGGGGCTATCGCCTGCTTTCCTCGGTGGTGTCGACGCAGATTCCCCTGCACCGGCTCTACGGCGGCGTGATTCCCGAGCTGGCCTCGCGCAACCATATCACGGCGCTGCCGGGGGTGCTGCGCGAGGCGCTGGAGCGCGCGGGGCGCGGGGTGCACGAGGTGGATGCCTTTGCGGGCACGGCGGGGCCGGGGCTGGTGGCGGCGCTGCTGGTGGGCAACACGGCCGCCAAGGCGCTGGCGCTGGCGGCGCGCAAACCCTTTGTGGCGGTGAATCATTTGGAGGGGCACATGCTCTCGCCCTTTATCACCCGCCCGGGCGGGGTGCCGCCGCATTTGGGGTTGGTGGTCTCCGGCGGGCACAGCCTGCTGGTGGATGTGCGCAGCAGCAGCGATTATGCGCTGCTGGGGCGCTCGGCGGATGATGCGGCGGGCGAGGCTTTTGACAAGATTGCCAAGATGCTGGGGCTGCCCTACCCGGGGGGTCCGGAGATTGACCGCTTGGCCGAGTCGGGCGACCCGGAGCGTTTTGCCTTCCCCCGCCCCATGCTGCACGAGTCGCATCTGAACTTTTCGTTTTCGGGGCTCAAGACGGCGGTGCTCTACACACTGCCCAAGCTGGTGCCAAGCGGCGACCCGCACGATTTGGATGCGCAGACGCTGGCGGATGTGTGCGCAGGGGTGCGCGCGGCCATTACGGAGGTGCTGGTGCGCAAGACACTGCGGGCGGCGAAGCAGACGCGCCGCCGCGTGGTGGCGGTGTCGGGCGGGGTGTCGTGCAACGCGGGCTTGCGCCGCGCCCTGCAAGCAGCCTGCGAACGCGCGCGCCTGGAGCTGGTGCTGCCGCCGCCGAGCCTGACAACGGACAACGCGGCGATGATTGCCTTTGCCGGGCTGCTGCGGGCAGAGGCGGGAGCTTACTCGCCGCTGGAGACGCCCGTGGATCCCAACCTGAAGCTGGGCGGCTCGCAGGCTCGGGTGTGAGTTTTGTTGATTCGGGTCATGAGTTTACGCGATCGTCTGAATGAGATTTTGCCCTCGCTGCTTCCTGAGTACCCGGAGGAGGCCATCAAGGGGCGCGAGCTGATTGCGCGGGTGCGCGCGGTGCTGGGCGATTCGTATTCGGATCACTCGCTGCGCTCGCAGTTTTCGTTCATCGCGCTGGACCCGGCTTCCTGTCTGGCGCGCGTGCCCAATGGCCAGGGTTACTACCTGCGCCGCCCGGAGGGGGAGGATGCGCTGCAGAGCATGTTCTCGGGCGATGCGCGGGCGCTTCAGGGGGCGGACAGCCCGCAGCTCAAGCGTTTGTCGCTGGCGGTGCGGCTGTACGACACGGCGGGCATGGGGGTGTTCGTTTTCCCGCCGGAGGAGGAGAGCTGGGCACACCCGGATTTGGTGGCGGTGCAGTGGCCGGCCGGACACCGCGAGGCTGACGGCGCGTATGTGATGGAGGATGAGGAGGGGACAGCCTCGCTCCGCGCGGTGTGTCTGGCCGCAGCGGGGGATGCGGAGTCGCTGCGCCGCGCGCTGTTCCGCACGCTGGCCTGCGGGCTGTGGGCGCAGGAGTGCGAGCTGCTGCTGCTGACGGAGGAGCCGCAGGAGGACGCGGAGATGCCGGCGGATTTGGCGGCGCGCTTCGGCGTGGGGGTGCGGCGGCTGACGCTCGATGCGTACACGATGAAGGATCTGCCACGCGCGGATGCACTGCTGCACATGACGGCGGCGGAGGCGCGCGCGCTGCTGGCGGAGCTGCCGCAGGAGCTGATGGCTCACCCGCGCCGACGCGAGGGGGGGCTTGATGCGGCCGGGGCGGCGCTGCCCGTCACTCCGGCGGTGCGCCGCTGGGTGGCCTATTGCCTGCACCGGGGGCGTATCGAGGCGGCGGAACAGCGGGTGGCGCTGAGTTGATGGTTGTTCTCTCTTCTCTCTTCTCTCTCCATGAAGGCTTGGTTCAAGCGAGTGTGCGGGCGGCGCTACAATCGCCTGTGGGCGGCGGTGGGGCTGCTGACGGCGCTCGGGGCGCTGTGGCAGCTGGCGCAGACGCTGCTGTTTGTGCACGAGGCGCAGCGGGTGCCGGCCGTGGTGGTCGATGTGCGCCAGCAGCCTTTTGAGAGCACGCTCGGGGCGCTGCTGGGGGGCAATGCGGCGGTGGAGGGCGATGTGTCCTACCGCCCGATTGTGCGTTTTGCGCTGCCGGGCAACGGCGCGGTCATCACGCGCCTGATGCCGGATGCCGATGCGGAGGATTACGCGCTGGACGCGCCGCTGGAGGTGTTGACGCTGCCGCTGGATCCGAGCTCGGCGCGGGTGTACAAGCTTCGCCTGCTCTGGGCGGCTCCGGCGGCGCAACTGGGGCTGGGCGCGCTCCTGCTGCTGCTCAGCCGGCTGCTGAGGGGGGCGCGCAGACCCGCCGCCAAGGCGGCACCGACGGACGCTCGCAAAACCACTCGCAAGGCTGCAGCTCCCGCCACCCCCGCCGCAGCCGAAAAGCCCCGCAAGGCGCGCACGCCGCGCAAGCGCAGCGGTGGCAGCGGCAAGAAAAGCACGCGGAGGGAGGGTTGAACCGCATGGCGCGCATGTATCCCAGGCAGTTGGAGGACAACACCCAGCACGGCGAAAAACTGGTCTATGCCGCGCTGGCGGAGCTGCCCGATGATTGGGTCGTGCTGCACAGCTGCCGCGAGCACTACCTCACGCCGAACGGCTACATGCATTACGAGGCGGATTTTGTGGTGCTGGTGCCGCAACACGGATTTGTGGTCATCGAGGTGAAAGACTGGCCGCATGTGCGCATTTGCGATGGTGAGTGGCAGGGCAAGAGCGCCGCGCCGAACGCGCGCTGGTATTCCATGGGGCGCAAGAACAGCCCGCTCCACCAGGCGGATATGGCCTGCAACCACCTGAAGAGCAGTTTGGTGCTGGCGGGGATTTTCCCCGCCGAGGAGTATCGGCAACCCGAGCGCCGCGCGCTGGCGATTCTGACCGACAGCGTGCCCGAGGGGCTGTGCGAACAGGCGACGGAGCACGACCGCCGCATCTGCGCCCGCATGCGCGGGGTGGAACTCGGCTCGCTCTATGTCTGCGGTGCGGCGGCGCTGCAGAAGGGGCTGCGCGAGCGCATCGAGGCGCTGTTTGTCCGGCACGCCAAGCTGGGAGCAAACATGGATGCGGCCATGCTGGCGGCGATGGAGCAGTATTTGGCACCGACGATGCGCTTTCGTCTGGATTTGCGCCATTATCAACAGCTGTTCGACGAGGCGGCGCAACCGTTGGTGCGGCTGTTGTCCATGCTGGAGGAGAGCCGGGGCGGGATGTTGGTGACGGGTCCGGCGGGCAGCGGCAAGACGCTGCTGGCGACCCGCGAGGCGGCGCGTCTGGCGGCGAGGCAGCCGCGCGACGGGCAGCCGCACCTGCTGATGCTCTGCTACAACCACAACATGGCCGATGCGCTGCACGCGCATCCTCTGCTGCGCGAACAGGCCGAGGTGCTCCGCGTATCCAATTTCCACGATTATTGCGGCGCCCGGCTCCCCGACGCCCTGCGGCAGAAGCCCGGGGCGACAGGAGACATGCTCACAGAGCAGGCGCTGGACTACCTGCAGGAGCATGCGGGCGAGCACCCGAGTTACGACTACATCTTCGTGGACGAGGGGCAGGATTTCCGCGACAGTTGGTGGCAACTCATCCGCCGCTGGCTGGCACCGCAGGGGCGGCTCTACGTCTTTGCCGACCCCGGGCAAAAGCTCTACGGGTCGCGCGGCCCCCTGCCCGATTTGCCCACACGGCTGCGCCTGCGCCGCAACCTGCGCAATGCCTACGACATCGCGCGCTACTGCGCGGCCTATCGCCCCGATGCGGCTCAGGAGGAGCCCCTGCCCTTGCAGGGAGCCACGCTGATGCCCCCGGCGCCGGCGAGTGACGACCCGGCCGAGCGCGCCGCCGCTGTGCGCGAGCTCATCGCCGGCATCCGCGACCAGAGCGCCTTCACCGTCCGCAACTGCGACATCGTGGTGCTCTCGCCCTGGAAAGCGAGCAACCCGCGCAGCTGCCTGCCCCTGCTGGCCGACCTGCTGGACTTTGCCCCCGACAACGAATCGCACGCGCAGATGCTCGCGCGGCATCAGCGCTGCGCCAAGCTCGACAGCCCCCGCATCCTGGCCGACACCATCAAGGCCTTCAAGGGTCTGGAGGCGCCCTATGTCATCCTCACCGACATCTGCGCCCCCGATGAAAGCCGCGGCTTTAACGAGGATGCCTTCTATGTGGCCTGCACGCGCGCCCGCTTCGGGCTGGCACTGGTGCCGACGCGCAGCGGCGAGGAACTGGTGCACCGCCACCTGAGAGACGCTTACGCATCCCCGCAGCGCTTGCGCTCACCGGAAGACCGAGCCTCCGAAGGCTGAGGGCACCCCCCCGGGGGGATCAGCCACGGCGCTTGCGCCCCGTGCGGCGGTAGGCCAAGCGCTTGGCGCTACTCTTGCCGCGGCGGTGGCTCGCCACATAGCGTCGGCTGCTCTTGCGCGTGCTGCGCAGGGCGTTGCGGCTCTCATCCGGCAGCGCCGCCACAATGGAATCCGGCACCCGGATGTCGCGCATGGCCGCATTCCGCTCCGCCTCGAGATAGGTCTTCTGCGTGCAGCTTTCGATGACCACCGGCATGCCGCGATGCACGCGGCGGTAGAGGTCCACCACATCGTCGCTGCGCATGCGGATGCAGCCGTAGGAGGCCGGGCGGCCGATTTTGCGCTCCTCGGGCGTGCCGTGGATGTAGATGCGGCGCGCGTGGGAGTTCTTGTTGGACTCCTCCAAGCCCGCCAGCTGAATCACCCGCGTCACCACGGGGTCGCGGCCGGGAGCGTCGGCCTTCACCACCTCGCCCGTGGGGCGGGCGCCCTTGAACACCATGCCCTTGGGCTGCCCCTCGCCGCGCTTCTCGGACACCGCATGGATGCCCAGCGGCGTGCGGCGGCTGCCGTGCGTGCTGCCCAAGCCGAATTTCGAGGTGCTCACATCGTAATCCTTGACCTTCTTCCCACCGCGGAACACCGTCAGCTTTTGGTCGCAGACCGTGATGGCCACCCCATCCTTCACGACCGCACGCGGCGGAATATCGCGGGCATAGGAGCCGGAATGGCGACACGACACCACCAGCAAAGCAGCGGTCAGGCAGCAAAGAATGCGGGAAAAGACGGGCATACGGAGCACAAGCGCGTGATAAAGATATTCTAAGAATATTCGCGCAAGCGTCAAGCAATTTCTTTTGCCGTCTGCCGGTGGCGGCAACTCTCCCACAGGCGGCTCAGCGAGCAAAAACTCGTGTAGAAAAAGCCGAGGAAGGGCGACATGAGCACAAAGCCCAAGATATTGCCGGAGAGGAGGTTGCTGAGCTCGATAAAGAGGAAGAAGCAGCCGAAGATGAGCTCGAGCACAGGGACGAGCACCGACTTGATGGCTTTGTAGCCCTTGGCGCGTTTCTCAACAGAGAGCTGCCCCTCCTGCGATTCTCCGAACTTGGGGGTGCGCACAAACTCACTCGACTGCCCGAACATGGCTTCCAGCACCGCTTTGGCGTTGTTGACGGCCATGCCCACGCCCAGCGCCAGCAACGGCACGATGAGCGGGAACACCATCCACCAGCGCCGCGGGCGCACAATCAGCTCGGCTACCACGTAGAAGAGCACCACGGCAATCGTGGCAAAGAAGAAGAGCGTGAAGGTCAGCACCGCCATCTGCGTCGTCTGCCAGGACCACTCGCCCGTGGGGCGCACAAAGCCCAGGCTGATGGGCATCACCAGGAAACAGAAGAGGATGAGCGCCAAGTAGGTGTAGTTGCAGGTGAGGTGGGTGAAAGCCTCCATCTTGGCCTTAAGGGGCAGTTTGCTGCGCAGGATGGTGAAGAGCATCTTGCGGCAAACCTGGATGCAGCCCTTGGTCCAGCGGTGCTGCTGCGCCTTGAAACCATCCATATCCTCGGGCAGCTCAGCGGGGGTCACATAGTCGTTGAGGTAGACAAAGCGCCAGCCCTTCATCTGCACGCGGTACGAGAGGTCCATGTCCTCGGTGATGGTGTCGTGCTCCCAGCCGCCGGCGTCGGCAATGGCGCACTTGCGCCACACCCCCGCCGTGCCGTTGAAGGTGAAGCAGCGCCCGCTGCGGTTGCGGCAGGTCTGCTCCAGCGCAAAATGCCCGTCCAGGAAGATGCTCTGCAGGCGCGTCAGGAGGTTCTTGTTGCGGTTGATATGCCCCCAACGCGTCTGCACCAGCGCAATGTTCGGATCCGTGAAATAGGGCATGCACACCTTGAGGATGTCCGGCTCGGGGCGGAAATCGGCATCGAGAATCAGCAAAAACTCACCCTTGGCCACGGCATCGGCCGCCTCCAGAGCTCCCGCCTTGAAGCCGGTGCGATCGGTGCGGTGCAGGCACACGATGTCAAAGCCCTGCGCGCGGTACTGCTCCACCAGCTGCCGGCACAGGTCGTAGGTGTCATCGGTGGAATCGTCCAAAATCTGAATCTCCAGCTTGTCCTTGGGGTAGTCGATAGCCGTCACCTTCTTCAGCAGCCCCTCAACCACGAATTTCTCATTGAACATGGGCAGCTGCACCGTCACCGGGGGCAGCTCCGCCCACTGCCCCGCCGGGCGGGGAATGTCCCGGCGGTGCCGGATGTAGAGCATAACCATCAGCAGGCGGTGGAACCCATAGCCCGCCATCCCGAACAAGACAATAAAATAGGCGACCAACCAGCAGAAATTGAACCAATAGAACGAAGCATCCATAGCGAGTAACAGCAGAAAGAGCATGAGCCCCGCAGGAGCGGGGCGCTGCGGATTTTTCACGTCAGCAGCGCAGATTGGCTTGACGCGCGGGCATCCTAATGTAGAATCGAGGCGGAGTCAAGTCTATTTTACCCCCACCCCCGCCTGTTATGAGAATACAGCTTTTCCCGGTTGCCCTTTTACTCGCCGCCCCTCCCCCCCTCCCGCCGGGTGAGGCCCGGGGGGCCGGAACGGGAGGGTTTGGCGGGGGGGCCGGTTT
>CAMACY010000051.1 GCA_945831585.1 uncultured bacterium | reverse complement strand
GGGCTTCCGCGCCGAGCCGCCGCCGACCTGCGCCAGGGGGCAAAGCCGGAGATTATCGCCCTCAAGGCGGGGGAAAAGCGTGTGCTCATGCAGGGGATCGGCGCGGCGTTCACCCTGGAGCTCACCCCCCGCTGCGGCAACGGCGCCACGGACGGCTGGGACAAACAGAGCACGCTCGACATCTGTCTTGGCGCGGGCAATACCCTGTCGCTGAGCGAAAGCGCCATTGCATGGAACGGCACCTCCCTGTATTCTCTCGACCTCTCGACCAACAAGGAGCCCCTGCGCCTCTGCGCTCTGCCCGATTCGGGAGACCGAGCGGGCGGGCTCTACCTGTGGCTGGGCGGGCGCCTCATCGGCGAGGCGCTTCCCCTCGCCGGCGCGCCCACGGACATCAACGCCACCGTGCGGGGAAGCTGCCGTGCCGACCTGCGCCTGGATGCCGCCGTACCCGGCGAAGCCTACGCCCCTGCCCTGGTTCGCAAACAATTAAACCGCCACATTCGGCGCGCGCGCTGAGGGCTCAACCTCCGGCTCTACCCAAGAACGGGAGCAGAGCTACGCCCCACCGCAATCCACGGCAAGCGCTGAGCCATGGGCGCGCAGTGCAGCTGCGTGGGCAGCCCCAGCTCGCGCAGCGTGCGGCGCATGCAGCCCTCGGCAATCTCGGGCGTGTTGCATTCGGGGCTGATGTGCCCCAAGACCAAGTGCTGCAAGCCCGGGTGAGCAATGCGGCGCACGAAATCACAGGCTTGCTCGTTAGACAGGTGCCCCCAGTCGCCGCTGATGCGCTCCTGCAGCTCGGGCGGGCGCCCGCTGTTCTCCAGCATCTCCGGGTCGTAGTTGGACTCCAGATACAGCATATCCACCCCCGCCAGCAGCGCAGGCATCTCGCGTAGAATGCGCCCCGTATCCGTCACATAGCCCAGGCGGCAACCGTCCGCACTCTCGAACAGGTAGCCCAGCGGATCCAGCGCGTCGTGGCTCGTGCAAAAGGGTGTCACCCGCAGCTCCTCCCCCAGCGACACGGCGCTGCCGGGCTCCACATAGGTCAACAAGGCGTTCGGCGACGCCTCGCGCAGGTCGCGCGACACATAGCGGCTGCAGTAGAGATGCAGCGGCGCGCGTTTACCCAGCACCCCCAGCCCGCAGACGTGGTCCCGGTGCTCGTGGGTGATGCAGATGCCCGCCAGCGCCGCTGTAGACAGCCCGCACTCCTCCAAGCCTTTGCGAATGCGCGTGGCGCTGATGCCGGCATCGACCAGCACATGCGTCCGCCCGGAGGAGACAACACTGCAATTACCCTTGCTGCTGCTGGCGAGAACGGACAGGCGAATCATGGCGCTCATTCTAGCAAAAGGCAGTGCGCCCGACAAGGCGGCAACTGCGTCAGTGCATGGGGAAAAGACTTGCCACGCCGCAGGCGCGCGCGTAGAATGCCCCCATGCCGACAGACGACAAGAAAGATTTCATCCGCGACATGGTAGCCACCGACCTGGCGGAAGGCTATTGCACGGTTCCCATCACCCGCTTCCCCCCCGAGCCGAACGGTTACCTGCACATCGGGCATGCCAAGGCCATCTGCCTCGACTTCGGCATTGCCAAGGAATACGCGCAGCTCGGCGCCGTCTGCCACCTGCGCTTCGACGACACCAACCCCTGCAAGGAAGATGTCGAGTTCGTCAACTCCATTCAGGAAGATATCCACTGGCTGGGTTTCGACTGGGGCGAGCACCTGTACTGGGCTTCCAACATTTTTGATTTCTACTACGACTGCGCCGTCGACCTCATCAAGCGCGGTCTGGCCTATGTGGACGAGCAGGATCGCGAGACTATGCGGCAACAGCGCGGCGACCTGACCCACCCCGGCACCCACTCTCCCTACCGCGACCGCAGCGTGGAGGAAAACCTCGCGCAGTTCGAGGCGATGAAAGCCGGCAAGTTCCCCGAGGGTGCTGCCGTGCTGCGCGCCAAGATCGACATGGCCAGCAGCAACATGAACATGCGCGACCCCGTCATCTACCGCATCTCCTACGACCCCCACCACAACACGGGCACGCAGTGGTGCATCTACCCCATGTACGACTTCGCGCACCCGCTGGAGGACGCCTACGAGCACATCACTCACTCGCTCTGCACGCTGGAGTTCGAAAACCACCGCCCGCTCTATGACTGGGTCATCGAGAACTGCCCCGTGCCCGCCAAACCCAAGCAGCGCGAGTTCTCGCGCCTCAACATCACCTACACCGTCATGAGCAAGCGCAAGCTGCGCCAAATGGTGGAGGAGGGCTACGTGGCCGGCTGGGACGACCCCCGCATGCCCACCATCTGCGGCATGCGCCGCCGCGGCTACCCCGCCGCCGCCATCGTCAGCTTCTGCGAAGGCGTGGGCATCACCAAGTTCAACGGCAATACCGATGTTGCCCGTTTGGAGAACGCCGTGCGCAATGAGCTCAACGCTCACGCCGAGCGCCGCATGGCGGTGCTGCACCCGCTCAAGCTCGTTCTCAACAACCTGCCCGAGGGCTACGAGGAGGAAGTCGAGGTCGTCATCAACCCCGAGCAGCCCGAGCTGGGCAACCGCAAGCTGACGCTCACCAGAGAAGTGTGGATTGAGCAGGAGGATTTCATGGTCAACCCGCCCAAGAAGTACAAGCGATTGACGCCCGGTGCCTGTGTACGCCTGCGCGGAGCCTACTGCCTTCTCTGCACCGGCTACAGCACCGATGCCGAGGGGCGTGTCACCGAGGTACAGGCCGATATCATCCCCGACACCATCGGCGCCAACCCGCCCGAGGGTATCAAGTGCCGAGGCGCCATCCACTGGGTGTCGGTGTCCCGGGGTGTGCGCGCCGAGGTGCGGCTCTATGACCGGCTCTTCCGCGATGAAGCGCCCGATGCCAACCCGGAGGGCTTCCTCGCCTCGCTCAATGCCGACTCGCTCACCGTCATCCCCGATGCCGTGGTGGAGCCGGCGCTGGCGAACGCGGCGCCCGAGTTCCTCTGCCAGTTCGAGCGCATGGGCTACTTCGTGGCCGACCGCTACGACCATAGCCCCGAGCACCCCGTGTTCAACCGCTCGGTGAGCCTGCGCGACTCCTGGGCCAAGATGAACAAGTAAGCTCGCACGGTCGACACCGAAGCAGTACCTGACTACAAACATTCCCGCCGCTGCGCTTGCTGCGCAGCGGCGGGAAGTTTGTGATGCAACTTAGCGTGAGAATCAGGCCTCGCCCTCCGGCGCGTCGGAGCTCTCCGCAGCGGACGGTTCGTCGTCTGCAGCGCCCTCCTCTTCGTCATCATCGATCATGAGGGTGATGTCCTGGATTTGTTCGCCCTCCTTGAGGGTGATGAGCTTGACCCCCTGCGTGGCACGCCCGGTGCTGCGCACGGTGTCAACCTTCAGCCGTACGGACTGCCCGCCCGAGGTCATAATCATGAGCTCATCGGCATCTGTCACCGTGGTAGCCGAGACCACGCGCCCCGTCTTGTCGGTGCAGTTCATGGTCTTGATGCCGATACCGCCGCGACTTTGCACACGGTATTCCTCAAAGCCCGTGCGCTTGCCCAAGCCGTTTTCGGAGACCACCAGCAGGTCAGCCCCCTCCGTGACCACGGCGAGTGCCACCACATAGTCGCCCTCGCGCAGGCGGATGCCGCGCACCCCGATGGTGTTGCGCCCCTGCGTGCGCATGTCGTCTTCGCGGAAGCGAATGCTCATGCCGTCGTGCGTCACCAGCACCACATCCTGCTCACCTGTGGTCAGCAGGGCGTTGACCAGGCTGTTGCCCTCCTCCAGATTGATGGCGATGATACCGGCCTTGCGGTAGTTGGCAAAGTCGGCCAACGCGGTCTTCTTCACCGTGCCGTCGCGCGTGGCAAAGACCACATTGCCGCTGCCCTCGCCGAAGGTGATGTCCTTGCCCTCCTCGTCCACGCGGCGTTCCAGCCGCAGCACGGCGGCGATGTGCTCCTCGGCCTGCAAGTCGAGCAGGTTCTTGATGGAGCGCCCCTGCGCGCTGCGGGCGGCCTCGTCGATCTCGTACACGCGCTCCACATACACGCGCCCCGTGTTGGTGAAGAACATGAGGTAGTCGTGGTTCTGCGCGGCGAAGAGGTGCTCCACATAGTCGCGGGCATCCTTCTTGGTCTTGGTGGTCGCCGCCTTGATACCCTTGCCGCCACGCGCCTGCAGGCGATACTCGTCGGTCTTGGTGCGCTTGATGTAGCCGCTGTGGGTGATGGTGACAATCATCGCATCGTTGGGAATGAGATCCTCGATGGCCATGTCGCCCTCAAAGGGGATAATCTGCGTCAGTCGCGGCGTGGCGTACTTGGCCTTGATGGCCTGCAGCTCGTCCTTGACGATGCCCAACACGCGCGCCTCGTTGGCCAGAATGTCCAGATAGTCCTTAATCTGCTCCAGCAGCGCCTTGTATTCATCGGCAATCTTGTCGTTCTCCAGCGCGGTGAGCTGGTAGAGGCGCAGGTCGAGGATGGCGTTGACCTGGCGCTCGGTGAACACATAGGCATCGCTCTGCACGCTCGGCTGGCTGTGGATGAGAATCCCCAAGCCCTTGGCCAGCTCCGTGGGGAAGCGGAAGGCCTGCAGGCGGCGGCGGGCGTCGTCGCGGTTCTTGGAGTCACGGATGATGCGGATGAACTCATCGAGGTTGGCCAGCGCGATGAGGTAGGCCTCCAAAATCTCCGCGCGATCCTCGGCTTTGCGCAGCAGGAAGCGCGTGCGGCGTACCACGACCTCGCGGCGGTGCTCCACGTAGAAGTTGATGGCATCGCGCATGGTGAGCACCTTGGGACGGTTCTCGTGGATGGCCAGCATGTTGACGGAGAAGCCCGTCTCTAAGCTGGTGAGCTTGTAGAGCTGGTTGATGACGACCTGAGGGCGGGCATCGCGCTTAAGCTCGATTTCCACATAGTCGGTCAGGTCTCGCATGCCGGCGATGTCGGTAATGACCTTGTCGCGCACCAGCTCGGCGATGCGCTCCTGCACCACGGCGCGGTTGACACCGAAGGGCATGTCGGAGATGTGGATGAACTCGCGCCCGTTTTCGTTGGTGACGACCTCCATCTTGCCGCGCATGAGCACGCTGCCGCGCCCCGTGCGGAAGTAGCTGTCGATGCCCTTGGTGCCGAGGATGAAGCCGCCGGTGGGGAAGTCCGGTCCCTTGATGTAGGCGCGCAGCTGCTCGGCCGTGAGGTGGGGGTTGTCGATGAAGGCGCAGATGCCGTCCACGACCTCGCCGAGGTTGTGCGGCGCCATGTTGGTGGCCATGCCTACGGCAATGCCCGTGCCGCCGTTGACCAGCAGGTTGGGGAAGGCGCTGGGGAAGACCACGGGCTCGGTGGTGGTGTTGTCATAGTTGGGCTGGAAGTCCACCGTGTCCTTGTCCAAGTCATCCATGAGCACCATGCCCATGGGCGAGAGCTTGGCCTCGGTGTATCGGTAGGCGGCGGGGGGGTCGCCCTCGGGCGTGCCGAAGTTGCCCTGACCGGTGATGAGCACATCGCGCATGTACCAGGGCTGCGCCATGTTGACCAGCGTGCCGTAGGCCGAGGCGTCGCCGTGCGGGTGATATTTACCGATGGTGTCGCCCACGATGCGACCGCACTTCACCGTGCCTTTGTTGGGGACGAGCCCCAGCTCATGCATAGCGTAGAGGACGCGGCGCTGCGAGGGTTTGAGCCCGTCGCGGGCATCGGGCAGCGCGCGGGAGATGATGACGGACATGGAGTAGTCCAAGAAGCTCTTGGAGACCTCCTCGGCCACATCCACGGGGCGGATTCGGGATTCGTTCATGAGTCAGAAAAAGGGGTCAGGGGTTACACATCGAGGTTGCGGACGTTGAGGGCGTTGTCCTCGATGAAGCGTCGGCGCGGCTCCACGAGATCCCCCATGAGGATGGTGAACATCTTGTCGGCGGCGGCCATGTTGTTGTCGTCCAGACGCACGCGCAGCAGCTCGCGCGTCTCGGGGTTCATGGTCGTGTCGTACAAGTCTTTGGCGTTCATTTCACCCAGACCTTTGAATCGGGTGATGGTGACGCTGCGCCCGCCGATTTCCAGCACCTTGGTCAGGATGTCCGCCACGTAGTGAATGGGCGTCACCGTGCCCTTGGAGCGTTCGGTGAGGCGGAAGACGGGCTCGTCGTCGTTGAGCAGGTGGGCGCTGTCGATACCCAGTTCCTCCAGACGGCTCATGATGCGCGTGATGGCCTTGGCCTCGTGCAGCTCGTGCAGCAGCGCGCGGCGGCTCGGGCCCTCGCGAACAGGCAGGGGATTGGCGGCGAGCTCCTCCTCGCTCGGTTCGCCGAAGAGGAAGAGGTCGGGGTTCTCCTCGCTGTAGGCAGAGAGGGCTTCCATGTCGTTGAAGTAGAGAATCTCCTCATCGTTGCCGCAGCGCACTTTGACGAGGTACTCGGGGAAGGCGCCGTGCGTGCGGCGATGACGCAGCAGGTCGGGCAGTGTGCCGCCGTGCTGGGCGACGCTGCCCTCGAACTTCTGCAGGCTGATGAGCGTCTCGAGAATGCCCATGAAGCTGTCGGCGTCGTACTCGCTGTTGTCGTCGGCACGGCTCAGGCTCACATCGCCTGCGCCCAGCGCAATCAGGCGGCGGTTGAGCGAGACTTCATCCTGGATGTACTCCTCTTCCTTGCGGTACTTGACGCGGTAGAGCGGCGGCTGGGCGATGTAGAGGTAGCCCGCGCGCACCAGCTGCGGCATGTGGCGGCAGAAGAGGGTGAGCAGCAGGGTGCAGATGTGCGCGCCGTCCACATCGGCATCGGCCATGAGGATGATTTTGTGGTAGCGCACCTTAGAGAGGTCGAACGAACCCTCCCCCTCGCCGTCGCCGATGCCCGCCCCGATGGCGGTGATGATGTTCTGGATGGTCTCGCTGCTCAGAGCGCGGTCGAGGCGCACCTTCTCCACGTTAAGGATTTTGCCGCGCAGGGGCAAAATGGCCTGCGTGCGGCGGTCGCGCCCCATCTTGGCGGAGCCACCTGCGGAGTCACCCTCCACGATGAAGAGCTCGCTCTGCTCAGGGTCGCGGTTGGAGCAGTCGGCCAGCTTGCCGGGCAACCCGCCGCCCACGGTCATGGCACTCTTGCGGACGCTTTCGCGCGCCTTGCGGGCGGCTTCGCGGGCTCGGCTGGCGATGAGGCAGCGGTCGATGATGGTGCGCGCCTGTTGTGGGTTTTCTTCGAAATACTCCTTGAGCTCCTCGTACACCACGTTGCCGACCACGCCCTCGATTTCCGTGTTGACAAGCTTATCCTTGGTCTGGCTGGAGAAGCGGGGGTTGGGCATCTTGACGGAAACCACCGCCACCAAGCCCTCGCGCACGTCGTCGCCCGTCAGGCTGGGATCCTTGTCCTTGAGCAGGTTGTTGGCCTTGGCGTAAGCGTTGACGGCGCGGGTCAGCGCGCCTCGGAAGCCCGAAAGGTGGGTACCGCCATCGCCATTGAAGATGCTGTTGGCGTAGCAGAGGATGTTGTACTTGTCGCTGTCGTTGTACTGCATGACCACGTCGACGATGACATCGTCCTGCATGGTCTTGCCGTCGTACTCCACCTCGATATGGCGCACCCCGCTCATGGCAATGGGCTCGGGGGTGATGAGCGTCTTGTTCTCGTTGAGCTGGTGCACGAACTCCTTAATACCGTCCTTGTAGAAGAAGGTCTCGCGGTGCTCGGGCGTCTCGCGCTCGTCGACCAGCGTGATGACCAAGCCGGGGTTGAGGAAAGCCAGCTCGCGCAGGCGGCGGCTGAGCATGTCGAAGCGAAACTCCGTGGTGTCGGTGAAGATGGTGGGGTCGGGCAGGAAGGTGATGGAGGTGCCGGTCTGGTGCGCGGGGCAGCTGCCGACCACATGGAGTTTCTCCACCGTCTTGCCGCGTTCGAAGCGGATGACATAGCGCTTGCCGTCGCGGCGCACCTCGGCCTTAAACCAATCGGAAAGCGCGTTGACACACTTGGCACCCACGCCGTGCAAACCGCCCGAGTACTTGTAGGCGCCCTGCCCGAACTTACCGCCGGCGTGCAGGTTGGTCAGCACGAGCTCCACAGCGGGGATGCCGAACTTGGGGTGCATGTCCACCGGGATGCCGCGGCCGTTGTCTACCACGGAAATGGAGCCGTCCACATGGATGAGGATTTCGATATGCGAGCAGAAGCCCGCCAAATGCTCGTCGATGGAGTTGTCCAGCACTTCAAACACGCAGTGGTGGAGACCGCGCTGGTCGGGGTCGCCGATGTACATGCCGGGGCGCTTGCGCACCGCCTCAAGCCCTTCCAACTTGTCAATCTGTGCGGCGCTGTATTCTTGCTGAGCCCCGGTCGCAGTCGTATCGACCTCGGCGGGGTGAGTGTCTTGTTCGCTCATGCGCGCATTATACGCGCGTACGCGCGCGCCCGTCAATGATATATTGTGACATCATGCCCGGCCGGCCTGCCCTCGCTCATGCCGAAGGCATGGCGATGCAAGCGCAGCTTCGGGCGGGCATCGGGGTACAGGAAAACCTCGATGACGTCGAAACGCGTGGGCACACGGCGCCCGAGCAGACGCAGCCAATCGCGCGCGCCGAGGCGCAGGCGCTCGCGCTTGTCTCGGTCAACGCGGTAGAGCGGAGCCCCGTTGGCCGCACAGCGGGTACATTTGACCTCGCCGAAGACGAGCGTGTCGCCCTCGCGCGACACGATGTCGATTTCTCCGCGTGCAGACCAACGCCAGTTGGTCCGCAGGATGCGGTGTCCCCTGCTCCGCAGCCACGAGGCCGCCACGAGCTCACTGTAACGACCCAAAGCACCGGGGGACATCTCTTCGCCGCCCCCACAACCGCGCAGGCGATGCAGCAGGTGCAGACGACTCAGCAGGCGACAGAGTCTCACATCCATGGGAAACTCAGTCCTCTGTCTTCCGGCGGCTGCTCCGGCGCTTGGGCGCCTCGGGCTTGTCGGCCGCCTTGGCGCGGCGTTTCGAGCCCGGGGAAACTGTGGGGGATGTTGCCTCGACCTCGTCGGCTGCCTTGTCGGGAGGATTCGGCGCGGCAAGGGCGGGAGTTTCCTCGGCGAAGGTAATGCTGTCGGTGCCCTCGGGGCGGATGGCGCGCGAGGCATGCCCTGCACTGAGGTCGCCGCGCAGGATGGCCTCGGCAATGGGGTCCTCCAGCAGATGCTCGATGGCGCGGCGCATGGGGCGGGCACCGTACTGCGGGTCGTAGCCCTTGTCGACCAGCAACCCGACCACTTCGGGCGAGAGGGTGAGCGTGATTTGCTTGTTGGCGGCCAGACGCCGGATGAGCTTCTCGGCCTCCAGTTTGACAATCTGCTCCAAGTCCGCGCGCTCCAGCATGCGGAACACGACCAGCTCATCGAAGCGGTTGATGAACTCGGGGCGGAAGTGCTGCTTGGCGGCCTCGGTGATTTTCTCCTTCATCGTGTCATAGTCTGCCGCCTCGTTGGCGATGGCTCCGAAGCCCATGGTGCCCTGACGTTGAGCGAGCGAGGCGCCCACGTTGCTGGTCAGGATGATGATGGTGTTGCTGAAGCTGACCTTGCGCCCCAGAGAATCTGTCACGCAGCCCTCCTCCAGCATTTGCAGCAGCAGGTTCATGACATCGGGGTGTGCCTTCTCTACCTCATCGAAGAGGATGACGGCGTAGGGGCGACGGCGCACCTGCTCGGTGAGCTGCCCGCCGTCGTCATGCCCTACATAGCCCGGAGGCGCGCCGATGAGGCGGCTGGTGCTGAATTTTTCCATGTACTCGCTCATGTCGACCTGAATGAGCGCATCGGCCGTGCCGAACATGATTTCCGCCAGATTGCGCGCCAGGTAGGTTTTGCCCACCCCCGTCGGGCCCATGAAGAGGAAGGAGCCGATAGGGCGGCGCGGGTCTTTGATGTCGGCACGGCTGCGGCGCAGCGCGCGCGCAATGGCCGAGCAGGCGACATCCTGCCCGATGACCTTGCTCTTGAGCTCCTCCTCCATGTGCAGCAGTTTTTCGGTCTCTTTTTCCTCCATGCGCGCCAGCGGAATGCCCGTCCATTTGGAGACGACCGTCATGATGTTGTCCTCCGTCACCTCGGTGATGTCGGCGTTCATCCGCTTCTTCCACGCTTCGAGCTTGCGCTGTGCAGCCTGGCGCAGGCGGCTGACTGTGTCGCGCAATTTGGCGGCTTTTTCAAAGTCCTGCGCCGCGACGGCCTCCTCCTTCTCGCGCTCCAGCTCGGCGCAGCGCTGATCACTCTCCTTGAGGGATTCCGGGCGCGTCATGCGCCGCACACAGAGCAGCGACCCGGCCTCGTCCATAAGGTCGATGGCCTTGTCGGGCAAGAAGCGCCCCGTCAGGTAGCGCTTGGACAGGTTGGCAGCCGCCTGCAGCGCCTTGGGCGTGTAGTGCACGTGGTGATGTGCCTCGTACTTGGGCGCAATGCCTTCCAAAATGCGAATCGTGTCCTCCACCGATGGTTCCCCGACCTGCACCTGCTGGAAACGGCGCTCAAAGGCGGCGTCCTTCTCGACATGCTTGCGGAATTCGTTGAGAGTGGTCGCGCCGATGGCCTGCATCTCCCCACGCGAAAGCGCGGGTTTGATGATGTTGGAGGCATCCATCGCGCCCTCAGAGGAGCCGGCTCCCATGAGGGTGTGCATCTCGTCAATGAAGAGGATCACATTTTTCTCGCGGCGTATCTCATCCATCACGGCCTTGAGCCGCTCCTCGAATTGCCCGCGGTATTTGGTGCCTGCCACCATGAGCGCGAGGTCAAGCGAGATGATGCGCCGCCCCACGAGAAACTCGGGCACATCGCCCGCCGTAATCATCTGCGCCAACCCCTCGACAATGGCGGTCTTGCCCACGCCGGCCTCGCCCAGCAGGACGGGGTTGTTCTTGGTGCGGCGGCAGAGGATTTGGATGACGCGCTCGATTTCCGTGCGGCGCCCGATGACGGGATCCAGCTCGCCGTCAGCCGCGCGTTTGGTCAGGTCGCGGCCGAAAGCCCGCAGAGCCGGTGTGCGCGAGCGCTCAAAGGATTCCGCGCCCGTGTTGCCACTGCCGGCGGTCTGGTGAAGGAAGGCGTTCGCATCGTCCTCATCGTCCTCGTCGTTGCGGTGCGGGCGGGGGGGCTCCTCACCGCCGGGGGTATCATCCGCCTCGAATTTGGGCTCAATCTCCGCCAGCACGCCCTTGCGGGCTTCCTCGTAGCTGAGACCCGCGCGCGTGAGCGCATGGTGCGCCAGGCCGTCTTCATCGCGCAGCATGGCCAGCAGCAGGTGCTCAGTACCCACATAGCTGTGGCGCAGAGCGCGCGCCTCCTGCCCGGCAATTTCCAGCAAACGGCGCACGCGCGGGGTCAGCGGCAGCGAGCCCTGATTGACCGAGGAGAGCCCCGGCACCAGCGACTGCTCAATCTGCGTAGCCAAGTTATCGAGCACAATCCCGGCATTTTCCATGACGGTGACCGCCACGCCCTGCCCCAGCTTCAACAGCCCGAGCAGCACGTGCTCCGCGCCGATGTAGTTGTGGTGGAAACGGTCGGCCTCACGGCGAGCCAGGTTCATCACTTGTTGTGCCCGGGGGGTAAAATTATTCATCTCAATATCAGTCGTAAAGGGTTGAAAAATGATGCGGCCGGTTGCTCAACCAGCTGCGCATGGTCATCGCGCGCTTGAGGCTCAGCGCTTCCTCCTGAGCGTCGCCGCCCAGCGCCGCCTCCACCGAGAAGCAATGCACCAGTTCGCCCAACTGCGCCACAACCTCGCTCGGCAACAGGGGCGTCCACTCCACATGGCCGAGTTGTGTCGCCAGGATCAGCAGCGACAGCGCATCGCGCAACTCGCGCAGAGAAAGCCGATGCGCATGGCGCAACAAGCCGTAGGCTCGGCCGATGCTGTCGCAGAGCCTCGGCAGGTCGTTTTCCTGCAATTGACAGCGAACCTGCAACTCGCGGAGCTCCATACGCGACATCACCTCACCAAAGTATTGCGCTATCTCCGACCGACTGTCTAAAGGTCCCGGGACGGAAGAGAAGATATAGGTATTGCCCGTCCCCTCGTTACCATCAGCATAGAACGGCCCCATGGTCACATGCAGCTTGTCCATCGCGCGCGACACCGCCTCCATCATGCCCGCGAGCTGCAGCCCCGGCAGGTGCAACACCTGCGAGAACTGAATACCGTCGCCGGCCTCGGACGGCAAACTGCTCAGATAGCCCATCTCCGGGTCAAAGGCCCAGGGAATATCCTTGCTTGCCGCCTCGAGTTCGCGCAACAGGCGTGACGCGGCACTCAACGCATCTTGATAGCTGCATGAGAAACAATGCGCAACGAGATGCTCTTCCTCATTGAGCATGAACACTGTCTGTTTCTTGGGAGACAGAACGACGCGACAGCCTGCTCCGCGCGCCGCCATGCAGGGCGTCAACAACTTACGCTCCAACAAGGCACAGCGCTGCTCGTAGCTCAGTTCGGACATATCCAACTCGCAGCCGTTGCGGTAACCACGCATCAACCGAACCACCGGTAAGAGAGCGGTGACAACGGCATCTCGCGATTCTGCCGTGCTCCATCCGGGGAAGGGATAACCCTTCAGGTTGCGGGTGATGCGGATGACGGACGTCAGCACGACATCACTGCCCAAGCCCATCGTCCACCATGCCGGGCTCTTGAGTATGGAAGAGAGAGAGCTCATGCCTGAGGTTTTTCGGTGAGTTGGCGCAGCCGATCGCGCAGGGCGGCAGCCGTTTCGTAATCCTCGCGGGCAACAGCCTCGCGCAGCTGCGTTTCGAGCGATGCACGAGACGCATCCCCGCCGCCGTCTCCCTCGTCCGTCACGGCGGGAGCCACGGCGAACTCACGCGCGAACACCGTGTAGCAATCAGGGCAACCGAGTCTCCCCGTGCGCCGATACACGTCCAAAGGAAAGGCACAAACCGGGCAATGAGTCAACACATCTTTCTCCCCTGCCGGGGAGGAGGTAGTCTGCTCCCCCTTCTCGATGAGCTCACGCACAATTTTATCCACCCGCTCCTTGAATGCCTCCGGGAAGAATTTTTCGGAGAACGCGAGTGTCTGCGGATCAAAAAGACCTCTTTTACGGGCGCAATCCTCGCACAGGCAAAGCTCCGTCACCTGTCCGTTGATGATTTGCGTCAGAAACATCGACGCACGCTTCCCACAAATCCGGCATTTCTTCACAAGCGTTACCATAGCGCAAGAGACGACGAAAAGCCAGCATCTCCCGTGTCAATCTGTGTCAGTTCCTCCGGATGGTGATTGAGTTGCAGCAATACGGCAGCACTGTCACAAACAGGCGTACTGCAACCTTGACAGCGCCGCTCAGCCGCGCTAGGCTCATGGCGTCGCGCGGGCAACCGCGCCCACCCCTAAGCACCATTATGAACAAGAAGTACATCACCATCGCCGCCGCTGTTGCCCTTGTGGCCGCCGGGGCTATCACCCCCTACTGCTTCTCCCAATCCAACGCCGGGGCTCCCGCCGCCGAACCGACAACCGTGCCCGCCCCCCCCGTGAGCACCGAGCAAGCCAAAAAAGCTTTTTCCTACTTCGCCGGCTATCGCTTCGGCCAGGAAATTTCTCAGGGCATTTCCACCCTCACCGTCGAGGATTTTGACCGCGACACCTTCTTCCGCGCGCTGGAGAACAGCCTGAACGGTGCCCAGCCGACCGAGGAGGAGCAGCGGCAGATGGAAGCCGGCATACAGGCTTTTGTCGACACCATCCAGCAGCGCGAAAAGGCTCTCGGCGAGCTCAACCTGAGCAAAGGAAAAGCTTTTCAGGAGAGCTTCGGCAAGCAGGAGGGGGTCAGCAAGACCGAAAGCGGCCTGCAATATCGCATCCTGACCAAAGGCGAGGGTCGCACGTACGACGAGCAGACGGACGGCGCTGCGGCGACAGCACTCGTGACCTACGAGGGCAAGCTCATTGACGGCAAGACCTTTGACAAGAGCGAGACACCCGTCCCCATGCCCATCAATCAGGTGGTACCCGGCTTCTCCGAAGCGCTGAAGCTCATGCCCATCGGCTCGGAATGGGAAATCTGCATTCCCTCGGATCTTGCCTACGGCGACCAGTCCACGGGGCCCATCGGAGCCAACTCCACGCTGGTGTTCACCATCAAGCTGCACGACATCACCAAGGGTGCAGCCGGCGGCATGAACCTGCCGGACGACATCATGAAGCAGCTGCAGGCTCAGGGGCTGGAAATGCCTGCCGCCCCTGCTGAGGAAGCTCCCGCCCCTGCCGAGGAAGCCCCCGCCCCTGCCGAGGCCGCCCCCGCCCCCGCTGCCGAAGCTCCCGCCCCTCCCGAGGCAGCCCCCCCCCCTCCCGCCGCCCCCCCCCCC
>CAMACY010000050.1 GCA_945831585.1 uncultured bacterium | reverse complement strand
TTGAGCTCTTGTAATGTCGTAGAAAGCTGTTTTAAATCAACCTCAGATTTATTTGTCAGATAGCATGAGTTTATATACGTGGAATACGATTCTAAATCGTTTGTGTATAATTGACTGGAATGCCCTTTCAGATAGCGTGATACAATTCCAGATCCCGCAAAAAGGTCTGCAGCTATCAATTTCGACTTCCCTAATCTGTTATGCACGATTTCTAATCCCTTACCGATAAACTCCAAAAGAGAACGCTTGTTCCCTATGTACGTGATTATCTGCTCACTAAGAAACTCGAAATTTTCTTCGTGATACTCGCTTTGCTCCAACACATCAAAAAAGTTACTCTGCCCTCTACACATGCTACGCTAAGGAATTTACCATTTTTTTAACTATCTTCAAGCACATTTACAGGCATCATGATAGAATTATGGAACAAGAGGGCTGCCGCACCCCTAGTCCTTTGCAGTCCCGGGAACGTCCCGGAGCTTAAAAAACGGCTGTTTGAATCGTCCTTGGTTCTTTTATGTTGCTATATCAGGACTCCATAAGCCGTTAAATATAGGGCGATCAACTAAAAAGGCCTGCTTTCCAAATGGTGTAGGAAAGCAGGCTCGGTGAATACAGGGAGAGGGATTTGAACCCCCGACCAACTGTGTGTAAGACAGCCGCTCTACCACTGAGCTATCCCTGCGTCTCCGTGTGGGGAACAGTCTACACGGGGCGACGGGTACAGGCAAGAGAAAAAGGGTGGTATGTCACAACAAAACCGAGAAGTCGCGCTGCCTCCGCAACAGGAAGGCGGAGACGCCCGTTTTGCAGACAGCGAGCCGCAACGGGGGCTTGCCTTGGCTCGGCGGACGTGCTAGGATGACGGCAACGCTATGGACGCCAAGCTTCTTTCTGTGCTGGAGCAAGCCGTTGCCGACGGCAAGCTGCTCGCTTCCTCTTTGGAGAATATCCACCTGCTGCTCAACGGTACGCAAGACCCCATCGCCCCGGCGGCTATTGCCGAACTGGCTGAGGACGGTGATTTTGCGGAACTCAACAACCGCTTTTACAAAACGCTGGCTTTCGGCACCGGCGGGCTGCGCGGTCGTACCATCGGCATGCGCGTCACGCGGGTCGAGCAGGGCAAGGGCGGGCTCAACGGGCGCCCCGAGTTCCCCTGTGTGGGCACAGCGGCCATGAATTACTTTAACGTGGGGCGTGCCATGCGCGGGCTCATCACCTATGTGCGCCGCTTTGTGGAGGCCGAGGGCACCGGGCGCAAGCCCCTGCTGGTCATCGGCCACGACACCCGCCATTTCTCGCGCGATTTTGCCGAGCTCTGCGCCAAAATCGCCACCGATCTCGGCTGCGACTGCGCGCTGTTTGACGGTCCCTGCTCCGTGCCGGAGGTTTCCTTCACCATTCGCGAGCTGCACGCCGACACGGGTGTCATGCTCACCGCCAGCCACAACCCCGCCCACGACAACGGCTTCAAGGCCTACTTCAACGATGGCGCGCAGCTCATCGCCCCGCATGACCAAGGGGTCATCGCCGAGGTGAACGCCCTCAGCGGCGACCGCTACGAGCCCCTGCCCGCCGAGCAGCAGGGCAGCCTGCGCGTGCTGGGCGCGGAGATGGATGCCATCTACATCAAGCGACTCAAGCAGGTGGCGCTGCGCCCCGAGGTCTTTGCCGGGGCTGCGGCCAAGGTCGTCTACACCAACCTGCACGGCACGGGCAAGCGCTGTATTGTCCCCCTGCTGCGAGAGCTGGGCTGCAATGTGAGCACCGTGGCAGCCCAGGATGTGCAAGACGGGCGCTTCCCCACTGTGGCCAGCCCCAACCCGGAGAACGCCCCTGCGCTGGACATGGCCGTGGCGCAAGCCGACGCCGAGAACGCGGATCTGGTCATCGCCACCGACCCGGATTGCGACCGCATGGGCATTGCCGTACGCAACCGCGAGACGGGTAAGATGGAGCTGCTCACGGGCAACCAGACGGGCTGCCTGCTGGCGTGGTACCGCTGCATGAGCGTGCGCGAGCTCGGCATCGTCACCGAGGAGAACCGCGCGCACGCCGTCATGGTCAAGACCTTCGTCACCAGCCCCCTGCAGGATGCCATCGCCACCAAGCACGGCATCGCCACCGTCAACGTGCTCACGGGCTTTAAGTACATCGCCGCCAAGCTCGGCAAGTACGAGCGAGCCATCCCCGCCGAGCTGCGCGCCCACTACCGCGAGCTCTCCGAGCAGGAAACGCGCGCCCTGCGCCTGGCGCACAGCAAGTATTTTGTCTTTGGCGGCGAGGAGAGCTACGGCTACCTCGCGCAGGATTTCGTGCGCGACAAGGATGCCAACGTGGCCGCCCTCTGCCTGGCCGAGCTCAACGCCTACCTGTCCGCCAAGGGGCTGGGGCTGCTCGACTGCCTCAACGCCCTCTACAAGGAGTACGGCTACTACAAGGAGCTGGGCAAGAGTCTCGTGATGGAGGGAGCCGACGGCGCCGCCAAGATTGCCGCCCTGACCAAGACCTACATCGAGAATCCGCCCACGGAAATGGACGGCACGCCTGTCACCGCCGTGCGCGACTTCTCCTCCGGCGCGCTGCGGGATGCCGAGGGCGACCCCATCCCCGCCGAGAAGATGCTCTTTGTGGATTTGGCGGACGGGCGCAGCTTTGCCGTGCGCCCCAGCGGCACGGAGCCCAAAATCAAGTACTACCTCTTTGCCCACGGGCCCGCCGGGCAAGAGCCCGCCACCGCTAAGCCGGAGGTGGAGGGGCGCATTGCCTCGCTGTGGGCTGCCATCGAGGCCGATGCCCACTGCCGCATGGCCTGACGCCCCCTGCCCCATGCAAACCGCGCTCTTCATCGGCCTGGGCAGCTTCTGCGGCGGCGTGTTGCGCCACCTCGGCGGGCAGCTTGTGCGGCAGTGGGTGGGGGCGGGTAGCCTCTTCCCCTGGCACACGCTCTGCATCAACGCGCTGGGCTGCCTGCTGCTCGGGCTGCTCAACGGGCTCTTCGAGCGCGGCGACTCCCCGCTGCACCCCGACCTGCGCGCCGCCCTCAGCGTGGGGCTCTGCGGCGGCTTCACCACCTTCTCCACCTTTGCGGGGGAGAATATCGCGCTGCTGCGACAGGGGGCGCTGCTGCAAGGCGGAGCCTACATGGCGCTTTCGCTCCTGGGTGGGCTGGCGCTCTTCCTGCTCGGCTATCTGACGACCAAATCCATCCTCTCATGAACACGCGTCTCTGGACCTTGCGCCACGGTGTTTGGCAACTGCCTGCGGGCGGTGCCATCATGGGCATCCTCAACATCACACCCGACTCTTTCTCCGACGGCGGGGAGCACGGCGACACCGCATCCGCGCTCGCCCATGCCGACAAGCTGCTGGCAGACGGGGCGCACATCATCGACCTCGGCGGCGAGAGCACCCGCCCCGGCTCGGCCGAGGTGAGCATCGACGAGGAAGCCCGCCGCGTGTTGCCCGTGCTGCGCGAGCTGCGCCGCCGCCACCCGCAGGCGCTGCTCTCGGTGGACACGCGCCACGCCGCCGTGGCCGAGCAGGCGCTGGAAGCCGGGGCGGACATCATCAACGACATCACGGGGCTGGCCGACCCCGCCATGCGTGCGCTCTGCGCCGCCGCGCCCTGCGGCATCGTGCTCATGCACATGCAGGGGCAGCCGCGCACCATGCAGCTCGCCCCGCACTACGATGACGTGGTGCGCGAGGTGCGTGCGTTTTTTGAAGAGCGGCTCGCGCTGGCCGAGGCGGCGGGCATTGCTCGCGAGCGCATCTGCCTCGACCCCGGCATCGGCTTCGGCAAGAATGTGGAGCACAATCTGGCGCTCATCGCGCATCTGGAGGAGCTGCGCGTGGAGAACCTTCCCCTGCTCATGGCGCTCTCCCGCAAGCGCTTCATGGGTGCCGTGCTCAGCGGCGGAGCCCCCGCCCCCGTGCGCGAGGCGCTGCCCACGGTGGTGATGAGCCTGCTCGCCGCCGACCGAGGAGCCGACCTGCACCGCGTGCATGACGTGCGCGAGCTGCGCGATGCCCTGCGCCTGCGCCGGGCTGTCCTCGGCGCATGATGTGCCCCAAAGGGAGGTTGTGACTTACGGATCGGGCGGCCACGAACGCCGTTCCGCCCGCGCACCAGGTAAGCGCGCTCGGCGAGCCGTGCCAAGGGGAGCCGGAGCCGGAGAATCACTTACGACGATGCACACGTTCCTCAACCGGCATCACTGATACCGTTCATCGATGCTTCCGGAATTGATGTTAAGGATTTTCCCCTTTTGGGACTTGACGACAGCATTCAGAACACTGTCCCCGCCTGCGCCTCATCCGCCCCCGATGTTGCGTCAACCTGCAAGCGCAGGCTTGCGGAGGCGGGCGTTTTCGTGTACACTGCGCGGTGTTATGATGTGGTCCGGCCGTTTTTCTCAACCCACCGCCGATCTGGTTCTCCGATACGGCGAATCCGTCTCCTACGATTGGAAGCTCTACAAGCACGATATTGCGGGCAGCATTGCCCACGCTCGCGCGCAGCTGCGCGCCGGGATGCTGACGCAGGCGGAGTTCGACGCCATTGAAAGCGGGCTGCGTGGCATCGAGGCCGACATCGATGCGGGCCAATTCCACTGGAGCCAAAAGCTCGAAGATGTCCACATGAACATCGAGAGCGAGCTGACCCGCCGCATCGGCGCGGCGGGTGCCAAGCTGCACACCGCCCGCTCGCGCAACGATCAGGTGGCCACCGACACGCGGCTCTACTGCCGCGCGCAGATTGACGCCTGCATGGCGCTGGTGCACGACCTGCAACGCGCCCTCGTGCTCAAGGCGGCGGAATACGCCGAGCTGCGCATTCCCGGCTACACCCACCTGCAGCGCGCCCAGCCCGTGACCGTGGGGCACCACCTGCTGGCCTATGTGGAGATGCTGGCGCGCGATGCCGAGCGCCTGGGCGACTGCCGTCGCCGTCTCAACATCTGCCCGCTGGGCAGCGGCGCCATCGCAGGCTCCACCATCAACCTCGACCGCGCGGGCATTGCCGCCGAGCTGGGCTTCGCAGGCGTGACGGAGAACTCGATGGATGCCATTGCCGACCGCGACTATGTGATGGAGACGCTGTTCTGCCTGGCGCTCATCGGCACTCACCTCTCGCGCCTGAGCGAGGATTTGGTGCTGTGGAGCAGCGCGGAGTTCGGCTTTGCCACCCTGTCGGATGCCCACACCACGGGCAGCAGCCTGATGCCGCAGAAGAAGAATCCCGATGTGTGCGAACTGACGCGCGGCAAGAGCGGACGGCTCTACGGCAATTTGGTCAGCGTGATGGTCGCCGTCAAGGGGCTACCGCTCACCTACAACCGAGACCTGCAGGAGGACAAGGAACCCCTCTTCGATTCCTTTGAGACGGTCGACTTGGCGCTGCGGGTCAACGCCGAGATGATTGCCGCCATGCGGCTGAACCCCGAGCGCTGCGCCGCCGCCGTGAGCGACCCGCTGCTGCTCGCCACTGATTTGGCGGACTACCTGGTGCGCCGCGGCGTGCCCTTCCGCCAAGCGCACGAGCTGGTGGGCAAGGCCGTGGCGGTGGCCGTCGGCAGCGGCACGCCGCTCAACAAGCTGAGCCTCGCGCAGTTCCGCGAGATTTCGCCCGAGTACGGCGAGGATGTCTACAGCGTGTTCAGTCTGGATCGCGCCATGAGCCTGCGCACCAATCCCGGCGCGCCCAACCCCGACAACACCGCGCGTCGGCTGGCCTACTGGCAAGCCAAGCTCGCCTGAATGTTGACGACCGATTCCCATGCTCCCGCAACACCCCAAAACACTCGCCGTCGACTTCGGCGGCACCACCATCAAAATCGCCGTTACCTGCGGCGAGACGCTGGTCGAGCGCGCCGAGCCGCTGCCCACTCCGAATTTCAGCAGTCCTGAAGCGACGATTGAGGCCATGGTGGCGGTGCTGCGCCGCCTGCGCGAGCGCTACCCGGATGTGGTGGGCGTGGGGCTGGGCATGCCCGGCTGGGTGGATTTCTACCGGGGCATTCTCTACCAGCTCACCAATGTGCCGGGCTGGACGCAGCCGCTGCCGCTGCGCGCCATGATGGAGGAGGCGCTGGGGCTCCCCGCCGTCATCGACAACGATGCCAAGGCCATGGGCTACGCGGAGTGGAAGCTGGGAGCGGGGCGCGGCTGCCACTCGCTCTGTGCCATCACGCTGGGCACGGGGCTGGGCGGCTGTCTCGTGCTCCACGACCGCATCGTGCGGGCGCGCAGCATCTCCTGCGCCGAGCTGGGGCAGACCAGTATTGACTACCGGGGCAAGCTGGGGCCTTTCGGCAACCGTGGTGCCATCGAGGAATACATCGGCAACAACGAGCTGGCGGCCGAGGCGGTGGAGCGCTACGCGGCGGCGGGCATCTGCAAGACCGCCGCAGAGTGCACGCCCTACCTGCTGGAGCAAGCGGCGCGCGCGGGCGATGCCATCGCCGCGCAGCTCTACCGCGATGTGGCCGAGCGCCTCGCCTGCCTGCTCCTGAACATCATGTACGCGCTGGTGCCGGAGGCTTTTGTCATCGGCGGCGGGGTGGCCAAGGCGGGCGATTTGCTCTTCGAGCCCCTGCGTGCGGCGCTCCGCGCGCAGTTGTTCGCCGAGCATGCGGCGCTGCTGCGCCTGCTGCCCACCCGCTTCGGTGCCGATGCCGGGCTCATCGGCGCCGGGCTCATGGCGGCTGATCACGTTGCCGGCACCTTGCGCTGAGCCCGCGGCGCCCGCTTGACCCGCTGCGGCCAATGTGCTAGACTTTGCGGCGTTCCCCTCAACATCTCCCACCCCTATGGCGACGGATCTTTTTGATTATGGCGCGGCGCAGCAAGCCCCCGCGCAACGCTACGCCGAGCTCTGCGAGCTCGTGCGCCGCAACAACGAGCTCTACTACGCTCAAGCCAGCCCCGAGCTCAGCGATGCGGAATACGACCGCCTGTACCGTGAGCTGGAGGAGCTGGAGCGCGCGCACCCCGAGCTGGTGACGCCCGAGTCCCCGACGCAGCGGGTGGGCAACGACCTGAGCGCCGGCTTCCGCAAAATCCGCCATACTCAGCCGATGCAGAGCATCGATGATATTTTCGAGCACAAGCCCGGCTCGGGCGAGACGGATGCGGAGTTGACAGCGTTCTACGCCCGCCTCGGCGAGCAACTGGGGCAGCCCGCCCCCCGCGTGGTGGTGGAGCCCAAGATTGACGGTTGTGCCGTCACCCTCTGCTACCGGCGGGGGAAGCTGCTCTATGCCGCCACGCGCGGCGACGGACGCACGGGGGACGACATCACCGCCAATGCGCTGACGCTGCGCGATATTCCCCCGACCCTGCCGGAGGGGGCTCCCGAGCTGCTGGAGGTGCGCGGGGAGATTTTTATGCGCTCGGCGGATTTCGACGCCCTCAACGCAGAGCGCGATGCGGCGGGGCTGCCCGCCTTTGCCAACCCGCGCAATGCCACGGCGGGCACCATCAAGCTGCTGGATGCGGCAGAGGTGGCGCGGCGACCGCTGCGCTTCCTTGCGCACGGGCTGGGCGCGCTGCAAGGGGTCGAGCTACGCGACACGGATGATTACGAAGCGCTGTTGCAGCGCCTGGGGATTCCCTACAACCGCCCGATTCTGCGCGCGCAGGGGACGGAGGAGCTGCGGCGCGCGGTGGCGCAGACGGATGTGCTGCGCCGCGAGCTGGGCTTCGGCACGGATGGCGCCGTCATCAAGCTGGATGACTACGCCGCGCGCGAAGCGCTGGGCAGCACGGCGCGCGCCCCGCGCTGGGCAGCGGCCTTCAAGTACCTGCCGGAGCAGCGCGAGACACGGCTGCTGGGCATCACCGTGCAGGTGGGGCGCACGGGAGTGCTGACCCCCGTGGCGGAGCTGGAGCCGGTGCGGCTCTCGGGCACCACGGTTTCGCGCGCTACGCTGCACAATGCCGACGAGATTGCGCGCAAGGACATCCGCGTGGGCGACACGCTGCTCATGGAGAAGAGCGGCGAGATTATCCCGGCGGTGGTGCATGTCGTCCTCTCCAAGCGCCCGCCGGAGGCACAGCCCTACGATTTGTACACGGCGGTGGGGGGGGTGTGCCCCTGCTGCGGTGCCCCCATCGACCGCGAGGAGGGACAAGTGGCCTGGCGCTGCACCAACCTGACCTGCCGCGCGCAGGCGGCCATGCGCACGGTGTATTTTTGCAGGCGCGAGGCGCTGGACATCGAGAGCCTGGGCGGCACGGTGGCGGAGGCGCTGGTGCAGCGCGGGCTCATCCGCACCCCGCTGGATTTGTTCCGGCTTACGCTGCCCGAGCTGGCCGCCCTCAACCTCGGCAGCGAGGAGGAGCCGCGCCGCTTCGGCGAGAAAAACGCGGCGCGCGCCCTCGCCGCGTTGGAGAAGGCCAAGTCCATGCCGCTGGAGCGCTGGCTGACGGCGCTGGGCATCCCCGGCATCGGTGCCGTGACGGCGCGCACGGTGGCGCGCTACCAGCGCTCGATGCAGGAGCTGGCCACGGGCGCGTTCCTACCGCTCTTAGTCGCACTGGAGGACAAGCTGGCGCGCTACCACGCCCTCAACCCGCGCAGCCCGCAAAACAAGGGAGGCGACAAGGAAGCGCTGGAGGCGGAGCGCGCGAGCCTGCTCGCGGAGATGCAGGCCGAGGCTGCACCCTATGTCGCGCGCGGTTATCTGAGTCTGGAGCCGAATGCCACCGGGCGCTTAGCGCTCAACAACCCCATCGGCTCGGTGGCCACGCGAGCGCTGCTGCGCTATGTCCGCTCGGCGGCGGGGCGCGAGCTGCTCGACACGCTGGCGCAACTGGGCATCGAAGCCCGCTCCGACAGCTATGAAGAGGACATGCGCCGGCAAGCAGCCGGAGCGCTGGCAGGCAAGGTGCTGGTGCTAACGGGCTCGCTCTCGCGCCCGCGCCCGGAGTTCGAGCGGCTCATTGCCGAGGCCGGGGGCAAGGCCACAGGCTCCGTGACCAAAAAGACGACTTACCTGGTGGCGGGTGAGGGTGGCGGCTCCAAACGCGACAAGGCGCTCAAGCTCGGTATCCCCATCATCGACGAGCCCGCCCTGATGGCGCTGCTGCACGGCGAGACTTTTTCCGTTTCGGATGCCGCACCGTCCCCTGATTCCTCTCCCGAACCCGAATCCCCCTCCTCATGACCACGCGCGCCCTCATCTACGGCACCATCGCCATCGACACACTCATCACCCCGCGCGGGCAGGTGAGCTCCGTGCTGGGCGGCAGCGGTCCCTACGCAGCGCTGGCGGCGCGGCTCATCACGCCGCAGGCCGAGCTCATCGGCGTGGTGGGCGAGGATTTTCCCGCGGCCTACACGGCGGCGATGGAGGCGCGCGGCGTGAGCATGGCGCAAGTGGCGCGAGTGCCCGGGCGCACCTTTGCCTGGACGGGGCGCTACGAGGACGACATGAACCGCCGCAGCACAGTGGAGACCGTGGAGGGGGTGCAGGAGCACTGGCAGATGCAGCTCTCGGAGGAGCAGCGGCGCTGCCCCATCGCCTGCGCCTGCAACGTGACCCCGCGTCTGCAGCTGGCCATGCTGCGGCAATGCACGGCAGCGCATTTCCGCATGGCCGATTTCATGGAGAGCTGGATTCTCCGCGAGCGCTCGCAGGTGGACACGATTTTGAGCATGGTGGACATGGCGCTGATGAACGATAGCGAGGTGCGCGCCTACACGGGCTGCGAGGATGTGCTGGTGGCGGGCGAGCGGCTGCTGGCAGCGGGGCCGCGCTATGCCGTCGTGAAGCACGGCAGCGCCGGAGCCACCCTGCTGCAGCGCTGCGCGAACGGCGAGCGGCGCCTCTTCCGCTGCCCGGCCTGGCCGCTGGCTCCGGCGCAGGATCCGACGGGGGCGGGCGATGCCTTCATGGGCGCGCTGGCGGGTTGCCTCTGCGCCTGCCTGAACGGAGGCACGCCTCGCTGGGAGGACCTGAAGAGCGCCATGGCGGTTGCCACGGTGGTGGCAGGGGCGGTCTGCGAGCATTTCGGCACCATCGGGCTCTTTTCCCTGAGCCGCGCCGAGCTGGAGCGCCGCCTCGCGCGTTTTCACGACATGACCTGCTGGTAAGCGCACACCGAAGCGGGAAATTTACCCCCGCCGCGCGCGCCGGGCGCTTTCCACCTTGACGCCGGGGGGTGCCCTGGCGTATGATGGCTGCGTTATGGCAGTTCAATGCACAATGACCTATCAGGGCGGTCTCCACACCGAGCTGACGCATGGTCCCAGCGGGGCGACCGTCTGCACCGATGCCCCCGTCGATAATCACGGCAAGGGAGAGAGCTTCTCGCCCACGGATCTGATGTGCTCGGCCATGGCCGGCTGCATGGCCACCATCATGGGCATCTACGCGCAGGAGCACGCGCTCTCGCTGGAGGGCATGCGCATCACCGTCAGCAAGGAAATGAGCAGCTCGCCGCGCCGCATCGCCCGCATCGCCACGGACATCAGCGTCCCCCTGCCCCCCGACACCCCGCACCGCGCGGCGCTGGAGCAGTGCGCCCTCGGCAGCCCGGCCATGCGCAGCCTGCACCCCGATATCGAGGTGCCCATCACTTGGCACTGGAACGGCTGAAACACCCCGCCCGTGAAGCGACTCACCTACATCTGGTGGAGCTGCCCACTGGCACTCGCGCTCAACACCCTGCCCCTCCTGCTGCCGGGCATGTGGTCGCTCGTGCTCGCCGCGCTCGCGGCGCTGGCACTGTGGGCGGTTGTCTGGCTGCGGCTCTATGCCAACCGCCGCCTGCGTCCGGAATTCGCCGTGCTCGCCGTGCTTCCCCAAATGGTGCAGCACGGCTTTGCCTTTGCCGGCGGACTGCCGCCGGAGCTCAACACACTTCTGTGGCAAAACCTATTCTTTGCCTCGTGGTGCGCGGTCGCCTGGGTCAACATCCGCGCCCTGCTGCTCGGTCCCGGCGAGGAACGCGCGCCGGGACGCCACGACGCCGTGCTCATCTTCATGAGCATCATCACCCTTTGCTTCTGCTTCAGCTCCTGGGTCAGCGCCGCCCCACGGCTCTTCCCCGGCATCACGACCCCCTAATCTTACCACCAACCATACACCCATCATGAACACACGCCACGTCCCCCTCCTCCTCGCGGGGCTCACCCTGCTCTCCTGCGACAACCTCGATGACCGCGCCGACGGCCGCGCCATGATTCGCAGCAAGACCCCGCCGCCCCCCGTCGCCGCGCCGCTGCCCACGGCAACTCCACCGCCCGTCGCTCCTCCGACGCCTACCGAGCCCGTCAAGCCACTTGCCGCCCCGGCACCTCAAACGCTTGAACCGTCTCCGTCAGCGCCGAACTACTCCCCCATCACGCGCCGCCACGGCGCCGCCACGCAGGTGCAGCCCAAGCCGACTCCCGCACCGATAGCCGCCCCCGAGGCTCCCGCCCGCCCCATCGTGCAAGAGCAACCCAAGCCGACTCCCGCACCGGCAGCCGCCCCCGAGGCTCCCGCCCGACCCATCGTGCACGAGCAGCCCAAGCCCGCCGCACAGCACCACCCCGCTGCCCAGGTGCAGCCCAAGCCGACGCCGCGCGTGCAAGCCCCCGCCCCCGCTGCCGCACAACCCGCTGTCCGCCGCTCGGACGACATCATCATGCCGGGGCAGAATCGCGGCGGACGCCGCCGCGCACGCTGAGCGGAACGCCACCCCATGCCTAAGCAACGTTTGGACATCCTCGTCGCCGCGCAGGGACTCTGCGACTCGCGAGAACAGGCGCAACGCCTGATTCTCGCGGGCGAGGTCTCCGTCAAGGGTCAAGTCATCACCAAACCCGGCACCAAGGTCGACGACGCTCTCCCCATCAGCATCAAAAACAAGCCCAAATACGTCAGCCGCGGCGGGCTCAAGCTCGAAGGCGCGCTCAAAGCCTTCCCCGTGAGCGTCGAAGGGAAAATCTGCCTCGATATCGGCTCCTCTACGGGCGGTTTTACCGACTGCCTGCTGCAAAACGGCGCCCTGCGCGTGCACGCCGTCGACGTCGGCACCAACCAGCTGGTCTGGAAACTGCGCAACGACCCCCGCGTCATCGTCCGCGAGCAATTCAACGCCCGCTACATGCAGCCCGAAGACTTGGGTGAGCCGGTGCAGCTCATCGTCAGCGACGTCTCCTTCATCTCGCTCACCAAAATCCTCCCCGCCGCCTACCGCTGCCTCGCCGAGGGCGGCGACCTGCTCGTGCTCATCAAACCCCAATTTGAACTGCAGCCGGAGGACATCGGCCCCGGCGGCATCGTCCGCGACCCCAAGCTGCACCAACGCGCCATCTACAAAATCCGCACCTTCGTCACCCAAGAACTGGGCAAACAATGGATGGGACTGGCCGACAGCCCCATCAAAGGCATGGAAGGCAATCGCGAATTCCTCGCCTGGCTCCGATAACGATTCCCTACTGCACCTCTACCTCCCCCCGATCCCATGGCCAACCAACTCGACCAACTCAAGCAATACACCACCGTCGTCGCCGACACCGGCGACTTCAACCAAATGGCCGCCTTTGCCCCGCAGGATGCCACCACCAACCCCTCGCTCATCCTGGCCGCCGCCACCAAACCCGAATACCGCACCATCGTCGAGCGCACCGTCGCGGCGTTCAAGAGCCGCCACGCGGCGCCCGAGCAGCAGCTCGGCGAACTCATCGACCACCTCATCGTCGCCTTCGGGCTGGAAATCCTCCAACGCATCCCCGGACGCGTCTCCAGCGAAGTCGACGCCCGGCTCTCCTTCGACACCGAAGCCACCGTCGCCAAGGCGCGCCGCCTCATGGCTCTGTACGAAGCCGCCGGCATTCCCCGCGAGCGCGTGCTCATCAAAATCGCCTCCACCTGGGAAGGCATCAAAGCCGCCGAACAACTGGAAAAAGAGGGCATCCGCTGCAACCTCACCCTCCTCTTCAGCCTGGTGCAAGCCGTCGCCTGCGCCGAAGCCGGGGTATTCCTCATCTCCCCCTTCGTCGGGCGCATCCTCGACTGGTACAGCGCCCACACCGGGCAAAGCTACAGCGCCGAAGACGACCCCGGCGTACTCTCCGTGCGCAACATCTACCACTACTACAAAAAATTCGGCTACCCCGTCCGCATCATGGGCGCCAGCTTCCGCAACACGGGCGAAATCATCGCCCTGGCCGGCTGCGACCTACTCACCATCTCCCCCGCCCTGCTCGGGCAACTCGCCGCCTGCGACACGCCCATCCACCCGGCACTCACCCCCCAAGCAGCGCAAGCCGCGGACATCACCCGCATCGCCGCCGATGAAAAGAACTTCCGCTTCCTCATGAACGAGGACGCTATGGCCACCGAAAAAACCGCCGAAGGCATCCGCAAATTCAGCGCAGACATCCGCAAGCTGGAGCAGATGCTGGCCGACATGCTGTGAAGCGCCCTGCCCCAGCCCCCCGCCAAGCGCTCGTTTGGGCGGCACTGCTGCTAAGCCACTGCGCAGGGCTCCCCGCGAGCCCCCCGGCAACGCCCGCGCAGTGCCTGCCCGCCGACTTCTGCTACGTCGACAGCGTAGCCCCCGCCATCCGCACCGAGCTCAAATACGCGGGCAGCGACAACTTCGTTGGGCGCCCCATCGCCGGCTACAGCGGGCGTCGCGCCATCCTGCGGCGCGATGCCGCCGAAGCCCTCGCGCGCGCCGATGCCCTCCTCGCGCCGCAGGGCTACGGACTCAAAATCTACGACGCCTACCGCCCTGCCGGCGCCATGGACGACTTCTACCGCTGGAGCAAGACCGACGACGAGCGGATGAAAGCCCGCTTCTACCCCAACATCACCAAGCGCGGCATCTACGAAGGGCGCTACATCGGCACCACCAGCGAGCACAGCTGGGGCATCGCCGTCGACATCACCCTCACACGCCGCCGCGACGGCAAAGAATGCGACATGGGCGGCCACCACGACCTGCTCGACCCCTCCTCCGCCACCGACTACCCCCACCTGAGCGAGCAGCAGCGCGCCAACCGCCAACGCCTGCGCCGCGCCATGGAAGCCGCCGGCATGCGCAACTACTCCGCCGAATGGTGGCACTACTACCTCCACCCCACCGGCACCTGCTACGCCTACGGCTTCCCCCTCAACGACGCGCTCCCCCCCTCCCCACGAGCCACACACACACGCTGACAAAAAAATTTGGACTCTCCAAGCACATTATTCTTGCATAGCCCCCGCCATCCTGTATAATCCATCCCGCTGCCGCACAGCAACAAACGGGGCATTAGCTCAGTTGGTAGAGCGGTTGCATCGCACGCAACAGGTCAGGGGTTCGAATCCCCTATGCTCCATAAAAAAAGGCACCCGAAATGGGTGCCTTTTTTATGGAGCAATTCCGGGGCTTCTCACACCCTGCCCGTTGCAGGCGGTGGATAAGCTCCACGGTTTACCGGGTGCCCGCAGGGCATGAGCGGTTGCATCGCACACGCCGAAGCCCGGTGGGCTCCCGCGCCCCGAGAGGCAAGGACACCTCCGAGCCGGTCCCCCGGCTCAGCCGGGGGCG
>CAMACY010000049.1 GCA_945831585.1 uncultured bacterium | reverse complement strand
CATGTCCGAGGCTTTTGAAGCCTACATCGCGTTGCCGGATGCGCTGGCTCCCATCCTGAGTTCCGTGCAGGATCGGGAAACGGCCGATACGGCTGCTGCCCCGCTGCACCAACAGCTCAGCACCATCCATCGCGCCGGAGAGCAGCTGCAGCGCATCGGCGAACTCAGCGCCGAGGAAAAGCTCGAGCTCGAACAGCGATATGCTCGGCGCATGCGCGAGCAATGGGCGCGTGTCTATGCCGAGATTTTTCGGCTTCAGAAGGTGCAGTGTTATTCCTCCCCCGCATTCATCAAGGAATTCGGCATCATGACCATGATGCTGTCGCAATAATCCCTTTCGCGCATGAATAGGTTCTGTCTTTTACCGGCCGCTCTTGCTTTCTTGCTGCTTCCTGCCCAGTCCGATGAGCCCACGGCTCCCGTCAGCACGGTGCGGGAAAGTCCGGCGGCACCCGCGCTCCCCCTGCCGGAGCAGCGCGTACGCGCCGGCATCATCCTGTTGGGGGAGCTGGAGCAGGCGCTGGCTCGGGTCAGTGATCACGATTCGGCAGAAGCCTCCGTGGCACCCGTCATGCGCCTGCTGGACAAATTGCGCTCTTGGGCACAATCCTTCACCGCACTGCCGCCGCTGAGTGAGGAGGAACGCCGTCGGCTGGAGGATCGCTACCTCCCCGTCATCCGAAAGCTCAACGAGCGACTCCGCAGCCAGGGCGAGCGCCTTGCCGCCGCCGAGTACTACGGCTCGCACAAGCTGCCCGCCGCTCTGGTGCATCTGGCTCTTCTTAATCAATAACGCATGCTGTCGATGAACTATGTTCCCTGCGTCTTGACGGCGCTGCTCCTTCTGCCGCAACCACTCGCCGCCGACGAAGCGGCCATGAACCAAGCCCTCGCCGTCTGGCAGGGGCGGCTCGCCGAATACCACGCCGCGCTCGAACGCGCCGAGACCCCCGAGGCCAAGGCAGCGGTAGAGCCCCCCTCCGCCGCCGAACCGGCACAGGCCATTTGGAACAGCATCAGCGGTAGCACCGGCTCCCGCCAGCTGCAACTCAAGGGGAAAAACGGTCCCGAACTCCGCACCGTCCACAGCTACGAATTTCAGCAGGCCTGGGCCGCCCCCGCCGTGAATTGGCTCTTGGCGCATCCCTCTGAATTCGCGGCTATCCTGGGCACGGGCAAACAAGCCGCTGCCACAGCACGAGCCGTCCGCGAAAGTGTGGCCGACAGACATTACAGCCACCCCTCGGCGGCCGAGCTCTGCCCCGTCCTCGCTGCAGGCACCTCGGTGGACGAATACGGCATTCTGGAAAAAATCTACACCCGCAACCGCGACAGCAACGCGCGCGCTTGCGCCGCCCTGGGGATGAGCCTCATGCTCAACAATCCCATGATTACCGGCGCGGCCGGCAGCGAGGCGATGGCGCGCGGCAAGCGCCTCTACTACCTCAAGCAGGCTCTGCTGCTCGCCAAGCCCGACACGCCGTTCGGCGACCGCTCGCTGTTCGACATGGCCAACGAGCAGACCTACCGCCTGCGCCGCCTCTCCGTGGGCTGTGTTCCCCCGCAACTCAAGCTGAGCGATGCCCAAGGACAGGAGGTCACCCTGCCCGAAGCGGGAAAGCACACCCTGCTCTTCTTCTGGTCTCCGCAGGAGGCTCTCGGCAGCAGCCTCGTGAGCAAGCTCGCCGAGCTGCCGCAGCGATACCCGGAGCTCAACATCGTTGCCATCGCCCCCTCCGCAGCCGATGAGGCGGCGCTCGCCGCCCTGCAACAGACGGCGGGCAGCACCCCCTGCTACACCGACGATGCCGACGGAACAGCCGGGCGGGACTACCGCATCAACATCCTCCCCACCGCTGTGCTGCTGGCACCCAACAGCACCATCCTCTACAACGGCTACCCCGACATCCGCCTGCAAAGCGCGTTG
Organism: uncultured bacterium; assembly: GCA_945831585.1. Classification (GTDB taxonomy): domain Bacteria; phylum Verrucomicrobiota; class Verrucomicrobiia; order Verrucomicrobiales; family Akkermansiaceae; genus Akkermansia. The sequence goes on along the minus strand of CAMACY010000049.1, from coordinate 12,679 downwards.
GAGAACGCCTTCCCGGCTCGGAGCGAAGACAACACCAAGGGTCGCATCGAGATGACGCCCGCAGCGCAGCAACAGGCGCCGCAGGGCGAAGCGCCGACTCCGGCAGACGAAGAGCCCCCTGCCCTGCGCGACATGCCCGAGTTCTGACGCTCCCCGGCGCAGTCACCGAGCACGCCAAAACAAAAACCCCTGCCGTTGCGGACAGGGGCTTTTGCGTGCTCGGAAGCGCGGTAGAGCCGACGCAACAAGCCCGCGAGTCCGCCCGGGTAGCCCGGTGGGGCAACGGGCACGACCGACAAACAAAAAATCTCAGAGCGCGCTGAGCACGCCGCGCAGCAGCTCCAAGCCCTCCGCCAACACCTCCTCGGGGATATTGAGCGCGGGGATGAGCCGCAGCGTATCGGCCCCCGCCGGGCAGGCCAGCAGCCCGGCCTCGCGGCACAGACCGTTGACATAGCCGGCGGGCGTCTGCCCCTCCGGCACGGCAAAGGAACCCGGCTTGAGCGCCACACCACGCAGCAGCCCGAGCCCGCGCACCCCCTCCACACAGGGGAGATGCCAAGCCTCCACCGTTGCCTTGAGCTGCTCACCCAAGCGAGCCGCGCGGGCGGCATAGTTGCCGCGCACCAGCTCCGTCACCACCGCCAGCGAGGTGGCCGTGGCCAGGGGCGTGCCGCCGAAGGTCGAGCCGTGGGAGCCCGGCCCCATGATGGAGGAAAGCTCGGTGCCCGTCGCATCGATGGCGCGGTCACTCACCCAGAAACAGCCCATGGGGAAACCGCCGCCGATACCCTTGGCGCAGGAAACGAGGTCGGGCTGCAGCTCGGGACAAATGGCCTTCCAGCCCATCGTAGTGCCGCAGCGGCAGAAGCCGCACTGCACCTCGTCGAGCATCAGCAGCAAATCGCGCTCCTTGCATAGCTCCGCCACCGCGCGCAGGAACTCGGGCTGCACGGGGTTCACCCCGCCCTCGCCCTGAATCGCCTCCAGCAGAATGCCGCAGGTGACATCCGACACCGCCGCACGCAGCGCCTCCGCATCGTTGAAATCCACATAGCGGAAGCCCACCAGCAACGGGTCAAATTCGACCTGAATCTTACGCTGTCCCGTCGCCGCCATCGAGCCGAGCGTGCGCCCGTGGAAGCTCTTGAGGAAGGTGATAACCTCGTAGCGGGGACTGCCGTCGGCAGCGGGGTGACGGTGGCCGAAGCGCCGCGCCACCTTGATGATGCCGTCGTTGGCCTCCGCCCCCGAGTTGCAGAAGAAAATTTTACCGGGAATCCCGATGATGTCGGTGACAATGCGCTCCGCCAGCTCTCCCTGCCCCGGAATACCGTAGAGATTGGAACAGTGCATGAGCTTGTGCGCCTGCGCGCAGAGCGCCTCCACCACCAGCGGATGGGAATGCCCGAGGCAGCAGGTCGCAATCCCGGCGCAGAAATCAACATATCGTCGTCCTGCCGCATCATACAGGTAGGAACCCTCCCCGCGCACCATATCCATGGGCGCGCGACCGTAAGTAGGCAGCACGTATTGATTCTTCATAGCGAGCCGAACTTACACCCGCCGCCCCCCCCCTGTCAAGCCCATTCCGTCGGGGCTGCATACGCCATTCTTACTTGCCAGCGCCGGGCGGCGGCGCTACAATGGTCGCGTGAAGTGGACACCCCTGCGCATCTACGCCCTCAAGCTCGCCCTGTTTTCGGCCGCGCTCGCCTATGTGGCGCTGGATTTGATGCTGCTGCGCGGTCCGCTCTACCGCATGTTGCACCACCCCGATGCCGCTGCCGCCGACACCGTTCTGAGCGTGTACGGCACGCCCGTCTCGCAGGCGCAGTTTGCGCGCTATATCGCCGAGCAGAATCTCCTGGCCGGGCGCAAGGAGTGCCCGCCGCAGCTGCGCACGAGCATGGCGCTGGGCATGGCTCGCGAAGCGCTGCTGCGGCTGCGCGCGCGCTACAACGACAGCAAGCTGCCCGACCTGCGCGCACAGGCCGAGGAGGAAGTCGGCGCGCTCAGCACACGCTGCCCCGACGAACAAAGCTTTGTCGCGCAGCTGGCCTCGCAGGGCTACACCGTCCGCCGCTTCACCGATAAAATCGACGCACGCCTGCGCGAGCAGGCGCTTTTGGAGCGCGCCATCGCCCCCCACGGCGAGCCGGACAATGCCTCCATCGCCGCGCACTACCGCCAGCTGCGCGAGGAGCTGCGCATCCCCGCCACGCGCCCCCTGCGCCACATCTTTTTCTCCACCGTCGAGCGCGATGCCGACGAGGCGCGCGCCGCCGCCGAGCTGGCGCTCAAGCGCCTGCAGGCCGGCGAGGAATTCAGCCGGCTGGCCGCCGAGCTGAGCGACGACGAGCGCAGCCGCAAGGAGGGCGGGCAGCTGGGTACCTTCCGCGATGACGGCCGCTGCCCCCTCGGCGAGCTACCCCTCTTCGGGGAGGGCGCCGTGGCGGCGGGCGAGCCCACGCTTGTCTCCAGCCGCTGGGGCTGGCATGTTCTGCTGGCCGGTCCCATCACCCCGTCCTACATCCCCGCCCTGGACGAATGCCGCGAGACGCTGCGCACCGCCATCATCAGCGCCCAGCGCGAGCTGGGTGTCAACGCCTATTTCAACGCCGCCCTCCGCGAGGGAATTCACCAGAAACACATTCGATTCCATGTCAAGTGACCGCCTTACCGTCTGCCGCGCCGCGCACCCCCTGCGTGGCGAGCTCACCGTCCCCGGAGACAAAAGCATCTCGCACCGGGTCGCGCTACTCGGCGCTCTGGCGCGAGGCAGCATGCAGGTGCGCAACTACCTGTGCAGCGAGGACTGCCTGAACACCCTGCGCGCCATGGAGCAGCTGGGGGCGCGCGTCTGCCGAGACGATGAGGCGCACCCGGAGAACTTCTGCCTGCACGGCACGGCCATGCAGCCCGTCGCCCCCGCCCGCCCCATCGACTGCGGCAACTCCGGCACCGGCATGCGGCTCATGGCGGGGCTGCTGGCTGCCCTCCCCTTCTCCTGCCGCCTCTTTGGCGATGAATCGCTCTGCGCGCGCCCCATGAAACGCATCATCGACCCGCTGGCGCTCATGGGCGCGCAAATTCGCGCCTGCGGCGCCAAGCCCGGCTGCGCCCCGCTGGAAATCGACGGCACCCGCCTGCAGCCCATCTGCTACGAGCTCCCCATGGCCAGCGCCCAGGTCAAGAGTGCCGTGCTGCTCGCCGGCATGCTCACCCAGGGCACCACCACCGTGCGCCAGCCCGCCCTGACCCGCGACCACACCGAGCGTCTCTTCGAGCACTTCGGCATTCCCTGCAGCGTCTCGCCCGACGGACTGGAAATCGCCGTCTGCGGCCCCGCCATGCCCGTCGCGCGCGACATCACCATCCCCGCCGACATCTCCAGCGCCGCGTTCTGGCTGGTCGCCGCCTCCATCGTGCCGGGCAGCGAGCTCTGCCTGCGCCGTGTGGGGCTGAACCCCACGCGCGACGCCATCATCCGCGTGCTGCGCCGCATGGGCGCCGATATCCGCATCAGCAACCGCAGCGACAGCGGCGAACCCTATGGCGACCTCACCGTCCGCTACGCCCCCCTGCACGGCACCGAAGTCACCCGAGAGGAAATCCCCAACCTCATCGACGAAATCCCCGTGCTGGCCATCGCCGCCGCCTTTGCCGAGGGGCGCACCGCCATCCGCAACGCCGCCGAGCTGCGCGTCAAGGAAAGCGACCGCATCGCTACCACCGTCGGCAACCTGCGCGCCATGGGCGGGCAGGCGGAGGAGTACGACGATGGCATGGTCATCACGGGCGGCGCCCCGCTGCGCGGCACCACGCTGGACAGCTACGGCGACCACCGCATCGCCATGGGCTTCCTCATGGCCGGACTCGCCGCCGAGGGCGACACCACCCTGCTGCGCTGCCGCAACATCAACACCTCCTACCCCGGCTTTGCCGACCACCTGCGCGCGCTGACGGACTGATGGGCAGAATCACGGAAGAATGCGTCGCGCGCATCAAGGACGCGGTGGACATCGTGGACCTCGTCGGGCGCTATGTGCAACTGCGCCGCGCCGGGACAGCGTGGAAAGCCTGCTGCCCCTTCCACAACGAGAAAACCCCCTCCTTCCACGTCAACCCCGCGCGGCAGAGCTTCCATTGCTTCGGCTGCGGCGTGGGCGGCGATGCCGCGCGCTTCCTCATGATGTTCGAGAACCTCGACTTCCCCACGGCGCTGCGCCGCCTGGCGGACATCTACGGCATCGCCGTCATCGAGGAAGAGGAAAGCCCCGAACTCGCCCGTCGACGCCGTGCCCGCAGCCGTATCGTGGAGCTCAACACCCTGGCCGCCGACTACTTCCACAAAAAACTCTGCCGCGACCGCGCCGCCGACCATGTGCGCCGCTACCTCAGCAGCCGCGGGCTGAGCATCGAGCCGGCCAAAGCCTGGCAAATGGGCTGGGCACCGCCCGACATGCGCGAGCTGCGTGCCCTCGCCGAGCAGCGCGGCTTCCGCGAGCGCGACCTGGTCGATGCCTATCTGCTGGGGCGCGGCGAGCGCGGGCTCTACCCCGTCTTCCGCGACCGCCTCATGTTCCCCATCTGCAACGTGCGCGGCGAGGTGGTCGGCTTCTCGGGGCGCATCATGGCCGCCGACCAAGACCCACGCAAGTACGTCAACACCGCCGAAACCGCCGCCTTCCGCAAGGGTGAGCTGCTCTTCGGGCTGTACAAAGCCACGGGACCCATCGCCAAGGCCGGCATGTGCGCCGTCGTCTGCGAGGGGCAAATCGACGTCATTGCCTGCCACGAAAAGGCCGACATCCGCAACGCTGTCGCGGGGCTGGGCACCGCCTTCACCGACGAGCACGCCGCCCTGCTCCGCAAGTACGCCAAAAAAGCCATCCTCTGCTACGACGGCGACCAAGCGGGCATCAAGGCCGGCGAAAAAACCTTTCGCAAGCTCGCCGCGGCGGGCATGGAGGTCTACCTGGCCTCCCTGCCGGAGGGGGAGGATCCCGACTCGCTCATCCGTCAGCGCGGCGCCGAGGCGCTGCGCGCCGCCATCGACAACGCCCGCCCCTACCTCGAGCAGCGCGTCGAGCACGAGAAAAGCACCGTCGCCGACGACGTGAACGCGCGCGCCGCCCTCATCCCCCGCATGGCCGACCTCGCCGCCGACATCAGCGACCCCATCCGCCGCGACGTCGCCGTCACCGACCTGGCCACGCGACTCAATGTCGGCTTGGACGAGCTGCGCCAAACGGTCAACGACATCCTGAGCGCGCGCAAAAAAGCCCCCCGACACGAGCCGAGCGCGAGCGATTGGGTCGAGCAACAGCCCGAAGAGCTACCGGACGAGCCGGACACCCGCCCCATCATCCCCCTGCGGCTGCACCCGGCCATCCGAGGACTGCTCAGCCTGGCCATCGCCGACCCGCAGGCACAGCAGCTGCTGGTGGAGCGCGTTGAGGACCTTCAGGAACCGATTCGCAGCCTCTCGGGCGGCAGCATTCTGCAAGTCCTGCTGGAGCGCCTGCCCCAACCGGGCAAAGAGGAGGACTGGAGCGCCTTCCTCGGCTGTCTCAGCCCCGAGCAATGCGCCGCCCTGCGCAATTGGGACACCACTCCCCTGCACCTGACAGATGCCGCCCCCTTTGTCGAACAAGCCTGCGACCGCGCCGCGCGCGACACCATCAAGGCGCGCATCGACGGCCTCAAAAGCCGCATCCGCACGCAGGGCATCAGCACCGAGGAAGCCCTGCAACTCATGCAGGAATGCAACGAGCTGCAGCGCCTGCTCGACAGCTGATTCCCCCCCCACCGGGACAGCCTCACTCCGAAAGCAGGCTGTGCAGGTCGGCAAAAAAGTCCTCGGTCTCCTCCTCGGAGACGGGCGTTTTCATGAGCTTGTCGTAATCGGTGAACTCGTAGAGAGCTTCGGGGATTTCCTGCAGGAAGCGCGAGGGGCGGCAGCGCTCCTGCTGACCATAGCGCGTGCGCTTGGCGCAGTAGGTCAGCGTCAGCCGCTCGCGCGCCCGCGTGATGCCCACGTAGAACAGGCGGCGCTCCTCGTCCAGCGACCCCTCATCCACCGAGCGGCTGTGCGGCAGGATGCCGTCCTCCACGCCCACGATGTACACCTGCGGGAACTCCAGCCCCTTGGCCGCGTGCATCGTGATGAGGCAGACGCCGCTCTTGCTCTCGATGTCGTCCTCGTCGTCGCGGTCATCGAGCGTGATGCCCGCCAGAAAGTCCTTCAGGGGGCGCCCGGGGCTCCAGAACTGCCGCAGCGCCGTCTTGATGTCATCCAGCGAGGAGAGGCGGCGCAGGCGCTCCTCCTCCGTCTTGCAGCAGCCGGACAGGTAGTCATCGTAGCCCGTCTCCGACAAAAAATCGCCGACAATATCCGCAAAATTCTCCTCCGCGCCTGCGAAGCGCTCGGCGTAGGCGCTCACCAGCTGCGTAAAGGCCTGGATATTTGCCTGCGAGCGCGCGGAGCACTTGCAGAGGAACTCGGGCGCCTGCAAGGCGCTCCACAGGCTGCAGCGCTGCTCTCGGCTCCAGTCGATGGCCAGATTGGCGGTCGCGGCGCCGATGCCGCGCGGCGGCGTGTTGAGCACGCGCAGCAGGTGCAGATCCGCCTCCGGATTGACCATCAGCTGCAGGTAGCTGAGGAGGTCCTGCACCTCGCGGCGGTCAAAAAAACTCTTGGCGCCCACCATGCGGTAGGGAATGTGGCGCTCGCGCAGCGCCGTCTCCAGCAGGCGGCTCTGTGCGTTGGCGCGGAAGAGTACGGCAAATTCCTCCCACTCGCAGCCCTGGCGGCGGCGCAGCTCATCAATCTCGTCGGCGACGAAGCTGCTCTCCTCCTCCGCGCCCGGCATGGCCAAGAGACGCACGGGGTAGCGCCCCTCCTTGTTGGTGCGCAGGGTCTTATCGCGCCGCCCGGCGTTGTGGCGAATCAGGGTGTTAGCGCAGTCCAGCACCTGCCGCGTGCAGCGGTAATTCTCCTCCAGTTTAATCACCCGAGGGTTCGGGAAAAAGCTTTCGAATTCCAGGATGTTGGAAATTTGTGCGCCGCGCCAGCCGTAGATGGACTGGTCATCATCGCCCACCACGCACACATTGTGCTCCGGCCCCACCAGCTGCCGCAGCAGGCTCATCTGCAGGCTGTTTGTGTCCTGAAACTCATCGACCGTGATGTAGGGAAAACGCTTGTTCCAGTGCTCATGCACCGTGGGATAGCAGCGCAGCAGCCGCTCCGTCAGCACCAGCAGATCGTCGAAATCCACCGCATTCTGCGCCTTGAGCTCGCGCTGGTAAGCCTTCGCCACCGCCGCGATGAGGGTGTCCTCAATCTCCTCGCAACTGCCGCCGCGGTTGCGCACGCGCGAAAGTTCGTTGAGCACCTGCGCGGGCTCCAGCTTCTCGCGCCGCGCGCCGTACTGCACAATCAGGCGCTTGAGCAGCCCCGCCTGATCATTGCCCGTGTAAATAGAAAAATTCTCCTTGTAGCCCAGCCGCCCGATATCCTGCCGCAGGATGCGCACGCAGAGCGAATGGAAGGTGCAGACCGTCATCTGGCGCGCCGCCTTGCGATCCACCAGCCCGGCCACGCGCTCGGCCATCTCGTTGGCGGCCTTGTTGGTGAAGGTCAGCGCGAGAATTCCGCGCGGGTTCACCCCGCACTTGAGCATCTGCGCGATGCGGCAGGTCACGGTGCGCGTCTTGCCCGTGCCGGCGCCCGCCAGAATCAACACCGGTCCCCGGAGCGTGCGCACCGCCTCACGCTGGGCGGCATTGAGCGAACGGATGTCAAAAGTCTCGGCCATGGGCAGTGTGCAATCGGTCGCCGAGGGTAGCACGCCGCGCCCGCGCGGGCAAGCGCAAAGTGCGCTTATCGATAAGCAACACAGAAAAAGCCTTGCAATTCACTCGCTGCTCAGGTAGACTTTAATCATTCAGCACCAAAGAGCCACGGAAAATGACTAGTCAGAAACAATTGGCGCTCGCTTTTTCATTTTAATTATTATTCATATAAAATACAATACTATGTACTGTCCTAATTGCGGGAAAGAAATTAGTAATGGTGCACGTTTTTGCGTCAACTGTGGCACTGAGGTTGATGCATTCTTAAAACCAGCACCTCAATTTAAAACAGAAACACCGACTTCTGATAACGCGGATAAAGCAATCATTCCTATTCCCATCATTCCAGATTCAGTACCTGCATCATGTGATATAGTGGGAGAGAAATCATTCATGGTAACAGCCATCCTCAGTTTTATTCCGTTTCCAAGTGGCTTGCATCGCTTATACACCGAGAAAATATGGACAGGGCTGTTAATGTTTTTCACATGCGGTTTATACTTCATATGGAGTATTATTGACATTCTGCGAATTTTGACCAACTCGTTTACCGACAAACACGGAAAAAAGCTGAAAGGCTACACCAAAGGCAAGGCTGCGTTGCTTTTCTTCATCTGTTTGGCAGTTTACGGATTCGTTATTTCGGCCATGGTGAACGCCTCGTCTGAAAAATCCTCGACTGAACAATCGCTCAAAACCCTCCCGACACAAACAGAAGTGGTGGCTGAAAACCAACCGAAGACACTGCCCGAAATTACAAAAGCAGAAAAGCCCTATGAAACGCCCATCCTGGAAGGCGCCATTCAGCCCTACCCTGAAACTGCTCAGAGCTTGAAAGATGCGGGATTTTCACAAACTTTGGAGAAGCTTGGGTTAGAGAACATCAAAAAGGCTAATAAGCTTATGCCCATTGCTGCTCAGAAGGCTGCTCAAAACAAGAAATGCGATGCCGTCATGGAAGTTTCCATTTCTCTATATCGCAGCTCGAAAACCGAATTAGTCATCTTTGTGTTAGCTCAGAATAACACGAAATTTTATTTCACTGAGGCCGAGTTGATGGAAGAAGGTCCAGTACTCAGTGAGCAGGAAAAACTGGCTCCTCTATTGAGTCGCCACGAAATCATGGCAGAAGAAGTGATCAAGAGTCAGCTCAATTTCCCCTCTACCTACGACAGGCATGAAATGGGTGTATTTACTTCACGCACAACACCAAGTTGCAATGAAGTTACCATCGAGTTTTCCGCGAAAAATGCCTATGGGCTAGAAACCACCTACATTGCAACCGTTCAATTCGATAAGGATAGCAAGGTTGTAGGATACCATTGTCAGGAAAAACAATAGTAATCAAGAAATAGTTTGCGAACGTCAAACGCATCCATCAGATTCCTCTCGACGGATGCGCTTTCGTGATGAGTCTTCATTAACAATTTATCATTGAGGTAGCAAATCAGCATCTTCTCTGAGATTCTTCTCGCCCGCACTCTCTCCCAGCTCGGCGCGGAGGAAGGGCGCAGTCGGCGCCGTTTTGCTGCGGGCGACCTGCCGCACACTGCCCTGCGCCGCGATGCGCCCACCCTCGCTGCCGGCTCCGGGGCCGAGGTCGATGATGTAGTCAGCCTCGGCGATGAGTTCGAGATTGTGCTCGATGACCACCACGGTGTTGCCCATCTCCACCAGCCGCCGCAGCACCTGCACGAGCAGGCGCACATCCTGCGGGTGCAGGCCGATGGTCGGCTCCTCAATGAGGTAGAGATCCTGCGGCAGGGGGCGCCCGCGGCGGATGGCCGTCAGCGCGGCGCGGCGTCCCTTGATGAGCTCGGCCACCAGCTTGATGCGCTGCGCCTCGCCGCCGCTGAGCGTGTTGCTGGCCTGCCCGAGCGTCAGGTAGCCCAGCCCCGTCTCGCAGAGCAGGCGCAGGGGATCGGCCAGCCGCGCCTGCCCCGCGAAGAACTCGGCGGCTTCCTCCATGTTCATGTCCAGCACCTCGGCAATGTTCTTGCCTTTGTAGCGCACCTGGAGGGTGCGGGCGTTGTAGCGCGCGCCCCGGCAGCTTTCGCAGCGCACGGCGCAGGGCGGCAGGAAACTCATCTCCTGCACCCGGTAGCCCGTGCCCTTGCAGCTCTCGCAGTGCCCCGCTGCTGTGTTGAAGGAAAAGCGCTCGGCGCCGAAGCCGGGCCGTCGCGCGTCGGCGCTCTGGGCAAAGAGCGCGCGGATTTCGTTGAAGATGCCGATGTAGGTGGCGGGGGTGGAGCGCGGGGTTTTACCCAGCGGGCTCTGATCCACCCGATAGAGGGCGCGGATGCTCTCCAGCCCGCGGGTCTCGCCGAAGCCGGCGCGCAGCTCCGCGCCGATGCTGCCGCCCAGCTGCGCCTCAACCGCAGCGGCCAGCACCCCGGTGATGAGGCTGGTCTTGCCCGCCCCGCTGGGACCCGTCACCACGGTGAGCCGCGCGCGGGGGATGCGCAGCTTCACCCCGCGCAGGTTGTGCAGCGTGCAGTCGTCCACCTCCAGCCACTCGGCGTTGCGCAGCGGCAGCCACGCGCCGCAGAAGGGGTGTTGTTCGCGCGTTGTCAGCGCCCGACCCGTCACGGAGTTCGGGTTATGCAGCACCTCGTCAAAGCGGCCCTGCGCCACCATCTGTCCGCCGTGAATGCCCGCCCCCGGCCCTAGGTCGATGATTCGGTCGGCGGCGCGCATGGTGTCCTCGTCGTGCTCCACCACCAGCAGGGTGTTGCCCTTGTGCTTCAGCTCGGCGAGCGTTTGCAACAGGCGGGCGTTGTCGCGGGGGTGCAGGCCGATGGTCGGCTCGTCGAGCACGTAGAGCACGCCGCGCAGGTCGGAGCCCAGCTGCGCCGCGAGGCGGATGCGTTGTGTTTCGCCGCCGCTGAGGGTGGTCGCGGCGCGGTCGAGCGTGAGGTAGCCCAGCCCCACGCGCTCCAGAAAGCGCAGGCGCGGAAGAATCTCGGCCACGATGTTGCGGGCGATGTCGGCCTCGCGCCCCTCAAAATGCCAGCGCTCCACCTCGGCGGCGGCGCTGCGGGCGTCCAGGTGCCCCAGGGCGGTGATGGGCTTGCCGAAGAGGGTGACACCCAGGGCAAAGGGATTCAGCCGCTCGCCGTGGCAAAGGGGGCAGATCTTGCTCTCCTGCCCCTTGGCGGCAGCCTTCTCGGCGTTTTTGTCCTCCTCCAGCTCCTTTTCCAGCTCGCTGCGCTTGTCGTCGGGCTTGCTCTTGGCGGTTGCGGGCAGGAGCCCCACGCGCCCGTGCCCCTTGCAGCGCGGACACCAGCCGCGCGGGGAGTTGAAGGAGAAGGTCGAGGGCTCGGGCGCGTCGTAGCTCTGCCCGCAGACGGGGCAGCTGAGCTGCGTGCCCAGCAGGCTCTCGCGCCCGTCTGTCAGCAGACGCAGCTGCCCGCCGCCCATCTCCAGCACGCGCTGCACCGTCTCGGCTAGGGTGGCGGCATCGCAGTCCGCGCCGTTGAGGGTGATGCGGTTGCCGATGACGGCGAACTCGGCGGGCACGAGGTCGACATCGTGGTTGGCGTAGCGGTCCAGCGGCACAAAGTCCTCACTGCGCACCAGCACGCCGTCCGCGCGCAGGTAGGGATAGTGCTTCTTCACAGCCCAGCGGGCGAGGTCGGCGTAGTGCCCCTTGCGGTTGCGCACCACGGGAGCCGCCAGCAGCAGCTGCGCGGGACGCTCGGCCAGCGCCTGCTGCACCAGCGCGAGGATTTCGGTGGGCGTGCGGCTGCCCACGGGCACCCCGCAGCTCGGGCAGTGCGGCGTGCCGAGCTTGGCATAGAGCAGGCGCAGGAACTGCCAAATCTCCGTCACGGTGCCCACGGTGGACTTGCAGCCGCCGCGCGAGCGGTTCTGCTCGATGGCGACGGTGGGCGGCAGCCCCGTCAATCGGTCGATGTCCGGGGTTTCCATCTGCTCGGTGAACTGGCGCGCGTAGGGGCTCATGACATCCATGAAGCGCTTCTGCCCCTCGGCAAAGATAATATCGAAGGCCAGCGTGCTCTTGCCGCTGCCCGACAGCCCCGTGACCACGGTCATTTCCCCGCGGGGGATGTCGACATCGATATTCTTGAGCTGGTGGTGGCGCGCCCCGCGCAGGGCAATGACACCCTCGGGAATGCCGCTATCTGCCGCCTGCGGCGCGGCGGGGCGCGCGCTGCTCTGCGAACGCCCCAGTGCCTGTGCAAGATAAGCAGCCGTGTAGCCCCGCCCGGCGGCGGCGACTTCCTCGGGCGTGCCCTGCGCCACGATCTGTCCGCCGCCGCGACCGCCCTCGGGGCCGAGGTCGATCACATGGTCGGCGCATTTGATGAGCTCCATGTTGTGCTCGATGACCAGCAGGGTGTTCCCCTGCTCCGTGAGACGCGCAAAGACGCGCAGGAGCTGCTCGATGTCGCCGAAGTGCAGCCCGGTGCTCGGCTCGTCGAGAATGAGCAGGCTGCCCTTGCCCGACGCGCCGTCCGCGAGCGATTCCGCCAGAATTTTCGCGAGCTTCAGGCGCTGGTTCTCGCCGCCCGAGAGGGTGTTGAGCGGCTGACCCAGCCCCAGGTGCCCCAGCCCGACCTCGACGAGCAGTTGCAGGCGCTCGGCGATACGACGGGCACGCGCGCCGCGCTCGCGGGCAAAGAGACGCTGCGCGCTCTGCACATCCAGCGCCAGCAGCTCGGCCATGTTGTAGCCCAGCAACTTGATGGTGAGTGCCTGGGGGGTGTAGCGGCTGCCGTGGCAGAGGGCGCAGGACACTTCGATGTCGGAGAGGAACTGCATCTCCACCTTCTCCAGCCCCAGGCCCGCGCAG
>CAMACY010000048.1 GCA_945831585.1 uncultured bacterium | reverse complement strand
TTCCCCATTTGATTTCTGATTTCCTCGTCAAGCATGGCTGACAGCATAGATAAAGATTTTTTTCGCATTCCTCATAAGGCTCATAAATGATTGTTGTTTCCCAACATTTTTCGAGTCAACTTATCAAAATCAGAATCAATCAACTGAGTTTTATTGAAGATATCGTATTCCTGATGGGCTTTTTTCTTAGCCTGAGCGGCAGAGATGGTGCCTTTATCGGGCAGAATATTGAAACGGCGGAACGCGAGGAACTCGTTGACGCAGGAGGAGAACTGCTCCATGGAGAAGGCGTTTCCCTGCTCAATAAGATCCTCTACATAATCAAAGAAACCGCTAACAGCGCGTTCAAGTCGACGGATGGATTTTTCATCCAGATAATTTTTAGCGATATTGACATCTGATTTCAGGACTCGGCCGTCCGGGGCATTTTTCCATGTTCGCAACCCCATATTTTCCTTGGTATGGTCAGCACTGTGGTAGACAATTTCCGCCGCAGTCTGCCCGGTGATAGCGTAGTGGAAGCGATTCTGAATCATCGCATAAAAATCATGCGTTATTTCAGAGTTTTTATCATAATCAATGCTGCACTCGGCAAAGATATCCGTAATTTGCTGCCAGATTCTGCGTTCGGAAGCACGAATAGATCGAACACGTTCGAGCAGTTCGCGGAAGTAGTCTTTGTGGAATGCTTTAGCCCCCTGTTTGAGTCTGTCGTCATCCATCACAAATCCCTTACGGATGAATTCGTTGAGGATACCGGTCGCCCATTGGCGGAAGCGGGTTGCTTTTGCGGAATTGACTCGATAGCCGACAGAGATGATAGCATCGAGATTATAGAATTCCACGAACTGAGAAACTTCGCCACGGAATCCTCTGTTTACGACTGTTTCCATTTTGGAAACAGTCGTATCACGGCTAAGTTCTCCCTCGTTGTAGATATTTTTGAGATGTTTACTGATAGCTGGCACCTGAACCCCAAAGAGCTCAGACATGGCCTTTTGTGTAAGCCATATTGTTTCATCCTGTACAACAGCTTGAACCTGCCCGTCGCTATCGGGAAGATTGTAGAGAAGAAATTGGATGGGGGGATGAGACATTTCTTAATTTTCGGGCTGAGTGAACTCCAGAAAGGACATCTGATTTCTGATTTCCTCGTCCAGCTTGGCAGACTGAGCTGACAGCTCGTTGAACTCCGCCATGAATGCCGCCATCTTCTGCTTGAACTCCTCGGGGGTGATGTCGACATGCTCAATCTTCACATCGAAGTACTGCCCGGCAGAGAATGAGTAACCCTTTTCCTCCATCTCATCGTAGCTGGGTACGACCGCGAAAGAATCCACCGCTTCGCGCTTCTCAAAGGTGGTGATGATGCGCTCCTCTTCCTCACGGGAGAGTCGGGTATACTGCTTGTTATTGTTGTCCTTTTCCTTGGTGCCGAGCTGGGAGGCATCGATGAGGATTGCTCCCTCGCGCTTACTTGCGCCGTCCTTGTCGATGAAGATGACGGAGACGCTGGTACCGGTAGCGGCAAAGATATTGGAGGGCATGCTGACCACACCACGCAGCCATTTCTGCTTCACCAGTTTCTCACGGATGGATTTCTCCAGCGATGAACTGGCGGTGAGGAAACCGCTGGGCACGACGATGGCAGCCTTGCCCTTATCGCTCAGAGATGCGATAACATGTTGCAGGAAGCACAGGTAAATCGCCATCGATTCCTTTTTCTTGTTCGGTACTTTGGGCACGCCTGCAAAGTAGACAGACTTACGTTCCTTGGAATCCAGCTGGTCGCGGTATTCAGAGAAGTCGAGCTTGAACGGCGGGTTGGAGACAATAAAATCGAACTTCTTGAGCCCGCCCGTTTTTTCGGAGAATCCCGGCTCGGTGAGGGTGTTGCCTTGTACCACGTTTTGCAGAGATGCCGCCAGCCCGTTCAGAATGAGATTCAGGCGCAGCAGACCGCTGGACTTCTGGGAGATATCCTGAGAAAAGATCGTACACTTATCCTGCCCGATGCGGTCGGCAAGGCACATCAGCAGCGTACCCGACCCTGCGGACGGGTCGTAGCAGGTCACGCTCTTGGGTTTGCCGTCCACCAGAATCTGAGCCATTACGCGCCCCACGCTGTGTGGGGTGAAGTATTCGGCATACTTGCCGCCGGAGTCGGTGTTGTAGTCCTGAATCAGGTACTCGTAGATGCTGGAGTAGAAGTCATAGCCCTGTTCAAAGGCATCTTCAAAGGAGAATTGCGAAAGCTTGTTGATGATGGCTCGGCAGAAGTCGGCTCGCTTGCTGGCGTCGGTGATGAAAACGCTGAGCGGCTCGAACATCAGAATGGATGTATGCTCCGCTGTACGCACGGAGAAGATGTTGGCATTCTGCGCGGCGACCTCGGTCAGGGTATCATCGAACAGCTTGTCAAAGCCGGGCTCATTCTGGCGGTTGTGCAGGCTGGGGATAAGCTGCTCCTTTTTGAAAATAGCGATATGGGCGGGCAGTATGTTTTCCAGCTCTTCAAATTCATCACCCTCCATTGCCATGATGCCGTCATAGCGGCTCATACCTGCATCCAGATGATGCTCGGTGGCATATTTCATGAACTTATCGTTCAGGTACTTGTACAGGAAGACTTGGGTGATGACCTTGTATTCATTGCCGTCATTACCCAGACCATAGTTGGCACAGGTGGATTTCAGTTCGTCAATGAGTTTCTGTGTGCGGATGAGGATGGAGTCGTCCATGCGTTAGGCGGGGGCAAGGTGTTCGCTGTATTCGTTGAAAATGGTTTGGGAAATGTCGGTTTTCTGTTCCTTGCTGAGGCGGGGCTCGGCATAGGCTCTCAGCGTGAGCCAGATGGTGCTGGTGAGCGTTCTCTTGAAGTAGGACTCGTTCTGGATGATGTTGGCGTTATCATCCAGCAGGTCGTCCACTTGATGACGCACCTGATTCAGGGCTTCCACCAGACTACGCTCGTACTGGTTCAGCTCGGGGTATTTTCGCAGCAGGTAGCGGTGCAGTCGGGCATACTTGGCATCATGGTCGTACATACGCAGGATGATCTGCTCCTGATGCAGCACCTGTTTGAGCTTGCGCTCCACCTCATCCATCTCGGCAAGGCGGGCTTTCAGCTCTTCGGCACTCATTTCCTTAAAGCCTTTTTCGCCGAAGATTCGGCGCAGTTCATCGTTGAGCTGTGCCCATGCGGCATCCTTGCGGTCAAAGCAACCGCCCAGCTGTCCCTTGGCTTTTCTGAATCGCTGTATCAGCTCATCGGCAATCTTGAGCTCGGTGGGGTCGCCCTTGCGTTGGAACGCGAACAGACAGCCGTTCAGGGCGGCTTCCAGCAGTTCCTCGGTTTCTGTCCCCTTTGCCCATGCCTCCTCGGTGTAGAGGGTGCTCAGGCGTTCGCTGACCATGCGCTCCATGCGGATGAAGCGGTCAATCTCATCCAAGCTCATGTCGTACCCGCCACCGATGATACTGGCTCGCAGTTCGCGGGCTTCGGCAAGGGTGCGGTGCAGTTGTTGCAGTTCTTTCTTGTCGGCGGTCTCCAGTATCTGCTCAAAGACGGCAAGATTATCTGGGCTGTATCGCCACAGGTAGTCTTTCATCTTGGCAACACTCGCCTGTATTTCTTCACGTGTGTGGAACAGGGCATCGTAGCTGTCCCAGTTCTCACCCAGCTCGCGCTTGAGTTCTTCCAGATAGGCGGCGTTGGCGGCATCAAAGGCTTTGCGGATATCGGCAAAGTCTACCACGTGCCCGTATTTCCATTCTCCATAGGGGCGGTTGACGCGTGCCAGCGTTTGCAGCAGGTTGTGTTCCTTGACGATGCGCCCCATGTACAGCTTCTTGAGTCGCGGGGCATTGAACCCTGTCAGCAGCATGTTGAAGACTACCAGCAAGTCCAGTTCTCCATTCTTGAACTGGTCGGTCAGCTTCTTGCGTTCTTCCTTGGTTCCTACATCGTGCAGGATGAGGGCCGCTTTGATTTCAGGGTGCTTTTCCTCCAGCACCTGTATCATCATCTTGGCCTGCTCAGAGGTATCGCACACGACCATGCCGCCGATGCTGCGGTCGCCGTGTGTCTCGCGGGCTTGCAGCAAGTCGTTCACGATATACTGTGTAAGCGGCGTGACGAACTTTTCGTGGGCATACAGCACCTTGCGCTTCTTGGCATCGCCGACCAGCACTTTCACTTGGCTCAGGGCTTCTTCCAGTATCACGCGGTACTGAGTCTCGACCACTTCATGCAGCAGGCGCAGGGTGTAGCCGTCCTGAATGGACTGGTTATAGTAGTAGCTGTCGATGTATTCGCCGAATATCTCGCGCGTGGCTTTCTCGCGTTTCAGGAATGCCTCACGGCTTTCATCTTCTTCGGGGGCGGAGAGCTTGGGAGTGCCCGTCAGGCCGATGTAGACAGAATCAGCCTCGGCGTTCAACAAGGCTCCAAGGAATGAGCCCTTTGGTTTGTAGCTGCGGTGTGCTTCGTCAATAAAGAAGATGCGCTTGATTTTTGTGCCGTACGGGGTAATGATTTTACCGCCGTCTGACTTGAATCGCTGAATGTTGACGACGTTGATTTCATCCTTGCCGCTGTCGCCGTCCTTACCGCTCTGGCTACGCAGCAGCTCATCGAACTCTTTGCGACTGTCTGCTCGCACGATATGCAGTCCGCGTGCCTTCAGCTCATCGTCGGCTTGGTCGGCCAAGTCAATGCGGTCAACCACAAAGAAGAACTTGGGCACGATGCCTTGCCTGCCGTAGTAGTCTGTAAGATTCTTGACGCTGTGGTAGGTGAGTGCCGTTTTGCCCGACCCCTGCGTGTGCCAGATAGTGCCGCGCGTGCGCCCCTCATGAAGCCATTGGCGCATACGCAGGGATGCAAACAGCTGGGGATAGCGCATGATGTGTTTCTCCAGCCTGCGTACTCCCTTGTCTTCCGTTTCGACAAAGGCAATGCCGAAATGCAGCATGAACTCAAACCGCTCTCGCGATAACAGGGAAGTGGCAAAGCGTGCAGCAGGTCGCTTCGGGTCAATGGATGACTCGAACTCGGGCGTGTGCTCGTAGCCTGACAGCTTGGTATCGCGCAGTACAGCGCGGATGCTCTCATCGCTCAGGTCGCGCAGCGTGCGCGGGGTAAAAGCAACCTCGGGCTTCTCGCGGAAGAAATTAAAGTGCGGCGCGCCAAGGGATGTGGTGCAGTAGAAACTGCCTTGCCATCTGTTGCCGTCCACATATTCCTGATTGCCGGAAAACAGCATCAGCTGTGTCACGTTCATGTACCGCCGGAAACAGCTTTGAGCATTACGCCGGGTCATGCGGTCATGCTCCGCTTTCATCTGCTCCTTGCTGTTGGGCTTCTTCACCTCATAGAAAGCCAACGGCATGCCATTCACAAACACCATGACATCGGGGCGGAATTCTTCACCCTCATTGGTACAGTCCACCTCTGTCGCAACATGGAAGCTGTTGCTATCAAAATCCTCGAAGTCGATCAGCCGCTCTCCCGTAGTCTGTGCCACCAGCTTTTTGTAGAACTGTCGCCCCAGGTCATTATTATGCAGCATCGGTACAAGTACCGTATCGATATACCGCTGGGCATCAGCCTCGGTCTTTCCCTCATTCAATCGCACATACGCACGCGCAAACTCGTCTCGCAGGATATTGGTCTGCGGCTCTCGCTGTTTCTCCCACGCTGCGCGGGGAAGAAACTCATAGCCCAGCCGCACCAGTTGTAAAATAACTGGCACTTTGACTCGCGAGTCTTCGTTGAATTGATTTCTACCCATCGTATACAGGTACACCGTTACTCCCTTATTCTGCCATGTACGACATGCTCTGTAAAATGAATTCCCCGATTTTGACCATTTCTTGCTCCTTTTCTGACAAAATAACCCCACTTAACCCACTTTTTTGACCTCCCATCCCCCTCATCTGGCTAGCGTTTTTTCTCGGTATGTGTATTGTGTTTTTGTTTTCTGCCCATACCTTCGTAAAGCTAGGGAAACGCTGATTGATTCAACAATGTCGCTCATATTGCTTTCATTCGGATTAAAATATGATATAATATCCTTGTTGTTAAGCAACAAGGGTGAAATATGAAGCCGCTGACATTAACCGATGCAGAACATTCAGGTCGCAAAAAGACAACTCGTCGGGAGGCGTTTTTGAAGAGCATGGATGATTCCATGGGAGGCTTGGATTGAAATGATTCGTCCGCATGACCCGTTAGGAAAAAGAGGGAGACCTGTTCGCGGAATAGAAACGATGCTGCGTATGTATTTGTTGCAGATATCGTTTAACTTATCTGATGTCGGCGTGGAAGCTGCCCGCTTCTTCAAGGGGGCAAGGATCGTCCCCGACGATGGGGAAACGCTGCCCCTGTGAGGAGGCAACAAGAAGTCAGCCACCGCACCCGAGGGTGCGATGGCTGAGAAGATGTTTCAACAAGCGCCTTAGAACCCCTCTTCTTCCGAGGGGGGGGCGGGCTGCTGCGTCGCGGGGACAGCCGGAGCAGCAGGTTGCTGCGCTGTCGCCGGGGCGGCGGCCGGCTGGGGAGCCGAGGCAGAGGCTTGCCCCTCGCCGTGGTCGACCACGGTGTCATCCGAGCTGTTGCTCGGTTTCTCCTCGGTCGCCGGGGCAGCCGGGGCAGCGGGGGCGGACGCCTGAGCGGGCGCAGCTGCCTGAGTCAGCGGTTCATCCGTCTGGGGATTCACCTCTGTGCCGTTGATGAACTTGCGCGTTTCCATCTGCCCCGTGGCGGGGTTGTAGCGGGAGATGCTGCGAACCTCCTTGACATTGCCGGCGGCATCGCGGGTGATGGAGACAGATTCGCTCTGCGCACTGAACTGCACCCCGCTCCCCGTGGTAGTGGCGCTGCCGAGGGGGGCGGTCGTCGTGGGCAGGGGGGCGGGAGTTGCCGCAGCATCGGGAGCCGGCTGTGCGGGGGTGACGGGCGCCGCCTGGCGGCGAGCCATGCGGCTGCAGGCGCGGATGGGCTCACCCTGCTGCCCGTTGATGAGGTAGAGATGATCAATACGCATCACGGCTTCCTCGCCGGGCTGCATTTGGGCGATGGTATCCACGATGGAGGCGGGCTGCCCCGGCAGTTGCTTGTTCATCGCCACGGTGAACTTGGTGCCACTCGTCAGCGGGCCGTCGCCCAGGCGATTGTATTGCTTGTAAGCAAGGGGTTGGATGACCTGAAACACGGCGACCGGCACCGTGACGGGAGCGTCATCGTTCACGCCCTGAACGGTGAGGTCGTGCAGCCCGACAAAGGTGGCGCTGACGGTGTTGGCCGCCAAGAGATCGCAGTTGGCGCGCGCCTGCATGTTAGCGGGTGCGGCGGGAACAGTCACTGTAATGTCGGCAAGAACCGCCGGGGTGGTGCCGACCAGAGCGAGCAGGGGAAACAAGCGTGCAATTCTGTTCATATGTCGTTTAGATAGCAGAAGAAGAGCCTTTGTTCAAAGAAATTCAAGATAGGGGGGGTGGTAGCGGAGGGCACCGGGGCTGTCGTCGGCATACAGCTGCCCCGTGCCCAGCCCTTGGGGAGCCCCCAGGGCGCGGCGGACGCACCAGCGCGCCAGCGCCCCGAGCCCCACGGAACCCTCCAGCGCAGAATTGAGCAGCACCCGGCAGCCTTGCGCGCGGGCGGCGCATTCCCACTCCCAAGCGCCGCGCAGGCCGCCGTGCAACGTGGGTTTGACCACGATGCAGGCCGGGCGCAGCCGCTGCAGAAAAGCCTTTTTATCTCCTTCGAAGCCCGTCAGCTCCTCATCGAGCGCGATGGGCAGCGGCGCAGCGCTCAGAAACTCGGGCAAACGCGGGTCGCCCGGCGGCAGCGGCTGCTCCAGCAGGTGCAGCCCGGCCTCAGCCAGCTCGCGGGCGCGCTCGAGCGGTGCCTCGGTGTAGGCGCCGTTGGCATCGCCGTGCAGACGGCAGTGCGGGAAGCGGCGCGCCGCCTCGCGCACCGACGCCGGCTCCTCCGTCCACGGGAGCGCGCCGAGTTTGAACTTGAGGCAGCGGAAGCCCTCGCGAGCGCGCGCCTCCATCGCCCGCAACATCGCCGCTGCGCTGTCGCGCCAGATGAGCCCGTGCAGCTCGATGCGGCGGCAAAGGGGGCGATGCCGCTGCCACAGCCCCAGCATGTCAGCCAGCGCCGCTTCGAGCCCAAAACGGGCGGCCGACTGCCCGCGCAGCAGCTCCGGGCGCAGCGCCTGCGCCCGCTCCGTCGCCGCGCAGAGGGCTGCCAGCCTCTCCGCATAGTGATCCAAAGCCTCGGGCGAGCGCCCGGGCAGGGGGGAGCACTCGCCCACGCCGATGCGTCCGTCGGCGGCGCGCGCGTGAACCAAAAACACCTCGCGCTCCCGCAGCTCGCCCCGGCTCAGCCGCGCGGGATGCCGAAAGCGGAGCACGCGCCGCTCTATTCGCAGGGTGAAGGGCGTGTCGGGATGCTCCAGGAGGCGGAAAAAGGAGGCCTCCATCAGGGCAGCTTGGGGTACTTGCTCCAATCGGGTTTGCGCTTTTCCAGAAAGGCGCGCGAGCCCTCGTGCGCCTCATCGCACATGTAGTAAAGCGCCGTGGCATCGCCCGCCAGCTCCTGAATACCCGCCTGACCGTCGAGCTCGGCGTTCAGCCCGGCCTTAATGAGCCGCAGCGCCAGCGGCGAGAGCTGCATCATCTCCTCTGCCCACTGCACATACTCATCCTCCAGCTCGGCCAAGGGAACCACCTTGTTGACCAAGCCCATCGCCAGCGCCTCCTGCGCGTTGTACTTGCGGCAGAGGAACCAGATTTCGCGCGTTTTTTTCTGGCCGATGCAGCGCGCCATGTACGACGCGCCGAAACCCGCGTCGAAGCTGCCCACGCGGGGACCCGTCTGCCCGAACACGGCGTTCTCGGAGGCGATGCTCAGGTCGCAGACCAAGTGCAGCACATGCCCGCCGCCGATGGCAAAGCCGTTGACCGCCGCGATGACAGGCTTGGGCAGGCTGCGAATCTGCTTCTGCACATCCAGCACCGACAGCCTCGGCAAGCCCTCGGCATCCAAGTAGCCGCCGCGCCCCTTGACGTGCATGTCGCCGCCGCTGCAAAAGGCGATATCGCCTGCGCCCGTCAGCACCACCACGGCAATATCCTGCATTTCGCGGCAGCGGTAGAGCGCATCGCTCATCTCCGCCGTGGTCAGCGGCGTAAAGGCGTTGCGGTAGCGCTCGCGGTCGATGGTGATGCGCGCGATGCCGCCGCAGCGCTCGAAGCGGATTTCCTTGTAGTCGCGAATCGGTGTCCAGTCTCGTTTCATGGGTTAGAGTCAATCAATATGTTGTTCGGAACGCGCGGAGCAGGGCGGCATCGGCCGCGGCATCCGTCATCGCCTGCACCAGCACAGGCGCAGCAGCGTTCGGCGCGAGCAGCGCCGCCAGCGCCGCGGACCACTCGTCGCGGCAGCGCACCGTGTGCACCTCCCAGCCGCGCGAGCGCGCCCACGCCGAGGCATCCGCCCCGTGCGGCGCGCGCACAAAATCGTTGGGCGGCATGGGCAGGGTGTCGAAAATGCCCCCGCCGCCGTTGTGCAGCAGCAGCACACGCAGGTTCGACCCCACGCCGGGCAGCCACAGCGCATTCATGTCGTAAAAAAAGCTCAAATCGCCGATGAGCACGAGGTTGAGCCGTGCATCGCCCGTCGCATAGCCCAGGGCAGTTGAGAGGGAGCCCTCGATGCCGTTGACCCCGCGGTTGCACTCCGTCTGCGTGTGCTCCGGCAGGGCAACGAGTTGCGCATAGCGCACCGCCGAGCTGTTGGCCAAGTGCAGCACACTGCCCGGCGGCAGCGCGGCCAGAGTCTCCGCCACCAGCTGCGCGGCGCCGTAGCCCGCGGGGAGGGGCGGGGGCTCGGGGCAGCGCCAGCGCGCGGCATAGACGGCATCCCCCGCATCAGCAAGAGCCGCCGCCAGCTCAAAAAACGCCTCGCTGTGCCCCTCGACCACGCGGGTCAGCGCCCCAAAGCTGTCGACCACCGCGCCGTCGGGCGAGAGGTGCCAGTGCTCGCGTGGCGGGTGCGCCCGCAGCAGCGCATGCAAGCGTTTGGAAATAACGCAGCCGCCCAGCGTCACCAAAAGGTCAGGGCTCAGCGCAGACTCCGGCGCCGGACCGAGCACCGCATCGGGAAAGACACAGCAGGCGCCGCGCGGCGCATTGCAGAGGTGTTCGCCGACCACGGCAAAGCCTCCGGCAGCGGCGAATTCGAGCAACCCGGGCGGCAGCGCCCGCATCTGCCCGCAGAGAATCATGCGGCGCGGGCAGTCGCGCAGCGTGCGCCGCAGCTCGTCCCGTTCTGCCTCGGTACAGCGCGCCGCCACGGTGCGGCGAATGACCCGCACCCGCGGCAGGGCAGGCAGCTCAGTCTGCCCGAATAGCGGCTCCGACAACGGCACATTGAGATGCACGGGGCCGCCGCCGCGGTGGCGCAGTGCGAGCAAGGCCTCGTTGATGAGGCGGTTGGCAAAGGGGAGATTGTCCTCGGGCAGCTGCACCGCAGCACGCACCAGCGCGCCGTACACCCCCGGCTGCGGCAGGGTCTGCCCCCGTTGCTGGCCGATGGCCTCGGCGGGACGGTCGGCGGAAAGGACGACCAGCGGCAGTTGCCGATAATAAGCCTCCGCCACGGCGGGGTGCAGGTTGAGCAGGGCGCTCCCGCTGGTCACGCAGACCGCCACAGGCTCCCCGCACTGCGCTGCCCAGCCCATCGCCGCAAAGCCCGCGCTGCGCTCATCGGTCGCAGCGCGGCACTCAAACAGCTCGGGCAGCGCGCTGAGCGTCGCCGTGATGGGCGCGTTGCGGCTGCCGGGACAAAGCACGCAACGCCGCACCCCGTGCGCCGCCATCAGCGCCGCCAGCTCCTGCACCACAGGCTTGTTGCTCACTCGGGGCATGCCCCCAGCCTAGCACAGCCGCCGCCGCAAGGCAAGACCGCAGATACCCATGGACGCGCACAAAAACCCCGCAGGCTGATGACCTGCGGGGCTCCGCAATAAAGCCAAACGAACCCTTACTTGCGCCGACGCCGCGCCGCCAGCCCCGCCAGCGCCATCAAGCTCAGCGTCGCCGTCGCCGGCGACGCTGAGGTTCTCCGTTCCGTTCGGTCGCCTTTCGCCCCACGGGTGCTTGACCTGTGGGGCTGTTGTTGGCGGCGCGCGCGGACTCTGACCCGCATGCCGCGGCTCCCATGCGTTTGCCCTGCAGGCGCGGTACAAGAGACTTGACAACAAGACTCCCGCCCACTACACTTGCGAAAATTGATCGTGGCCAAACATGAACATTCTCTTTTTGATGAACAACTATCCGGGGTTTAGAGGTATTGAGAAAGTAACTTTTTATCTCTCTAAAGCACTAGAAAAACTGGGGGTGAATGTCTCTATATTATCTATGGTTACAGATGCTCCAGAGCTTCTAACCGACCCAGCTCTTGCATCTTCGCATCTCGTCTATGTCCCGCAACCACAAATCAGCAAGACTCAAGAGAATCTTGAGTTTGTCAGAGATTTTTTAAACCGAAATTCATTCGATTATATCATCTACCAAGATAGTTATGATCCCAGCGATTGGATTTTTCAGGAAATTGATTATCCGTGGGAGCAAAAGCTCATCGTGGTAGAGCACAGTATCCCGACCTACTCGCTGATTTTTGCTCGGGCGCTTCCCCATCTCATCAAGAGTCTATTTTGCCCGATGTTGCAACCACTTGGTTACTTCGCCGGCGTTTGTTTACGCCCGTTCCTGTACCTGCGCCATCGCCGGAGCTGTGTCCGTCGCCATGCGCGTCTGCTGAGCCTCTGCCGAGCCTACGTGCTGCTGTCGGAGAGCTACATTCCCTTGCTGACCCGGCTCTGCGGTGCACAAGGCCATGTCTCCAAAGTGCATGCCATTGCCAACCCTCTGACAATTGCGCCGCCCTGCCAATCCCGCTATGCCAAAAAGAAGCAGGTTTTATTCGTTGGCGCCTTCACGCGGCAAAAGGGCATAGACCACCTGCTCAATATATGGAAAATCTTCTGCTCCAAGGGCAACCCCGGCTGGCAGCTGGTGCTCGTAGGGCGCGGTCCGCAGGAGAAGCACATCAGGGAACGCATCGCGGCAGAACATATTCCAAACATTCATCTCCAAGGTGTGACACCCGATGTTGAGACCCTTTATGAGGAATCCGCCATTCTGATGATGACGTCGCTTTTCGAGGGGTTCCCCCTCGTGCTCACCGAGGCCATGAGCCGAGGCTGTGTACCCATGGCTTTTGCCAGCTTCTCTTCTGTGCATGATATTATTGATGATGGAATCAACGGGGTGCTCATCCCTCCTTTTCAGGAGACGACCTATGCACATGCGCTCCACCGAATGGTTCACGATTCCGAGATGAGAGAACGACTGAGTGTCGCAGCCATGAATAAAGCTCAGACATTCGAGGTTGAAGCCATCTCCCGAGAGTGGCTAGCACTTTTCCATGCGCTGCGAGACGCTGACCACTCAACGGCATCGGTTTGAGGAGCATCCCGGGGGGTGTTCAATCGCTTATCCGCACCTGATTTCTCTTGTTGATTTCCATATCCTTCAGCAGATAGAGTTTCTTCCCTGCTCTTGGGTGGGAGCACGCGTGTTGCCGTGGGGGTACAACGTGCGAAGTCCAAGCTCTCTTTTCAGTCCGGCGCATTTCTTTTGACTTATTGTGATGCCATAGCGCCTGAGCACCATGACCGGCATGCACCGCTGCCCAAGGTAGCATCTTCTTCATCAAGCTTGACGATGGCCGCTTTTGT
This sequence comes from uncultured bacterium, assembly GCA_945831585.1. Lineage (GTDB taxonomy): Bacteria > Verrucomicrobiota > Verrucomicrobiia > Verrucomicrobiales > Akkermansiaceae > Akkermansia. The sequence goes on along the minus strand of CAMACY010000048.1, from coordinate 1,859 downwards.
CTCCGAGGCCATCTGGGCATGCGTTCTTGCTCCCGTCTGCGCTGCCAATGCCACTTTCTCCTTGAACTTGGCGCTCTAACGCTCACTCTTGTGTATCCTTTCGTTTTGTATACTGGCGCGTGTTCGTTGATACACCGTTTCATCGACACGTTGGAGGTCAATGTAAGCGCCCTCTTTTGTGTACATCCGGTGCGTAGATTCCGTATATTATTCGACATTTCCTGATGTCAATCCATTTTGGGCGCGATTTGGTAGCGTGTAAGTTGCAAACGTCACATGCGACACCGAGACGCCGTTGCAGGACAGCTTGTGTCCGACGACCTCAGCCCGGAAAAGGGGGGGGGGAATGAGGCGCTTTATCTGCGCTTGAGGCTGCTTTGCAGAAAGCCGGGGCTCCAGAAGGCGGCGGCGGCTTGCGCCGTCAGACCTCGCAGGTTGATGTAGCGCGCTTGCAGCAGGCGCTGGTCGCTATGCCCCATTTCCAGTTGCAGGGTCGTCAGATTTTGAAAGTGGCGGCAGTGGTAGCTCGCGAAGCTGTGCCGCAGGGTGTCGGGGCGCCAGGGGTGTAGCTGCGCGGCGCCGCGCAATTCCCGCCAGTGGCGTGTCCAGTTCGGGGGCGTGATGCGAGCCTCGGCAGCAGGCATCAGCTCGCGCCGGATGCGCCGCAGTTCGTGCAGGATGACGGGGCGTAGCGGGATTTGTCGCGGACCGCCGGTTTTGCTGTGTTTGCCGCGCAGGTAGAGGCAGCCGTTGTCCGGGTCCACCTCGCCCCAAGTGAGGCGTGCCATCTCGGTCGGGCGAACGCCGCACCACAGCATCAGCAGCACGGCGGCGAGGGCTCCCGGGTGTTTTTCTGCCGCGGCCGCGCGCACCAGGGCGCGCACCTGCGGCAAGCTGAGCACGGCAATTTCGCGCTCGCTGACGCGCGGGCGGGGCAGTGTATCCATCGGGTTGCTGCTGCACCAGCCGCGCCGCCGGGCGTAGAGGAAGAGGCCATTGAGGATGCAATGCCCCTTGCGCCGCGCATAGGGGGTCGGGAAGGCGTCGCTGAGCACACGGCGGCAGTCCTCCGCTGTCCATGCCCGCAGGGGGCGGGTGGCCTGATCCGGCAGGACGCGCAGGATGCGTTGCAACACGCTGCGGCGCTCGGCACAGGTGCGTTTGCAGCCGCAATCCGCCCGTTCGCTCAAGAAGCGCTCTACGGCGCGCTCAAAGGGTTCCGAGTGGCGCATCTCCAGCTGTGTTTGCAGCCCCAGCTGGTAGATGGCGAGCTCGTCGTGCAGGTTCAACGTGGGCGAGAGCCCGAGGCTGCGTTTGCAATCAAGCACATTGCAGATGAAACGGACAGCATCCGCAAGCGATAGCCCCATGGGTGCGAGCATCTCCTGCAGGAGGGCTAGATGAACGCGCGTAATCATACAGAAAACGTATGACAAAGTCGCTCTGTTTGCCAAACAAGTTTTTTATTGCGTCACACAAGATAACGACACCAAAGCTTTATAAAAACTGCGTCACATATCACCCAAAAACCGTGTGTTCTACTTTTCGACTCTTTGGGTCTCTTCGTCTATTTTTGTGGCGTGAACACGCGAGTACAACCCAAGAACAAGGGGGCAGACGGGCAGGCAGCGCAAGCTTTTTCTGTAAAATCCCTGTCATTGGTGCAAGGTTCGTTTGCGGTTGAGGTGAAGCATCGGGATGTTGAGGCTGAGACGGGGCTGCCTGCAGCGCCTCAGCCGCGAGTTGAAGCTTCTCCGGGGAAATGTAAGACTTACCGCTAATAGCCTCCCATTTGTCGGAGAAATCCATAGCTTTGGCGGTTACCATTCAGAGCAAAGAAGCTTCAGAGGGGAAGATGG
>CAMACY010000047.1 GCA_945831585.1 uncultured bacterium | reverse complement strand
TTTCGCAAACCACAAAAATTGGTGTTGACCCCACTTTTGTGCCTTGAATCGGTTTCATTCCGGTAGTACATCGTCATGCAGCAGTCCATACGCGAACGCCGGCATGGCTTCCCGTAGATTCTTCTCCATAGCTTCGAAATCATCACCCCAATCCTCTAAGAGACCGGAGGGGGCGCCGTGATGCAGGAAGAGCACGTTTCCCGAGGGGGTCGGTGAATTGTGCCAGATAGTAGGGGGACTTCGCGTCCTTGCAGATGATGATGTTTGCGGAGCTGTTCATTCTTAATAACGGTTTTTCGTGCTGGCAGTCGTGCTGTTTTCGTGCTGACTGTTGCCGTTATTAAGCGGTTTTCAGTTTTTCAAAGCAAGCAAAATCAAGTAGTTGCGCTTATTAGTAATCTTTTGGAGAATAACCCCGGCGGGAATCGAACCCGCATTTGCCCTTTAGGAGAGGGCCGTTCTATCCATTGAACTACAGGGTCGGGGAAATCAATGGCGCACGGATCCGTAGGCGGCGCGCACCCGCGCCAGCGCTTCCGGGCTCAGGCGAGGCTCCAACTCAGGGAACATGCGGTCAAAGTATTCAGCAGGTGTCCAGCCATGCAGCGCCTGGGGAGCGGATTGCTCAAAAGCCCAGCTCGGGATGGGCACCACGACATCGAGAATCACGGGCGCCTTGGGTGCGAGGGCGCAAAGAAGCTCCGTCACCTCAGGCGCGAGCTCGGAATGCGCCGCCAGCACCTGTAGCAACCAGGTGAGGCTCAGGCGGTTGGGCGGCACCACCACCGCTGCCAGCAGCGGCGAGAGGGCAGCCGCCGAGCGACGAGTCAGCGGTTCCAGCAGGGGCAGTACGCGCATGTCGCCCAGGCTGAGCAGCGCATTGAGCAGCACGGGATTCCCCGTGGCGATGCACAGGCGCACCAGCTCCTGCACCCCCGCGAGCGGCTGCTCGGCACCCGGCTGCGCCAGCGTGAGCATGCTCAGCGCAGCCTTGAGCGCCAGCGCAGGCTCCGGCTCCTGCAGCGCGTAGGGAGCGAGATTCTTCCAGCCCTCGCCGCGGCGCGAAGCGATGAAGCGCGTGAGCTGCTGCAGCCCGGCGCGGCGCGCCGCCACGGGGGTTTTGGCGGCAAAAACCTCGTAAATGCGGGCGTTTTCCTCCTGCTTGTCCTCATCGTTGCCCGCCATGATGGCGCAGGCCATCATAGCCAGCGGCCACTGATCCGCGCCGATTTCATGGATGCGCACGGGGTCGTGCGCCATGGCGGCCAGGCGCTCCACTTCGGAAAGCCCCGAGAAATTGTCCTGAAAAATGCCCATGGATGCCGAAAATCAGGAACGCAGGTGCAGCGGATCCTCGTCGGGCTTGCTCTCGCCGGGAGCGGGCTCCGCAAAGGGGTCATCGAGGGGGTGGGGCTTGTCCGCAGCGGGAGCCTCCACGCGACGCGGGGCATCCACATCGAGCAGCAGGCGGTGCATCTGCACGGTCTTGCCCGTCACCAGCGGGCTCGTCTCGCACTTGGACTCGGCCTGCTCGTAGTAGTCGCGTGCCTTGTCCGTCTCGCCCGCCGTGCGCGCCAAATCGCCCAGCGTCAGGTACGCCAGCGCCAGATAGGGGCTGTCGCCCAGCGCCGTCACGCGCTGCCACGCCTCGGCAGCCTTGGCGGCATCCCCCTGCCCCATGTGGTAGGTGGCCACAGCCGCCTGCGCACGGGCGCGCAACAAGGGATGCACCTCGCCGCCAGAGGCCAGACGTTCCAAGCGCTCTACCCCCGCCTGCGGGGCACTCCCCGTCAGCTCCTTCAGCCCGGCCAGCAACTCGGCTGTGGCGTGTGAGGGGGTGGAGGCAAAGTCGCTGCTCAGCCGAGCCAGCGCCGCGTCATCGAAGGAGGCCGGGTCCACCACTCCGTTCTCGACCTTCAGCGCCGTCATGAGCTCCCCGGCGGCCTCCTGCTTCACATCGTGCAGGTGGGAGCAGAAGGCGATGACGCTGCCGCCCAGCACGCCGAGGGCAATGCCGCCCCAGAGCAGCTTCTTGTAGTGGTTGTTGAGGAAAACCTCGTGGCGGGAGGGGCCCATCTCGATTTCACCGATGGCCTTGATTTCCTCTGCGGAAAGGGGTTGGATGTCCTCGTTGTCGTTCGGATTCATGGTTATGCCTTGTAAAGGTGGTTGAGCATGTGGAGGCGCTCCACATCATAGCAGCTGTTAAGGCCGAGATTGCGGTAAATCTCCAGCGTGGCCTTGGATTTGTTGAGTGTGTAGAAGTGGATACCGTCCACGTCGGCATCAAGCAGCTCGCCGCACTGGTTGCTGGCGTAGTTGATGCCGATGCGCTCGACACTGCCCTTGTCGCCGCCGGCGCGCAGCAACGCCTTGAGCAGGCGCGAGGGGAAATTGGTGCCGGCGGAGAGATCGGCCATACGGTTGAGCCCCGAAATACTTGTCACGGGCATAATGCCCGCAATGATGGGGCAATCGATGCCCATGATGCGGCAGCGATCGCGGAAGTCGAAAAAGGCGTGATTATCAAAAAAGAGCTGCGTGCAGATGTAGTCCGCGCCCTCATCGACCTTGGCCTTGAGGAAATCCATCTCGCGCAGGCGGTTGCGGGCATCGGGATGCCCCTCGGGGAAACCCGCCACCCCCACGGTCAGGCGGTAGCCGAGCCCCTGCGCCTCCTCCCAGCGGCGGATGAAGCGCACGAGCTCCGACGCATGGTGGAACGCATCGCGCGTCGGGTCATAGGGGCGATTGCGGGGGGGATCGCCGCGCAGCGCGAGCACCGCGCGGGCTCCGGCCTTGGTGTAGCCCGCCAGGATATCGGCCAACTCGGCCTCTGTGTGCCCCACGCAGGTAAGGTGCGGCACGGTGGGAATCCCGCGGCTCTGGGTCTCCTGCACCACGGCGCGGGTGAACTCGCGCGAGCTGCCGCCCGCTCCGTAGGTCACGCTGACAAAGCTGGGGTGGAACTCCTGCAAGCGCACGATGGTCTGCACGAGGTTGTCCGCCCCCTCCTGCGTCTTGGGGGGGAAGAACTCAAAGGAAAAACTCGGTGTGCGGTCGAAGAGAACGGATGACGAAGCGCTCATGGCACAAAGGAACGATTCAGGGAAGCGGAACAAGACCACCCTCCACCTCGGGCAGGGCGCCGGCAGGCGCTTCCCCCGACGCTTGGGGAGCACTGCCGCCCTCCTCCGCCGCTGCGGGAACAGCGCCAAAGTCGGATTGCTCGCGACGCAGCTCGCTGCCGCTCAGGAAAGGCGTGGGAATCACCTCATCGCCGACCTGCGGGGTGGGAAGATTCTCGGGAGTGCTGCCGGAGGCGCCAAAAACGGCCTGCTTGATGGTGGCACTCACCTGCCCAGACTCCTCATCGCGCCCGTCGATCACCGCCTCACAGACCACGTAGTCCCCACGGCGCACGGCGATAACCATACCGTCGTTCAGGGGAGTGTCGGTTTCGGGGGTGAAGAGGATGGAGTTCCACTCGCTGTTGTAGGAGGCGACATGCCCCAGCGCGGCAGGTGCCGTGACCTCAGCGTTGTTCTCCCCTGCCTGCCGCTCCTCCTCCTTGCGCTTGGCGGAGGCCAACACACTGCTCTCCTCGGCCTCGGTCAGCTCCTGACGACGGCGGTTTTCGGCCTCCTCGGCCTCGCTGCGGGCGGTGCTGACCTCGGGGGCTTCCACCTCGGGATTCAGCTGCGCCATGCGGGCGGCATGCTCGGAGTTGCGCTGCTGATACTCATTGATTTTCATATTCGTGCGGTACAGCTCGTACTGCTCCTGCCGAGCGGGAATCAACACCGTGACAGCGTAGAACAGCAGCCCGACCGTCAGGCAGAACAGAACCAGCAAGGTCACACGAAAGGCATTCATGCGGGCACTATAGCAAAATCGCCGCTGTTTTCAAGCACGGAGTCTGTCAACGCCGCTGCAGCTCTTCGGGAATGATGCACTCGGCCGTCGCCTCGATGGCCGGGCGATGGGGCGAGCCGCTGTTCTCCTCCAAACAACGCCGCATCATCTCGCGCGCCTGCTCCTTCTCGCCATTCTGCGCCAAGACCGTGATCTGCAACAACACATTGCGGATTTTATCACTGTGCTTCGTCGAGGCCGCGGCGGCCATGCGGAAAAACTCCGCCGCGAGGCGCAAGCGTTTCTTCTCGGCACAGTACCAGGCAAAAGCCTCGCAGAGGGTAGCACCTTCGGGCTTGGCCACGCGCTGTCTCACCGCCGCTTCCAGCAAATCGGGTCGCCCCCTGCCCTCGCGCATCAGCTCGCGCCAGCGCACAAAGGGGTTGTTCGCCGCCAAGCGCCCAACAGCCGCAAAGGGGCGGTAGAGAGGATCGCCGAAGACGACATTCTGCCACGACAGCATAGGCAGGGACGCCAGCTGCGCCTCGGCCACGGTAGCACCCGCCAGCAGGCTTTTGTAGAACAGACCGAAATCGTGACAACCCGCCAAAAAGGGCTCATTGACATTGCCGAATGTGACAGATGCCCCACTGCGCAGCAGCGCCGGAGCCCACTGCCCGGGGTCGTGCAGGTCGCTACAGCTGAAGGAATGCAAATGCCCCGCCACGGCACCCGGGGCAAAGCGAAAGCTGCTTCCCGGGGTAAAGGGACCGTCGGCGCGGTCGGTATACCAGCCGAAGTAGACCGCCGTTTGCGCCGACAGAGGGTAAGCAGCCGCGAGCCGCTTGCCCGAGGTCTCGAAAAACAGGGGTTGTTGCGCCTCCTGCGCAGCCTCCGCCGCAACGTTAAACATTTTTTCGCCCTGCGCGTAGGGGCCGCCCTTGTCCACCACAACCCAGCCCCACAGGCCCTCGCGCTCCACGCGGGCGGGATCCTGAATCATGCGGCGGATGCAGGCCTCGTCCGGCCCGTCGATGCGGGTGACAGCCAGCACCGGTGTTTCAGGCGCACCGGGCTCCGCGTTTTTGCCGTAGCAAGGGTTGTTGAGCCCGCTGTGCAAGGGATAACGCGCGCCCAGAAGCATGAGCTCAGAATCGACCGAGGCGGCCTCGTCGGGGGTCCACTCCACGTGCACCTTCTCGCCGCGGCGCTTCTGCTCCTCGGCCTGGCGGCGGCGCTTGTCGGTGACAGCGGCACTCTCCTTCACCCGCAGGGGCACATCGGGCATCAGCACCAGCGCCCCCATGCGGCGCACCCCGACGCCCGCCCTGCCCTGCGCGGGCCAGCTCCAGCTGTTGCAGCGCGCGGCATAAAGCAAGGGCGAGACCACCAAGCGTTCAAAATCGGAGCGCGACAGGTCGCCCCCCTTGGGCAGCCCCTGCAGCGCCACGAGCTGCTCGCGGGGCACCTGCCGCAAGCGCGCATATTCCTTGGCGCTGCGACTGCTGAGGGGAGAGTCAGCGTTGTACACCACCACCAGCTGCTGCGGTGTCAACGCCGCAGCAAGCCCGGAGAGGGCGAAAGCGAGCATCAACCTGCGCCACATGGTTCAACGACGTTTGAAAATACCGCGAAAAGCGTTGATACCGCTCGGCGTCTTGGGCGCGCGGCGCCCCCCGCCCATCAACGCCGACAAATCAGGCATATTTCCGGCCAGCGCGCTCATGTCGGGCATCGCGCCGGGCTGCTGCATGCTCTCCATCATGCGCTGCATCTCTGCCGCACCGGCGGCGGGGAGCTTGGGCATGCCGCCCTGCATCATCCCCCTCATCAGACCGCCCATCTTGCCCTTGCCGCCCATGAGCGCCTTCATCTCGCGGAAATTCTTGATGAAGCGATTGACCTCGATTTCCGAGCAGCCCGAGCCCTTGGCAATGCGGCGGCGGCGGCTGGGAATGAGCAACTTGTCGTTGGCTCGCTCGGCGGGCGTCATGGAGAGCACAATGGCCTCCATGCGCTTGGTACGCTTGGGGTCCAGCGCCCCCTCGGGCAACTGCTTGCGAATCTTGTTGAAGCCGGGCATGAGCCCCAGCAGACCCTCCAGGGGCCCCAGGCTCTGCATCATACGCATCTGGTTCAGGAAGTCGTTGAAATTGAACTCCCCGCTCATCAGGCGCCCCATGGACTTCATGGCCGATTCCTGGTCGATTTTCTCGGCGGCTTTCTCCACCAGCCCCACGATGTCACCCATGCCGAGGATGCGGTCGGCCATGCGCTGCGGGACAAAGGCGGTGAGCATATCGAGTTTCTCGCCCTCGCCCGCATACTTGATAGGTTTGCCGGTGACGGCGCGCATGGAGAGCGCCGCGCCGCCGCGCGCATCGCCGTCCAGCTTGGTGAGCACAATACCCGTGAGCCCCACGGCGGCGTCGAAGGCCTGCGCCACGCGCACCGCCTGCTGCCCCGTGGCGGCATCCGCCACCAGCAGCGACTCGCGCGCCTGCAAAAACTTCGCCAGCTTCTTCAGCTCGGCCACCAGAGCGTCATCCACCTCCTGCCGCCCAGCCGTGTCGAAAATCAGCACATCGTGCTCCACCCCCTCGGCCCAGCGGAGAGCATCCTTAGCCACGCGGATGACATCACGCTCGCCGACGGCGGGGGTGTAGACGGGCACCTCGATCTGCGCCGCCAGCGCAGCCAACTGGTCGACGGCAGCGGGGCGAATCAGGTCGCAAGCCACCAGCAGAGGCTTGTGACCGTCTTTTTTGAGCCGCAGCGCCAGCTTGGCCGCCGTGGTGGTCTTACCCGCGCCGTTGAGCCCCACGATGAGGATGCGTGCCGGAGCAGGCTCCAACTGCAAAGCGGCAGCCTCGCCCCCCAGCAATTCCGCCAAACGGTCGCGGAAAATTTTCACGATTTGCTCGCCGGGCTTCACGGTTTTGAGCACCTTCTCCCCCAGCGCCTCCTCGCGCACATGGGCGATGAATTCGCGAGCGACGCCGTACTCCACATCCGCATCCAGCAGCGCCATACGAATCTCGCGCAGGGCATCCTTGATGTTGGACTCGGAAATGGTACTCAGACCACGCAGTTTGCGCAAAGCGTCATCGAGTTTCTCGGAAAGCAGGGAGAACATATAGCGCAGCGTAGCGAAAAGTGCGCGACGTGTCAAGCGCCTGCCGAGGCATAATTTCCCCTTGACATCGGCAGCGTTGCGTGCTATCTGTCTAGGGCGACGGCGAGCCCGCCCCGACTGTTCGGGGTCGGCTCGCTGATGCTCTATTCACCACCTTCGGCACATCATGATAGCCTACACCAACGGAGAAAGCGCAGGGCGCCCCTGGGGCTACTGGCGGGTCTTGGGCGTGCAGTCCAACGCCGTCATCAAGCACCTGGAAATCAATCCCCACAGCCGACTCTCCCTCCAGCGTCATGCCCACCGCGCCGAGCGCTGGATTGTCACGGGCGGCGTGGCCACCGTGCAGCGGGGCGAGGAGCATTTCGAGCTTCAGCCCGGTGAATCCGTGCTGATTCCCCGCGGCGAATGGCACCGCTTGGGCAACGCCGGGGACAGCCCAGTGAGCATCATCGAGGTGCAAATGGGCGACCTGCTCGATGAAACCGACATCGAGCGGCTGGAGGACGACTACTGCCGCCCCGGCACCATCGCCCGCGCCTAAGCGCAAGCTGCGAGCTCCCCCCGTGAACACGCTTGCGGCTTGACAGGGGGCGCGCGTGCGCGTAGAGTGCTCCCTGTTATGGATTTCCGCAATTATCTGCATACGCATCCCGATGAGAAGGGCTACTTCGGGCGCTTCGGCGGCGCCTACCTGCCCCCCGAGCTGGAGCCCGCCTTCAAGGAGATTACCGAGGCTTACCACAGCATTTGCCACACCACACGCTTTATCAGCGAGCTGCGCCGCATCCGCCGCGAGTTTCAGGGACGCCCCACCCCCGTGTACCACTGCGAGCGCCTGAGCCGCCTCAACGGCGGCGCACAGATCTACCTCAAGCGCGAGGATCTGAACCACACGGGCGCCCACAAGCTCAACCACTGCATGGGCGAGGGGCTGCTGGCGCAGTTCATGGGCAAGAAGAAAATCATCGCCGAGACGGGCGCGGGGCAGCACGGCGTGGCGCTGGCGACGGCGGCCGCCTACTTCGGGCTGGAATGCGAGATCTACATGGGCGAGGTCGACATCGCTAAGCAGGCGCCCAATGTCACGCGCATGAAGATGCTCGGCGCCAAGGTGGTGCCGGTGACCCACGGGCTCAAAACCCTCAAGGAGGCGGTGGATGCCGCGTTCGAGGCCTACCTGCGCGACTACAAGAACGCCATCTACTGCATCGGCTCGGTCGTGGGCCCCCATCCCTTCCCCATGATGGTGCGTGATTTCCAGAGTGTCGTCGGTTTCGAGGCGCGCGAGCAGTTCCTCGAGATGACGGGCGAGTTGCCCAACGCGATCTGCGCCTGCGTGGGCGGCGGATCCAACGCCATGGGGCTCTTCCCCGCCTTCCTGAACGACCCGGTGGACATTTACGGCGTCGAGCCGCTGGGGCGCGGTCCCGCGCAGGGCGACCACGCAGCCTCCATGGGCTACGGTTCCGAGGGTGTCATGCACGGCTTCAACAGCATCATGCTCAAGGATGCCGAGGGCAACCCCGCCCCCGTCTATTCCGTCGCCAGCGGACTGGATTACCCCAGCGTAGGGCCGGAGCATGCCTACCTGCGCGATATCGGTCGCGTGACCTACGAGAGCGCCGATGATGCCGCTGCGGTCGATGCTTTCTTCAAACTCAGCCGCTACGAGGGTATCATCCCCGCACTGGAGAGCTCGCACGCTATCGCCTTTGCCCTGCGCAAGGCGCGCGAGATGAAAACGGGCACCATTTTGGTCAACTGCTCCGGGCGCGGCGACAAGGATGTAGACTTCATTGCCGAGCACTACGGCTACGGCGAGGACCACAAATACTGATTTCCTTCCCCTTCCCGGCTTTGTCTGGCGGCGGCGCAGCTCTCCCTGCGCCGCCGTTTTGCTCGGGGGACGCCGGCGCGTTTTTTGTCTTTCCGGCATTGACATTTCGCCCGCGCGGCGCTAACGTAAACGTCCTGACGGCTCCTTGCATGGGCGGGGCCAAGAAACCCATGCGAGTAAATTGGGCACGAACGCCGTGTTACCTGTCAGTAGGCTCCGGGTCCTGCCCGGGGCATTTTTCTTGCCTGTCGCGCGCGTTCACCAACAATGCCCCCGGTTTCACGCAGAAACCGGGGGCATCGGGGAAAAGCGAGTTGAGGCGCTCTTACAGAGCCGCCTTGATGATGGCCGCGAAGGAGTCAGCCTTGAGCGCGGCACCGCCCACGAGGGCGCCGTCGATGTCGGGCTGGCTCATCAGCTCCTTGGCGTTGGCGGGCTTCACGGAGCCGCCGTACTGCAGGCGCACCGCCGCAGCGGCCTCGGCACCAAAGGTCTTTTCGACCACGCTGCGGATGAAGGCGTGCGCCGCTTGGGCGTCGGCGGCGGAGGCCGTCTTGCCCGTGCCGATGGCCCACACGGGCTCGTAAGCGATGACCAGACCGCCAACCTGCTCGGGCGTCAGCCCCTCCAGCCCCTCGACGACCTGCGTGCTGAGCACGGTCTCCAGCTCACCGGCCTCGCGCTGGGCGAGCGTCTCGCCGATGCAGTAGATGGGGGTGATGCCGGCGGCCAGCGCCTTCTTAATCTTGCGGTTGATGTAGGCGTTGGTCTCGCCGTGGTACTGGCGGCGCTCGCTGTGGCCGACCACAACATACTTGCAGCCCAGCTCGTTGAGCATGGTGGTGGAAATCTCACCCGTGAACGCGCCGTTGTCGCGGTCGCTCACATCCTGCGCGCCCACGCCCAAGCAAGTGCAGCCGTTGAGCGTGTCCATAACGGCGGGAATGGTCACAAAGGGAGGCACAATCACCTTATCGACCGCCTTGCACTCGCAAGACAGCTCATTCTTAAGGGCGGCAAGGAAGTCCTTGGCTTCCTTCGGGCCCATGTTCATCTTCCAGTTAGCGGCAATGATGGGTGTACGGGACATAGTTGAATCAGTGTCTGTTAGTTGACGTGCCCATGATACGCGCGCAGAGTGCCCAAGTCAAGCGCATTCCGCAGAGCGCGCGCGGCTGTCCCTTGCAAAATCAACAAGCGCCACCGTCCGGGGGCTCCGAACGGTGGCGAACACAACAGGAAAACGGCGAGCCTCAGATGAAGGTGCGAATCACAGCCTTGTTGCGCAGGCGCTCCACCCACTCGCGGTAGCGTTTCTCGCTCTGCTTGCGGCGGCAGGCATCATCCACCTTTTGCTTCACCTCCGGGTCGCTCAGAGGAGGAGCGGGCGCCAGATGGCGGGCACGCACCTTCACCAGCGTAAACCCGGCCTGATCCAACAGGGGGCCGACCACTTTCCCGGGCTCGGCGGCAAACACCACATGGGCAAACTCCACCGCCAAATCCGTGCGCTTGAGTTCGGGCCAGCGTCCGCCATCCTCGGCGTGAATGTCGCGCGAATGGCGGCGCGCGGCCTCGGCAAAGCTGATTTCGCCGGCATCGAGCTGCTTGCGGAGGGACTCGGCCTTGCGATACTGCGCGTCGGGCGTGGAGAATTCATCCTCCGGGTCAATGGCCGGGATAAAAATCTTGTCGAACTCAATCGAGTCCTTCATCAAATCGCGATATTCCGACTTCGTTTCGTTGTACTCGGCGCGGATTTCATCCGGCGTGGGGGGAATGCCGCGTTCGTAGCGCCCCGCCCGCATGGCCGCTACAGTCACTTCCTTGCGGACGGAATCCTGATAGTCGCTCAGCGTCATGCCGCTGCGGCGCAAATTCTCCAAAAACAGATCGCGATCGCCGTTGAACTGAATAAGGATGCGACGACTGATTTCCTGAGCAACCTGATCCTCCTTCATCACATAGCCCCGGTTCTCGAACTCGCTGAGCACCAGCTCGCGGTCTATGAGATCGTTGAGCACTTCCTTTTTGGCCTTGACCAGCTCCGAATTGAAGCGAGGGCCCTGCTTGGGGTAAAGCATCATCAGCTCGCGGAAATAGGGACCGATGCGGGCGCGCACCTCGGAGGCCGTAATGGGGCGACCGTTGACCGTCGCCGCAATACGATTGACAACCCCCCCCTCCGATTCGGGAGCAGCCACCAGCGGCATCGCCGCCGAGAGAGCAAGGGCAAGAGAACTCAAAAATCGCATACGGGTGTTAATTTACCCCGACCTGCGGTCCGGAGCAATCTTCTTCTTTGTCAACACTCCCGAAATCCGCATAACACCGCGGAGCGGGAAGCAGCCCCGGGGGATGTTGTGCTGCCCCGGCTCTGCCGGAACCGACCCATTCTCTGCGTCGTCACAACTTTGTCACGGGCGCATTTTTTGCTCGCAGCACCACGGCGCACATGCTAAAGTGGCGGGCGCAGAAACCACGTTTCACCACCATGGCTATTAAACTGTTTATCCCCGGTCCGACCATTGTGTCGGAGGACGTTCTTGCCGAACTCAGCCACCCGATGATTTCCCACCGCTCCAAGGCGGCATCGGAGTTGCAGAAGAGCATCTCGGACAATCTGCAGAAAATTCTCTTCACCAACAACCGCATCCTGCTTTCCACCTCCTCCGGCTCGGGCTTTATGGAGGGTGCCATCCGCTCCTGCACGGCCAAGCGCGCTGCGGTGTTCTCCATCGGTGCTTTCGGCGACAAGTGGTTCAAGATGGCCAAGGCCAACGGCATCCCCGCCGATAAGTTTGCCAGCGAGATGGGCCAGCCCACCACCCCCGAGATGGTGGATGCCGCCCTCGCCACCGGCAAGTACGACCTCATCACCGTCACGCACAACGAGACGAGCTCGGGCGTGCAGAACCCCGTGGAGGAGATTGCCGAGGTCATGAAGAAGTACCCCGATGTCATCTGGTGCGTGGATGCCGTTTCCTCCGCCGCCGGCTCCAAGATTGAAACGGACAAGCTGGGCATCGACGTGCTCATCACCTCCACGCAGAAAGCGCTGGCGCTGCCCCCCGGCATGGCCATCGCCGCCATGAGCCAAAAGGCCTACGAGCGTACGGCGCAGGTGGAGCACCGCGGTCTCTACTTCGACCTGCGCACCATCTGGGACTTCATCGACAAGAAGAACTACCAATACACCTCCACCCCCTGTCTGACCATCATGTTCGCGATGGACAAGCAGCTCAAACACATCGTGAACGAAGAGGGCATCGAAGCCCGCTTTGCCCGCCACGAAGAGATGGCCAAGTGGACGCGCGCCTGGGCAGACGAGCACTTCCGCGTCTACCCCAACCGAAACTATCTCTCCAAGACGCTCACCGTCATCGACAGCCACATCAAGGCGACGGGTGAGCTGCTGGACTTCAAAGCGCTCAACGCCTTCCTCGCCACGCGCAATATGACGGCGGGCAACGGCTACGGCGATCTGAAAGACAAGACCTTCCGCATCGCGCACATGGGCGAGCTGACCATCGACGACCTCAAGGAGGTGACCTCCGCCATCGAGGAGTTCATCCGCAAGTAAGCCTCCCCCGATTTCCTCCGACCGCAGCACCCCTGTTCCCCCTGCGGGGCAGGGGTGCCACTGATTGAGCCAAGCCATGATTCCCCAATACTCGCTCGATTATCAGGTAATGTACTACGATACCGACTGCGGCGGTGTCGTGCATAACCTGGCCTACCTGCGCTGGGTCGAGGAATGCCGCTCCAAGATGTGCGCCCACCTCGGCATTGACTACACGGAGATGGCCAAGCGCGGTTTGCACGCCGTGCTCGTCCGTACCGAGGTCGACTACTACGCGCCCGCCGTACTCTCCGACATCTGCCGCGTGCAGGGTATTGTGGAGCGCGCGCAAGGCTCCTCGCTTTGGGTGCGGGTGGAGGTGCGCCGCGCCGCGGATGACAAACTGCTCGTCTCCGTACACCAGCGACTCGCCCTCGTGCAGATGCCTCAGGGTCGCCCGCAGCGTGTGCCGGCCGAGTGGGCAGCGCTCGCAGCGCCCCCCGAGACGCAGAGCTGAATCGCCCGGCTCAGGGCTCCCGCTTTCCCGTGCCGAGGAGCAGCGCCGCCAAGCAGCCGAGAGCTCCCAGCGCGCCACCGAGCAGGAGGTAGCGCCCCGGCTCGCGGATAACGCGCAGCTCAGCATGCGGCACCCCGTTGTAGCACGCCACGCGGCAGAAGCAGAGCGACCACCCCCTGCTGCGCTGCGGTTCACCGGGCTGCAGGTGCAGCACACGCTGCTCCGTTCGCCCACGATAGGCACTCAGCACCCGCGCGCGAAGCCCCTGCCCCTCTGCCGCATCGGCCACGAAGGAGAAGCCCAGAGGAATGAGCTCGCCCACCTCACTGCCCACCAACTCGTGCACCTCGGTGCAGCCATCGATGGGCAGCACCAGCGGCAAATCACAGGAGTCCAGCCGATTCCAGCCCCAGGCGAACGCCACCAGCGCCAGAGCAGCCGCCCCCGCAGCACCCCAGTGCGCGCGCGTAAAGAGCCGCGTGCTCAGGTAGCCGAACACCAACGTAAAGATCAGCCCCACCGCCGCCGTGCAGCCCATGGCCAACGCCGCCCAGAGCATCACCCCGCCCATGCGGGCAAATCCCCATGCCTCCGCGCCGAACTGCGCGGCAATCAGCACCCCGCTCACGGCAAAAAAGAGGCAGAGCAGCCCCACCAACCAGCGCAGCAGCCACCGAGTCATCACCAATGCAGGGTTATGGCAAAGCTGCCGTACAAGTGATTCTTATCCTCCGTGCGATAGGTACGCGAGTGGCACACCATCCCCGCGAAATAATCCACCCCCCGGCGCACCACCCCCAGCCCCAGCTGCCCCTCGAGCTGCCAAGGCTTGCGGCTGCAAGTCTTGTGCGGGAAACTGCGGAAAACGCCGCCATCAATAGTGATATCACGCGCCACATAACCCCCATACACCGAGCCCACGAGGAAGTAGGACATTTCCTCCGGTCGGTAGTCCGAGACACGGAGCAGCCCCCGGCCGAAATCCGCCGCATGATTCCCGTTGACTGCCATACTCTCCGGCAAATTGTGCCCCCAGCGCAGCACGAGCCCCACGCCGCCGGACAGATTCACCGTTCCCACATTCTCGCGGGTAAACAAGAGAGCATCGCTTTGCCACGAGCCGCTGCGGCACTCCATGAAGGCCAGCCGATAATCCTGCCGCGAGGAAAGCTGCACCGTCGGCTCCGCCGGAACCTGATACGACCAGCCCTCCCAGCGCTCCAGCCCGCAGGCACGGTGCACAGCATCCTGCGAGTAACGCGCGAAGGACGGGTTACCCGTCGTCCCCAGCTGAAGCTCTGTCGAGCAGCCCACCCAATCACCGCGGCGCAGGTAGGCCGCGCCCAGCGCCAGATAGCCCGCATAAGGATGTTCGCCCGGCACGCAGGCCTGTGTATGCGTGGTAGGCGTGTAGATATTCTGCGTCAGGCTAAGCCCCCAACTGTTGTGCTCATCCCAATCCTGCGCATAGTCGAGCCGCGTTCCGTGGGAGTAGCTCTCGTCGGTATCCGCCGCCGAATCATTCTCGAACAGCACACGAAAGTGATGACGCGGCGCGGGCATGTATCCCGGCTCACCCGGTGCCGGCAGCGGGTTCAGACAATCAACGGCTGCCGATGCCGCCGCCATGACGACCCATGGAATTGCGCTCATGGCCGTAGTATCGCCCTCCCCGCTCCCGGAGTCAAGAGAAAAGCTCGCGACGGGCATTCAAAGCCCACACGTGTCATAAGGTTTTTCGAACGAGGTAGAAGAATAGCTCAGAATAAGGGAAAAGAAAATGGAGGTTGATTTTTCATCAGCAAACCCTATGCCGATGTTTAAGCAAAAACAACAACCCCTACGATAACGCGAGGAGCCAATCAGGAGAGCAGCAAGAGGAGTCGGCATCTTCGGAGTAGCCAATTGAATTGATAACGAACAATGCCCGCTGGGATACCCCGGTTCCTAGCATCAATCTTCGTGTGCTTTTTTTACTGATGGGGCTGCGCTTGCTTCACTGCCTTACCTCGCTCCGCTCGCCCCCTTCGGGGGGCCGTCGGCAGTGG
>CAMACY010000046.1 GCA_945831585.1 uncultured bacterium | reverse complement strand
AAGAGCGGCGCTTCATTTTCGCCCTGCCCGCTATTTGAGCTTGCCAACAGGGTGGCTTTCGGGTAGACTGGGCACCGTCATCCGCACCGCCTGGCGGCGCGGGTGGGCGCGGGCGCGCAGGGATGCGTCAGTGCCGTCTTTTCAAGCGAAAACGACTATGAACAGCACAACCAAATCACTCATCAAAATCATGCTCGTGCTCCTGCTCAGCGGCTGCACGTTCTTCCTCCCCTACGCCTCGTGGGGGGTGGAGCTCAACATGGTGCAACAGGGAGTGGTCGCCCTCTTCGTGATGGCTGCCCTCATGTGGATTCTTGAGCCCATTCCGATTTGGACCACCTCCACGCTCGTCATCACCATCTGCCTGCTTTGCATGTCCTCCAGCGCATTCACCTTCCTGCGCCCCGCTGTGTACGATGTCGCCGTTGTCGAAGCGACCCTCGACAGTGCCACCTTGGGCAAGCTGACGCCGACAACCAAGGAAAACATGATGGCCTCCATCAAGAAGACCCTCAAGGGCAAGTCCAATCTCGACGCGACGGGCATCATCACCACCATCGACGGTGAGCTGATGAAGAACGCCGCCAAGGCGGCTAAGAAAGCCCCGACGGAGCCCGACAAGGCGGCTGAAGCCGAGGCGCTGCAAGGCGCTGTGCTGCGCATGCACGACGGCACGGTGGATTTGGCACCGGTCAAGAACATGACCATCACCAATGTCATGCAGCAAAAGGCCGTGATGGCCACCTTTGCCGACCCCATCATCATCCTCTTCCTCGGCGGCTTCTTCCTGGCCGCCGCTGCCACCAAGTACCGCCTGGACATCAGCTTGGCCAAGGCGCTGCTCAAGCCCTTTGGCACGAATCCCAAGTTTGTGCTGCTGGGGCTCATGTGCGTGACGGCGCTCTTCTCCATGTTCATGAGCAACACAGCCACGGCGGCCATGATGCTCGCCATTCTCGGGCCCGTGCTCGCCCTCTTTGCGCCGGAGGATCGCGGGCGCGCCGCCTTTGCCCTCTGCATCCCCGTGGCGGCTAACATCGGCGGCATCGGCACCCCCATCGGCACCCCGCCCAATGCCATCGCCCTCAAGGCCATGCAGGACATGGGGCTCACCATTTCCTTCGGCAAGTGGATGCTCTTCGGCGTTCCCTTCGTCGCCGTCATGCTGCTCATCGGCTGGCTGCTGCTCATCAAGATGTTCCCCATCAAGGCCAAGAGCATTGAGCTGAAGATGGAGGGCGAATTCCTCAAGACGCCCAAGGCCATCATCGTCTATGTCACCTTTGCCGTGTCGATTCTCCTTTGGGTGTTCTCCGACCTCGTCGGCGTGGATGCCAACACCGTGGCCATTGTACCCATCGGCGTGTTCGCGGTCACGGGTGTCATCACCGCCAAGGATCTCAAGAGCATGAGCTGGGATGTGCTGTGGCTGGTTGCGGGCGGCTTTGCCCTCGGTGTCGCGCTGCAGCAGACCAACCTCGCCAAGGATCTCATCAACGCCATTCCCTTTGCCAGTTGGAATGCGACGATGCTCATGGTCGGGGCGGGCAGCATCTGCCTCTTCATGGCCACCTTCATGAGCCACACGGCGACGGCCTCGCTGCTCATGCCCATTCTCGCCGCCGTGGCGGGCACCATGGTGGGCGCGGGAGTCATGGACAACGCGGGCGCCATCGGGCTGCTCTGCGCGATTGCCTTCTCCTCCTCGCTGGGCATGGCGCTGCCGATTTCCACGCCGCCCAACGCGCTGGCTTATGCCACGGGGCTGGTTGAGCAGAAGGGCATGGCCGTCTCCGGCACCATCCTGTGCCTGACGGGGCTCGTGCTGACCTTCGTGCTCATGTACCTCCTCAACAACTGCGGCTTCTTCGCCTGAGCCGCACCGCAACCCACCGCCCTTGCGCCCCATGTTCGATGAGCTGACCGGTCAGAACGCCTCGCTGCAACGGCTGCGTGACGTCTACTTCAGCGATCCGGCGCGCACCCTGCATGTCGACAAGGGCGCGATGGTGGTGGCGCAGGGTGAGGAGAGCCACCGGCTCTACCTCATCCTGCAAGGCTCGCTGGCGGCCTACCGCCACGAGGAAACCATCCCCGGCTGCGGACTGCCGGCCGAGACGGGGGCTCGCACCTACGAAGTCTTTCGCGTTGAAGCGGGCTCCTACGTCTGCGTGCAAAGCTTCTTTTCGGGGGCTTTCCACAGCTCCAACGACATCGTGGCGCTCGAGGACACCGAGCTGGCCTACATCGACACCGAGGTGCAGGCGGTGGATGAGGAGCACTACGGCAGCTTGGAGCACCAGTTCCTCCCCGTGCTCATTCACGAGCTGGCTGCCCGCAACCGCCGCATCTTCGGCCACGCCGCCGAGAAGGAGGAAGCGCGCCGCCTGCTCCAGCGCGCGGAAATGGCGACCACGCTCAGCCAGCTGACGGCGGGCATCGCCCACGAGCTCAACAACGCCGTCGGGGTCATCTCGCGCCGCATGGAGTTTGTCGCCGAGCAGCTTACCTACTGCTTGGCGGAGGAAAACCCGCTCAACTCCAAGCTCTTCACCCTCGGCTTTATCGACAAGAGTTTCACGCCCGCCGCCGAGCTGCGCCAAATCGCCCGCCGCTACGAGCGCGAACTGGGCTGGACGCAGGACGCCGCCAAGGTGCTGGCGCACATTGCCCCCAACGAGGTTGAGCTGAAGAAACTCGACCGCAAATTCCTCAAAAATCTCCGCAACAACTACCGCTTCTGGGAGCTGGGGCACGACCTGCGCGACATGCAGATTGCCGCTCGCCACGCCACGGGCATTGTGCGCTCCGTCAAGATGCTGGGCGGCGGCAACTCCGCCCGCAGCACCGATGCCGATGTCGTCGAATCGCTCAACGATGCGATGAACCTGCTGACCAACAAGCTCAAACGCATCCGGCTCGAGACCGATTTCCCCGACCTGCCCCCCATCACCGCCGATGTCACCGAGCTGGTGCAGGTGTGGACCAACATCATCAAAAATGCCTGCGATGCCATGGAACAGGGCGGCACCGAGCAGCCCACCCTGAGCATCCGCGCCGAACTGTACCACGCCGACGGTCTGCGCCTGCTGCCGACCGACTACATCCGCGTCTCCTTCACCAACAACGGCCCGACCATCCCCGAGGGTATCCGCGAAAAAATCTTCCAACCCAACTTCACCACCAAGAAGCTGGGGCTCGACTTCGGCCTGGGGCTGGGGCTGGCCATCGTGCGCCGCGTCATCGACAGCTACAAGGGCTGCATCGAGCTCACCAGCGATGAGCAGGCCACCTGCTTTGCCGTCTACCTACCCCTGAGCACCGAGGAGAGCTCCGCCGAAGCCTAACAACAGCCGCCGACCGCGATTTTTGCCGCCTTGGCTGCTTTTTTTTCGTTGCAGGTGTGCGGTGCCTCTGCTAGGATGGAGGAAAGCCGAACAACCGTTTTTATCCCACGACACACTATGGAACAAATCAACATTATCTGCGTTGATGACCAGCAGGAGGTGCTGGACTCCGTCCTGCGCGACCTCCGCCCGCTCACGCCGCTCGTCCGTCTGGAAGAAGCCTCCGGGGTGGAGGACTGCCTCTCCCTCGCCAAGCAAATCGACCAATCCGGCGACCATGTAGCCATCATCATCTCCGACCAGGTGATGCCCGGCGCCAGCGGCACCGAGCTTCTGGGCAAGGTGGCCGCCGACCGCCGCTTCCGGCACACGCGCAAGGTACTGCTGACCGGTCAGGCCACCCACGCCGACACCATCAACGCCATCAACGACGGGCACATCGACAACTACATCGAAAAACCCTGGCAGCCGGAGCGCATTCTCTCCGTGGTCAAGCGCCTGCTCACCCTCTACCTGCTGGATTCGGGCATCGACCACCGCCCCTACATGAGCATCCTCGACCAGCCCACGCTGCTCGCCAAGCTGCACTGAGAGGCGCCTCGGCAAACATCTCCCGCGTTTTCAATCGCGGCAGCTCCCCGATGCGGGGGCTGCCGCGCGTCCGTCCCCCGCGAGCCTGCGCCGCGGAATAGGACACAGGGAAGGCTTGACGCAGCGAGCCCGCGCGCTCATACTGGCGGGCGTTATGTTGAATCTCTTTGATACACAGTCGGGGGCGCTCAAACCCGTACAGGCGGAAGACGGCAAACAGCTGCGCTTCTACTGTTGCGGCCCGACCGTGTACGCCGCCGCCCACATCGGCAACTTCCGCACCTTTGTCATTCAGGATGTCTTCCGCCGCGTGGTCGAACTCGGCGGCCTGCGCACCAAGCACGTCCGCAACATCACCGATGTGGACGACAAGACCATCCGAAACTCGCAGGCGCAGGGCGTACCCCTCGCGGAGTACACCGCGCAGTGGACGGAGAAATTCCACGCAGACTGCAAGGCGCTCAACTGCCTGCCGCCGCATGTGGAGCCCGGTGCCGTGCACCACATCGCCGAGCAAATCGACATCGTGCAGCGCCTCATGGACACCGGCCATGCCTACCGCAGCGAGGACGGCTCGGTCTACTTCCGCATCTCCTCCTACCCCGAATACGGGCGGCTCGCCCACCTCGACCGCCAGACGCTCGACCTGGGCAAAACCGCAGCCACCCGCGCCGATGTTGATGAGTACGACAAGGACAGCGTGGCGGACTTCGTGCTGTGGAAGGCGCGCCGCCCCGAGGACGGCCCCAACTTCTGGCCCAGCCCCTGGGGTGAGGGGCGCCCCGGCTGGCACCTCGAATGCTCGGCCATGAGCCACAAATACCTGGGCGACACCTTCGACCTGCACTCCGGCGGGGTGGATCTCATCTTCCCGCACCACGAAAACGAAATTGCCCAGAGCCGCTGTGCCTGCGGCGGCGAGAGCGCGCGCCACTGGTTCCACATCACCCACCTGCTGGTAGACGGTGCCAAGATGAGCAAGAGCCTCGGCAACCTCTACACCCTCGACCAGTTGCAGGGCATGGGGCACAGCCCTGCCGCGCTGCGCTACATCCTCGCCGGAGCCTACTACCGCCGCCCCCTCAACTTCACCCTCGCCGGGCTGAAGGACGCTGCAAGCGCCCTCAACAAGCTCGGACGCTTCGACAAGGCGCTCGCCAAAGTGTCCGGCGCCAAGGAGCCCAGCTACCGCGAGCTGGTCAAGCAGCGCCCCGCCCTCGGCATCTTTGAACCTGCCTGGGCCAGTCTGGAAGACGACCTCAACACCCCGGAAGCGCTCGGTCATGTGTTCAGTGCCATCAAGGGAATCAAACCCGAGAGTTTGTCGGCGGAGGAAGCGACGGAGCTCCGGCGCGCGTTCCGCGTCATCACCGAGGCGCTGGGGCTGCAGCTGCCTGACCCCGACGCTGACATCGAGGTTCCCGAGGACATCCGCGCCCTGGCCGACAAGCGCTGGGCTGCCCGCTGCGCCAAGGATTGGGCGAGCGCCGATGCCCTGCGCGCCGAGTTGGCGCAGCTGGGCTGGGGCATGAAGGACGGACGCGACGGCTACAGCCTGACCAAACTCTGATTTTCTGCACACACCATGAGCAACGACATCTCGATGCTGGGGCGGCACACCGCCTTTTTCACCAGCCCCGACGAGGCCAAACTCGAGGCCTTCCCCAACCGCACGCCGGGGCGTCCCTATGTGGTAAGGCTGGAAACGGACGAGTTCTCCTCGCTCTGCCCCGTGACGGGGCAGCCCGACAGCTGCCACATGAGCATCACCTACAGCCCGGCGGATCAATGCGTGGAGACCAAGAGCCTCAAGTACTACCTCGCTTCCTTCCGCAACTACCCCGCCTTCAACGAGCAGGTGGTCAACCGAATCCTCGATGACCTCGTGGCAGCGGTGCAGCCCGCTTGGATGAAGGTCGAGGGGCGCTTCGGCGCACGCGGAGGCATTCGGCTCACCTGCACCGCCGAGCACCACCCCGAGAACCGCCCCCTCTGAACGAAGTCACCATGAATGTAGCCGTCCTCCTCTCCGGCGGGCTGGACTCCACCACCGCCCTGCACTGCGCCGCCGCCGAGCACCGCATCACCTGCGCGCTGGCCTTTCGCTACGGCAGCAACCACACCGAGCGCGAGCTGGCCTGCGCCCGCTGGCAAGCTGAGCACCTGGGCGTTCCCTACATGGAGCTCGACATGAGCGCCACGGCGAGCCACCTCTCCAGCGCCTTGCTGAGCGGGGCAGAGGCCATCCCCACCGGGGACTACGCCCCCGAAAACCTGAAACAAACCGTCGTTCCCTTCCGCAACGGCATCTTCCTGGCCATCGCCGCCGGCATTGCCGAGAGCAAGGGGGCGGAGGGTATCGTCATCGCCGCCCACTCGGGCGACCACGCCATCTACCCCGACTGCCGCGAGGAGTTCATGGCCGCCATGGGTGAGGCCATTCGGCTGGGCACCTACGCCCGCCTGCAGATTCTGCGCCCCTTCATCCGCGCCTCCAAGGGCGACATCGTGCGCGAGGGGCTGCGGCTGGGGGTGGACTACGCCCACACCTACTCCTGCTACCGCGGCGGCGAGCGCCACTGCGGGCTCTGCGCCACCTGCCGCGAGCGCAAGGCGGCCTTTGCCGCCGCCGGCGCGCCCGACCCCACCCCCTACGAACACTAATTCCCCATGCAACACATTGAGTTCCACGCCAAGAACGGCGTCTTTGACATGAGTGACTTCATCAACCAATGCGATGCCGCAGAGGGCGGGGTCGCGCTGCCCCGCGAGCCCGAGCCCGAGCCGCCCGCGAGCGTACCCGTGGCCGACGGCAGCGACCCCATCATCTACTCCCCCCTGCCCGAGGTCATCGAGGAGCTGCGCCTCGGGCGGCTGATTCTCGTCACGGACGACCCACAGCGCGAAAACGAGGCCGACCTCATCTGCGCCGGGCAGTTTGCCACCCCGCAGAACATCAACTTCATGGCCACCCACGCCCGCGGGCTCATCTGCGTCCCCATGGCGCCCGAGCGCGTCGAGCAACTGGGGCTACCCATGCAGGCGCAGCACAACACCGAGAAATTGCACACCGCCTTCACCGTCTCGGTCGATGCCAAGGAGGGCACGACCACGGGCATCTCGGCCTTTGAGCGCTCGCTGACCACCATGAAACTGGCCGACCCGCGCAGCACGATCGAGGACTTCGTGCAGCCGGGGCACTGCTTCCCCCTGCGCGCCCGCATCGGCGGCGTGCTACGCCGCGCCGGGCACACAGAGGCCACCGTCGACCTGCTGCGCATCGCCGGCATGGAGCCCGTGGGCGTCTGCTGCGAAATCATGAAGGACGACGGCACCATGGCGCGCCTGGGCGAGCTGGGCAGCTTCCAGAAGCAGTACGGGCTCAAAGCCTGCTCACTGGCGCAGATCATCGAGCACCGCCAGCACACCGAAAAACTCGTGTACCGCGAGGAGACCGTCAAGCTCCCCACGGAGTTCGGCGAGTTCACCTGCCACGCCTACCACAGCGAGGTGGACGGGCAGACGCACCTCGCCCTCGTGCGCGGCGACATTGACCCCGACAAGCCCATCCTCTGCCGCGTGCACAGCGAATGCCTGACGGGCGATGTCTTCGGCAGCCGCCGCTGCGACTGCGGCAGCCAGCTGCACGCCGCCATGCGCCGCGTGGCAGCCGAGGGAGGCATCATCCTCTACCTGCGCCAGGAGGGGCGCGGCATCGGTCTCTCGGCCAAGCTGCACGCCTACAAGCTCCAGGAACAGGGGCTCGACACCGTGGATGCCAACGTGCGGCTCGGCTTCCCGCCCGACCTGCGCGATTACGGCGTCGGCGCCCAGATTCTGCGCGACCTCGGCGTGCGCCACCTGCGGCTCATGACCAACAACCCGCGCAAAATCGTCGGCCTCGCGGGGCATGGGCTCGACATCGCGGAGCAAGTGCCCATCAGCATCCCGCCGAACGCCGACAACAAGCATTACCTGGAAACCAAGCGCGACCGCATGGGGCACCTCATCTGAGCGAGCCCCCATGCTGACAGCCTTTTTCGACCGCATGCCTCAAAAAGGGTTTTTCCCTGCACCCGTGCAGCCCTTATAATCGCAACAGACACACCATGCCCCCGATCCCCCCCAAGAAAAACCCTTTTTCGTCGCCCCCGCAGCCCGGTTCCTCGCCGAACTGGGGTGTGATGATTCTCATGGCCGTCATTACGGGCATTCTGCTGGTAGCCTTCGTGTTTGACGGCTCGATGAGCAGCCCCGCGCGCAGC
Organism: uncultured bacterium; assembly: GCA_945831585.1. GTDB lineage: Bacteria > Verrucomicrobiota > Verrucomicrobiia > Verrucomicrobiales > Akkermansiaceae > Akkermansia. The sequence continues at coordinate 7,043 of CAMACY010000046.1, read as the reverse complement.
ATCACGCTCGACGCCTTCACCAAGGACTACCGCGAGGGGCTCGTGGTGACCACGCAGCCCAAGGACTACCCCATCGAAGTCACCACCAACGATGCCGGTAGCGAAAGCACCCTCACCGCCTACCTCTACAAAAAGAAGCCGGACTACCAGGAGAGCACCTTCGTACTCCCCTACACCGATTCCGAAACCCTGCGCACGCTCTGCAACCGCTTCGGCATCACCTCCACCCCGCCGGCCATGGAGCAACCCGCCGTCGAGACGGCCGACAAGCTGGCCGGCTGCGAAGCCTTTGAGCGGCTGGGGGTCGAGGGGCGCATCCTGCCCGGCAGCGCTGCCATCTACCACCTGAACAACGGCGACAATGTCATCATCGGCAAGTACCGCAAAGCCTACACCGACAAGGTGACCCCGCGCGAGGTGGAACCGGTGCGCGTTCGCTTCAACCGCCTCTTCCAAGGCGATGCCGTGCGTGAGCTGCTGGGCAACAACGCCGACTATCGCTCGGAGGACAACACCTGGAGCACCCTCCTCATCAATCTCCTGCCGCTGGCAATCGTCCTGCTGCTGCTCTTCTTCTTCTTCCGCGCCCAAAGCGCCGGTCCCGGCGGCGCCATGAAGTTCGCCCGCAGCCGTGCGCGCCTGCTCGACCCCTCCAAGAACCACGTCACCTTCAAGGATGTCGCCGGCATCTCCGAGGCCAAGGAAGAGGTGTGGGAAATCGTCGAATTCCTGCGCAATCCTAAAAAATTCCGCAATCTGGGCGGCACCATTCCCAAGGGTGTGCTGATGGTCGGGCCTCCCGGCACGGGCAAGACCCTGCTGGCGCGCGCCATCGCCGGCGAGGCCGATGTGCCTTTCTACACCATCTCGGGCTCCGACTTCGTGGAAATGTTCGTCGGCGTGGGTGCCAGCCGCGTGCGCGACATGTTCGCCGAGGCCAAGAAACACGCCCCCTGCCTCATCTTCATCGACGAGATTGACGCCGTCGGTCGCCACCGCGGACACGGCGTCGGCGGCGGGCACGACGAGCGCGAGCAGACGCTCAACGCCCTGCTGGTGGAGATGGACGGCTTCACCGCCAACGAAAATGTCATCGTCATTGCCGCCACCAACCGCGTGGACGTGCTCGACCCTGCCCTGCTGCGCCCCGGGCGCTTCGACCGCCAGGTGACGGTCAACCTGCCCGATGCCGCCGGGCGCGAGCAGATTCTCAAAGTGCATGCCCGCAAGGTGAAGCTGGCCGACGGGGTCGACCTCAACCCCATCGCCCGCGCTACCACAGGCTTCTCCGGCGCCGAACTCGCCAACCTCGTCAACGAGGCTGCGCTCATCGCCGCCCGCAAGAACCGCCCCGCCGTGCAGCAGGAAGATTTGGAGGAAGCACGCGAAAAAGTGCGCTGGGGACGCGAGCGCCGCTCGTTGGAAATCACGGATAAGGAAAAGCGCAACACCGCCATCCACGAGGTCGGCCACGCCATCTGCCTGCTCAAAACCAAGCTGTCCAAGTCCCTCCCCCTGCACAAGGTCACCATCATTCCGCGCGGTCCGGCGCTGGGTGTCACCATGATGCTGCCCGAGGAGGACAAACACAGCGAGTACGAGAGCGAGCTGCACGACTACATCGTCATGGCGATGGGCGGGCGCTGCGCCGAGCAGGTCATCTTCGGCGATGTCTCCGGCGGGGCCAGCATGGACATCCGCCAGGCCACGCACATTGCCCGCAAGATGGTGTGCGTCTACGGCATGAGCCCCAAGCTCGGTCCCGTCGAGTACGCCAGCGGCCACAGCGAGGTGTTCCTGGCTCGCGATTTGGCGCAGGGACGCAGCTTCTCCGAGCACACGGCGCAGCTGATTGATGAGGAGGTGCAGCGCATTGTGCGCGAGAACTACGAACGCGCGCTGAACATCATCCGCGAGAACAAGGAGCGCCTGCTGCTTATTGCCGACGCGCTGCTGGAATACGAAACCCTGACCGGCAAGCAGGTCAGCGAGCTGCTGGAAACGGGTGCGATGAGCGAGCCTCCTGTGCGTGAGCTGCCCCCCGAGCTGCCGCCGGAGGAGCCGAAGGAGCCCAGCGAAACCCCGGAAGCCCCGACCGAAGAGCCCGCTGCCGGGCAGGATACTCCCGTTGACAACACGCCGAAGCCAACGGACGCCCCCACCGAACAACCTCCCACACACTGAATGCCTATGACCGCCCGAGAGCTCGCCATCGCCTGCGCGACCGCCGCCGATGATGCCAAAGCCACCGATATTGCCGTGTACGACCTGCGGGGAAGCTCCTCGCTGACGGATTATGCCGTGGTCTGCACCGCGACCTCCGTACCGCACCTGCGCGCCGTGCTGCGCGATGTGGATCACGATGTGTACGAACGACACGGACTTGACCCCGTGTACGCCGACCGCGCGCCGCAGGCGCTCTGGTCCGTGCTGGACTACATCGATGTCATGGTGCATGTCATGGGCGACGACACCCGCAGCTTCTACCAACTCGAGCAATTCTGGAAACCCGAAAACCGCATCGAATGGCAGCGGGCTTGGTGAAGCCCGTGCTTTCATCTTGTCTTTTTCACCACAAACGCTATCATCATCCTATGCGCCTCACCCCCTGCCTCCTGAGTCTTGCCGCGCTGCCGCTTGCAGCGACCGAACTCCCCCCCGCCATCCCCTCCGGCGACATCAGCTACGACAGCATCAGCTACGATACGAGCTACAGCGGCGACTACCAAGCCCCGGCCGTGCCCTACACCGCCCCCGTGACGCCGGTCTCCTCCGACCGCATCAGCTATGTCAACCTCAATGCCTACAGCTCCAACTACACGGTGCGCGGCATGGGCTTCACCGATGTATTCACCCACCACGGCTTTTCCTCGCTGAGCGGCTCCTGGACCCTGCCCAACCGCAATCTCTTCGGCCTCGGCATTCAGCAGCGCCTCGGCGGCGAATTCGGCTACATCTGGGACACCGAGGATCTCTTCGGCGACACGCCCCTTGTGCGCTTCGACTACGCCATCGGCAAGGAGATTTTCCCGAATCTGCTGGCGGAAATCGGCTACAGCCTGCACCACGGCGGCGCCGAGGGCTTCCTCGCCCATGCGAGCGGCGACTGCCCGCACCGCTTAGCCCAGGATTTCAACCTGCGCCTGTCCTACAACGACCGCCAGCGCGGCTTCTTCGGTCATGCGCTCTGGGGCTGGGGCTTCCAAGGGCTCACGGGCAGCTACTTTGATGCCGAGCTGGGCTACCGCTTCACCAACGTGCTTAACGGATCCTTCGTCGGCTCGGACGTAGAAGTTTCGGCGGGCATTGCCCCCTCGCTGGGCTACTGGGGCGCCGGTGTGGAGGGCATCGATGCCTATCGCATCCGCGTGGCGTTGCCGCTCTACACGCATGGCGGCGCCATCGGTCGAGACGCTCGCTTCTACATCACTCCCTGGGGCAGCTGCTCCTGGTCGGGCTGCAATTCCCGCAAAATCGAGCGGGCCTACGATTCCGGCATCGTCGACCACTTCCTCTTCACCTTCGGCGTCGATCTGGGCTTCCGCTTCTAAGCGACGCCGATACGCAACGCGGCAAAAGGGAGAACCGAACTCGGTTCTCCCTTTTCTTTGCAGCCACCGAAGTCCGGCGTCAATACTTGTAGCGGTCTTCGGGGAAGTTGCGGTAGACGATGGGCAAGGGGCTCATGTCATTCAGCAGGCTGCGATCGTAGCGACGTGAGGGGGGCGGCAGATTGCCTAGAGTTTTGCCCTTGCCGGCATCAAAGAAAAATTGCAGGTAGTAGTTGCCCGTGTATCCGAAGGACATGGTCTCGCGGATCATGCGGAGAATGTCAGCCTCGTCCAGCAGGCCGGGATGCACGGTGGTGCGCACTTCGTGCGGCAGGGCGTAGTGCTGCAACACCTTGAGGGTGGCGCGGAAGCGGTCGAAGAGGAGGGCGCCGCCGGGCAGATGCCAACTGCGGTTGCCGGGCATCTTGTTATCCAACGCCACGTAGTCGATGAGCTGCTCCTCGGCCAGGGCTCGCACCACCTGCGGGTTGGAGCCGTTGGTGTCGATCTTGATGAGCAGCCCCGTTTCGCGCTTGATGGCGCGGCAGAGTTCCGCGATGTCGGGGTTGAGGGTGCACTCGCCCCCGCTGAGCACCACGGCATCCAAAAAGCCAGCCCGCTCGCGCAGGAAGGCCATTTCGTCCTGCCCCCCGCCCCGCCCCAGCACCAGCTCGGGGTTGTAGCAGTAGGGGCAACGCAGGTTGCAGCCCGTGTACCACAGGATGCAGGCGGCCTTCTTCGGGTAGTCGAGGAAGGTCAGCGGGGTGATGTCAATGGGGTGCACCATGGTGGGAAAATTCGGCGTTTGCTGCCGCGGCGGGCAGCAAACGCCGCGAGATGACGCACAAGGCGGCTCCTCTTACTTGAGGATGGCATCGCCGCAGCAGCCACAGGGTTCTTCGAAGTGCTCGCGCTCTTCAAACTCGCCCTGCTTGCCGGCGTTGAAGGTCTCCACCGGGCGGTGGTAGCCCATCACGCGGGTGTAGACGGTGCACTTGGTGCGCTCGGCTGCGTGCTCCTGCAGCAGCTCTTCATCGGTCTTGACGACTCCTTTGATTTCGGGATTCATGGTTTTCGGGATATTTTTGGGAAAAAGGGGATATTCTGTTGGCGGGGGAGCTCAGAAGAGCGGCAGCTGGGGCTGCTCCTCGCGGCGGGCTTTCTCCAGCAGCTCGGCATCGCAGAGCGGGCAGTAGTCGTGCCGCCCCTTGAGGTAGCCGTGCTTCTCGCAGACGGAGAAGAGCGGCGTGACGGTGATGTAGGGCATCTTGAAGTTCGTCAACACCTTGCGCACGATGTCGCGGCAGGCTTCGGGCGAGGAAATGGCCTCGCTCATGTACATGTGGAAGACGGTGCCGCCCGTGTAGCAGCACTGCAGCTTGTCCTGCATCTTGAGCGCCTTGAAGAGGTCGTGCGTGTAGCCGGCGGGCAACTGCGAGCTGTTGGTGTAGTAGCGGTGCCCCGGCGAGCCGGATTGGATGATGTCGGGGTAGCGCTTGAGGTCTTCGCGGGCAAAGCGGTGCGTGGTGCCCTCGGCCGGCGTGGCCTCCAGGTTGTAGAGGTTGCCGGTTTCCTCTTGGTAGCCGCGGATGCGCTCGCGCATGTAGTGCAACACATCCTCGGCAAAGGCGATGCCTTCGGGCGTGGCGGTGTTCATGGTGTCGCCGGAGAAGTTGCGCAGCATCTCGTTGATGCCGTTGAGCCCAATGGTGGAGAAGTGGTTGCGCAGGTGCGGCAGGTAGCGCTTGGTGTAGGGGTAGAGACCGCGCTCGTAGAGCTTGTTGATAAACACGCGCTTTTTCTCCAGCGTACTCTTGGCCAAATCCATCAGTTCGCCCAATTTGCTGTAGAGCAGGTTGCGGTTGCCTTTGTAGAGGTAGCCCAGGCGCGCCATGTTGATGGTGACCACGCCGATGGAGCCCGTCATCTCCGCCGAGCCGAAGAGACCGCCGCCGCGCTTGAGCAGCTCGCGCAGGTCGAGCTGCAGGCGGCAGCACATGGAGCGCACGGCGTCGGGCTTGTAGGCGGCTTCGTCGATGATTTTGTTGCCGTTCTCGTCGTAGGTGTACTGCGAGCCGATGAAGTTCTGGAAGTACGAGGAGCCGATCTTGGCGGCGTTCTCGAAGAGCAGCGGCACGTTCTCGCCCTCCCAGTCGAAATCTTCGGTGATGTTAACGGTGGGGATGGGGAAGGTGAAGGGCTGCCCCGTGCTGTCGCCCTCGGTCAGCACCTCGTAGAAAGCGCGCTGAATCACCTTCATCTCGGGTTGGAAGTGCTTGTAGGTCAGCTCCGTCAGCTCCTCCACCCCGCGTTCCTTGGCCAGCGCCAGCAAACGCTCGTCGTGCAGCCCCTCGAAGATGTGCGCGCCGCCGCTGTAGGGCGTCTGCTCACGCAGGTCGCGCGGCACCGTCCAGTCGATGGTCACATTGGTGAAGGGGCTCTGCCCCCAGCGGCTCGGCACGTTGAGGTTGTATACAAAGCTGCGCAGGGCTTTCTTCACATCGTCAAAGGAAAGCTGATCCTTGAAGAGGTAGGGGGAGAGGTAGGTGTCGAAGGAGGAAAAGGCCTGCGCGCCGGCCCACTCGCTCTGCAAAATGCCCAGGAAGTTGGCCATCTGCCCCAGCGCCTCGCGGAAGTGCTTGGGCGGGCGGCTGTTGACACGGCTGCGCACGCCGTTGAAGCCCTCGTTGAGCAGGTTGCGCAGGCTCCAGCCCGCGCAGTAGCCCGTCAGGCAGTCGAGGTCGTGGATGTGGTAGTCGCCGTTGCGGTGGGCGGCACCTTCCTCGGGAGAATAAACCTGATCGAGCCAGTAGTTGGCAATCACCTTGCCCGCCGTGTTGTTGACCAGCCCTGCGTTGGAATAGGTGGTGTTGGAGTTGGCTTTGATGCGCCAGTCGGTGTTGCCGATGTATTCTTCGATGGTTTGCTTGCAGTCCACCCAGGTGTTGCCCTGGTACATGCCGGCAATCTGCTCGCGCTGCAACTTGTGCAGGAAGCGGTACTTGATGAAGCTGCGCGCCGTCTCAAACGACCCCGCCTTCATGAGCTCCTTTTCGATGATGTCCTGCACCTTTTCGACGGGCAGGTACTCCTCCTTCGCCAGCGCATCGAGCACGTTGGCGTAGACGAGGGGATTGTAGTCCTCATGGGTGGAGTGGTAAGCCTTTTCGATGGCCTGCTGCACTTTGTAGGCCTCGAAGCGCTCACGTTTTCCGTTGCGTTTGATGATTTCCGGCATGGCGATGTGATCAGGTTGATAGATTTTCTCGTTGCCGCACGAGGGGGCAACACATCGGGGTACTCAAGCGTCACCGATGGCTCCGAGACGAGCAGGAATGCGCATAATCTAGCATGGGGCACCCGACTCGGCAAGGAAAAAAAACGAGAAGCGAAAAATTCTTTCCACTATATTTTGTTGCCATTTTTAAACAACAGCACTATATATAGTATTTGCGCGTCTTTTTCTCCCAAGCGGCAACAGGGGGTAGACCT
>CAMACY010000045.1 GCA_945831585.1 uncultured bacterium | reverse complement strand
TGGACACAAGGTGTTCTGCAACGGCTTTTCGGTGTCGCATTTGATTTTGCAACTTGCATCCTTCTGGCGGATGGAAAAATTATGTTGACAATTAATTCAAAAGGCTGTACCATTCCCGAAGCCCCGAGCATTGAATCTGAGAAGTGCCATACGTGACTGTCGGTGCTCATAAATGGGGTTAACTCACTTTCTCATTAAAGATTTTTTATGTTATCCATTAGTCGCTTATTTACAGCACCTTTTTATAACGCGTTCTATAACGAGAATAAGAAGGATTTCGTACCTATATCACCTGATTTCTACGAAAGGCAGGAACGGGATATCAAGCTTCTGGCCTATTATCTGCCCCAGTTTCATGCTATTCCACTGAACGATAAGAATTTAGGGCGTGGATTTACGGAGTGGGATAACGTTACAAAGGCAAAACCCCAGTTTAAGGGGCATCATCAGCCGCAGCTCCCTATTGATGTGGGGTTTTACGATTTGAGCCATGATGACGTGATGTATCGTCAGGTCGAGCTTGCAAGACAATATGGAATCTATGGTTTCTGCTTCCATTATTATTGGTTCGGTAAAGGTAAGCGTCTATTGGAAAAACCTATTTTTAACTGGCTTCATAACAAAGAACTCGATTTCCCGTTCTGCCTGTGCTGGGCGAATGAGAATTGGTCTACTTTGTGGGATGGAGGAAACAGGAATGTCATCATGGAACAGAAGATGGAGGCTGAAACATACAGCGATTTTTTTGATGACATTCTTCCTTTCATCAAGGATGAGCGCTACATCTGCATAGACGGTAAACCCATGCTGACTGTTTACCGTCCCACACTGTTTACAAATGAAGAATTTGTATATTTCGTTGAAGGTCTGCAGAAAATGGCTAAATCTGCTGGTTTTGAAAAGGGATTGTATATTATTTCAACCAATGCGTTGCAGAAACGGGAGACCTTGATAGATGCCGCCCAATGGGGAGTTGATGCAATATCTGAGTTTCCCCCTCACTGCATTCCCAGACTTAAAAAAATTAAGGGGACTATAATGAACTCTCAGGCAAAAATTGCACGCCGGAAGATGGCAGGGTTCATCAAACGAAGGGAATACGAGTTTGATTATGGGCAGAAGGTTTTCCGCGGGGTCTTCCCATCCTGGGACAACACTGCTCGTAAAACCTATTCCGGAGGTCAGGTATACGATGGGGTTACCCCGGAATTATACAGGCAGTGGCTCTCAGATTCCATCCGGTGGACTCAACAGCATATGTCAGCAGAGGAACAGTTCGTTTTCATTAACGCCTGGAATGAATGGGCAGAGGGTGCCCATTTGGAACCTGATAAACGATACGGGTATGCTTACCTGAAAGCTACCCGCGAAGCTGTCGAGCAGAATAGAAATTAACTATTCATATCTATGCCCAAAGTATCCGTTCTCATGCCCATCTGGAACACGCAGGAAGAGCACCTGCGCGAAGCCATGGAAAGCATCCTGAACCAGACGTACAGGGACTTTGAGTTCCTGATTATCAATGACTCCCCTGATAACACAAAGCTCGATGAGATTGTGGCCTCGTATGATGACAGCCGCATTCGCTACGCCCGCAATGAGAAGAACATGGGCATCACCCCCAGCCGCAACAAGCTGCTGCAGATGGCCGAGGGGGAATATATCGCCATTTTTGACCACGACGACATCAGCGAGCCCACGCGCCTGGAAAAACAGGTAGCCTACCTGGATACCCACCCGGAGGTGGGGGTGCTGGGATCGTGGGTTGGGGAGTTTCCCCGCGAGAAAACGGTGCGCTACCCCGAGAATGATGGAGAAATCCGCATGGGGCTCATGTGGGGCTGCGTAGTACCCCACTCTGCCGCCATGGTACGCCGGGAGCTGCTGAGCCGCAACCAGATTTCCTATGAGGAAAAATTCTCTCCTTCCGAAGACTATGCCCTATGGTGCCGCCTGATTCCGCACACTCAGTTCCACAATCTCCCCGAGGTTCTGTTCCGCTATCGAATGCATGCGAACAATACTTCTAAAAAACAGGCAACGAAAATGGATAATGCGACTTACGCTATCCGAGCTTTTGTCAAGGCTGACAATCCTGAGCTATATGAGGAATACCTGCAACGAGCCGAACACACAACCCGCATAAAGCTTTTCGGGTTCATCCCATTGCTGACAATCCGAAAAAAAGCAAATACGACCAAGATATACCTATTTGAGTGTATTTTGATTTTCAAATCGAAAAAAGCAATCAAGATGCGTTGAGCGTCATTTTCAGGAGCTTCCGCAATAAAAGCGGGAGCTCTTCTCATACCAGGATTGATTGGACAATGGCTTAAGGCAAAAATTCAGGATAAGTGCAAGTAATATGGGAGGGCATTTGCACCTATTTGCACCTATAAATTGCACCAAATACGACAAGCAAAATGCTTGAAATAGGCTGGTGGGTTGGGTAGAATGTGTGCAACCAGTATGGCAGAAAAGTCCGCACTCAGCCCCATGATGGATCGGCTCTGTGCATGAAGCAATAACATTTACCTCGTTTATGTGCAGAGGGTTACTTCTTCATCCGCAAATCTAAAATCTGACTTTCGATTTGCACGACTTTATCATACCACATTGACCGTTAATGTACGGTATCAGCCCTGATTTAGTAAAGGACTGGAAAAAGCAGGCAAAGGAGATGCTTGGCGAATGTTTCCGCCGAGGCGGGCGAAAGAGCGAAATGGAGAAAAAAGGGGGCTGTTTCAAATCCGCTGGTGTGGGGAGAGGGGGGAGTAAGACAAAGAAAGCGGTAGTTCAGCCTTGCGTAACGTTGCAACACTCGTTACAACTTGTTCTTGCACCCGGAGCGCGCAAAGTTGGTTGACAGGGAAGGGCGGGGGTGGTAATGTCTATCGTGTGGGTTCTCCGCGCGGGACGCTCAACGTTTTTTACCGAACAGATCCATGATACGCATTAAATACATCACCCGCATGGTGACCGGGGACGGCAGCGCGAAGCCTTTTCGCTGGGGAGACTGCCTGTTTATCGCCGATGCGGCATGTACGGACTACGATTGGCTGCTGGTCTATGATGAGATGCCGCGCTCCGTCGGCACCATCAGCGGGGAGGCGGAGCCCCTGCAGTGCCCGCCCGAGCGCACGATTCTCGTGACAGTGGAACCACCCAGCATCAAGATTTACCCGAGGCTCTTCACTCGCCAGTTCGGCTACGTCCTGACAACCCACCCGGAGCGTTTTCTGCCGCACCGTCACCATCGCATCGGGCAGGGCTGTCTGCACTGGATGGCCGGTTACCCGATGGACAAGGTGCTCGCCATGCCGGAGTACCCCAAGAGCAAGCTGATCGCGACGGTGTGCTCCTCCAAGCAGCAGAAGCACACCCAGCACTACCGCCGCTATGTGCTGACCAAGTATCTTGCGGAACAGCTGCCGGAGTTTGACTGGTTCGGTCGCGGCGTGCGGGCGCTCAACCGCAAATACGAGGCGCTCAACGACTACAAGTACCACGTCGCGGTGGAAAATTACATCAACGATTACCACTGGACGGACAAAATCTCTGACCCGATTCTGGGACTCTGCCTGACTTTTTATGCCGGGGATCCCAAGTTGGGCGAGCTGCTGCCCCCGGAGAGTTTTATTCCCATCCCGGCGGACAACCCGCCCGAGGCGCTGCGCATCATCCGCGAGGCGATCGCCAACAACGAGTACGAGAAGCGCCTGCCGGCCATTCGCGAGGCACGCCGACTTATTGTCACCAAGTACAATATGTATGCCCAGGTGGTCGACCTGATTCACGAGCACATGGCCAAGCCGGAGTCGGCGCAGGATGCCGTCGTCCCCGGTCTGAAGCTGTACGGGCGGCATCGGCTGCGCCGCCGTCCTCTGCACGCCCTTGCCGAGGTCGTGCAGCTCGCCGATTACAAGCTGCACGCTTTTTTCGCCCCGGTTAAACACTGAGCCGCGTGCCGCCGGGGGTGGGGCTCGCGCAGGCATCGCAAGGTGTTGAAGCAACGAAAAACCGAAGAAGAATCTTGACAGAACATCGACTTCGACATAGCATGTAGGCATGAGTGAGCCAGCTTCGGTTAACATCCTTTGCCTCAAGTGGGGAAAACGCTATCCCGCCTCCTACACCAACATCCTCTATCATTCAGTCAAACGGCATTTGCATCGGCCGTTCCGCTTCGTGTGCGCCACGGATGACCCGACCGGTTTGGATGAGGGGATCGATGCCGTCCCCCTGCCGCCGAACCCCGGCTACCCGGAGAATCAGTGGCCGGGCATCTTTGCCAAGCTGGCCATCTATCAGGACGGCTACGCGCAGTTGCAGGGCCCCACTCTGTTTTTGGATGTCGATGTGGTCATCATGAACGACATTGACTGCTTCTTCGACTACCTGCCGGGGAAGAACTGCATGATCCACAATTGGATTGAATGGCACAAGACCATCTTCCGCAAGCGCCCCTTCATCGGCAACTCGTCGATTTTCCGCTTTGAGGCAGGCAAGTGCGGCTATGTGTATGAGGCATTCCTGCGCGAGTTCAAGGAGGCCAACGATAACACGATTTACCCCACTGAGCAGGCTTACATGACCCACGCTCTGGGCGAGGTACACTGGTGGCCCGAGGAATGGGCGCGCAGCTTCAAACGCACATGCCGCCCCATCTTCCCGCTCAACCTCATTCAGACCCCGGCGGAGCCCGACACCAAGATTCTCGTCTTCCACGGTGCCCCGGATCCCGACCAAGCAATAGCGGGCTTTGACGATGGCAAAAAGCACCACCGCGTGCTGCCTTGCCCGTGGATTGAGAAGTATTGGTGCGTGGAGCCGCAAAAGGGTAATAGCTCGTCGGCTCCCCTCTCGTGACCGGTGGATCTCTGCGTAGCGATGTAGCATACGGTGCTCACCCCTGACGCATGTCGTGGTGCCCGGGACAATGCTCCGGGGGCGCCATACGCTGCGCCGTCACCCCCCTGAACGCTTTGCGCGAGTTGGTGCAGCTGGCGGATGACAACATTCACGCTCTTCTTGACCCGGTAAAGCACCGACGAAGACTCGTACTTTGTTCGGATGGAGCGGGAACGCTGCGATTTCCGTGAGTCCGCAAGCTCTGCCGGGGCGGAGTGATGCCTCTTTTCGGAATATGAACAACATATTCGTGCCTCCGCTTCGCCTTGTGCCTGCCGGGGCGAGGTCGACGTCCGCGCATCAGCGGCGACGATAGCCCGGCAGGCCGCCCTTGGTGGCGCGGCGCAGGGTGCGCAGGCTGTTGAGCCGCACCTTGAGCCGACGGAAGGGGTGGGTGATCAGGTGCAGGAATCCCCCCAAGGAGGCACGGGGGCGCGGGGGACAGGCGGAAAGGAAGGTCGACGCATCGCAGGAGCCTGTCGCAATGTCGGAGCCCACGTCTTGGTGCTCCACGATGGTGGGGTTGAGGACATGCACCCGAACCTGCGTCACATAGGGCATGTAGTCGGCGTACCAGGTGTCGATGGCGCGGTAGCGCGACACCCAGCGCCATAAGTCATCGTCGCTCGGCAGGTGCGGGAGCACGCTCGCGCAGGCCTCGCGCGAAACCATGTACGCAAAGGTGCCCAAAACCCCCTCGCTGCGCCACAATCGGCCGCCCAAATGCCGGGCGTAGGGGCGGGAGTTGCCGTAGCCCAGGTACAGGAACCACGCCCCACGCATGCGTCGCAAGGCATCGACCAGCTCGACCCATTGCTCGCGGGTCTCGGGCAGGGAGACGTCATCCTCCACAATCAGGGCGTTGCGCCAGCCCTTCTCCACGACCATCCGCAGGGCGTTGCGGTGCGAGAGGATGCAGCCGCCCACGCCGCCCCAGATGCGTGCTCGCTCGCCCGTGCGTGTTGTGAACCACGGCGCCTTGCCGTAGCTTGGCAGCTCGCGCCCGTTGACTGCGCTGAGGCGGTGCAGCTTCTCCGGCGGTACTTTGCCGGCATTGAGCTTCTGAAAATACTCCCAGCGGTCGGGTCGCGTATCGAGGTTGATGACGATGACGGCATCGACGATGCTCCATACATTGTCGGGAGAGGTGGTGGATTCCATACTCCTGCCACTCTACATGATGGCGCGGCTTTCGACAAGGCAAAAGTCCACGCCCGGTCGCGCGATTATGACAAAATGGGCGCTTGCCCGCGCTCCGCAGCATCCTATAATGGCTGGTGATGATTCCCGTGGATAAGATCGGCAGCACATTCAGTCAGGCGGAGGTCTGGCGTTGGCGTCGTGCACGAAATTAACACACCGGGAAGCTCCCCCGTGCGTCCGCACGGCATCATCGCGACAAAAGGCTTTTTCTGTCACCGCTACGGCTTCCTGAGTAGGCCGCAGCGGTTTTTATTTTCTCAGTTCCGAACAGCACACGACTATGCAACAGATCCGGCTCCGACAACAATGCCGACGTGTCACCGAGGGCGACACGCAGACCCCCATCCGCCTGTACATGCAGGTGCGTCTGGCGAACCCCGATGCGATTTTGCTCGAAAGTACCGAGGTGGACGGTCGCTGGGGACGCTACAGCCTGATTGCCACCGATTTTTTGGCCGAATTCTCCGTCCGATCCGGCGGCAAACTGGCGGTCACGGTCAACCATCCCGCCGTGAGCGCCCTGAGCGAGGCCGACGGGCTGCCCTACATGGAGGGCATGCGCGCGGTGATGACCGCGCTGGAGATTGCCCCCGACAACGCGGAGATGCCCCCCATCACCCGCGCTCTCTATGGCTACTGGGGCTACGAGATGGCGGCCATTTTCCAGCCTAAGCTGGCGCAGACCCTTTGCGTGGACGATGCGGAGAGCCGTCTGGTGTTGGCGGCTACGGTGTTCCTTTTTGACCATGTGTACAACCGCCTTTACCAGCTGAGCCTGGGTGAGCCCCGCGACTTTGCTGCGCTGCCCCGCCTGAGCAACACGGCGCAGACTCCCGTGCGCGCAGGCGTGGTGACCATGCAGCCCGACGAGGCGCGCTTCAAGGCGGGGGTGTGCCGCGTGCGCCAAATGCTGCGCGACGGCGAGGCTATTCAGGTGGTCGGCTCGCACCAGTGCAGCGCGCCCTTTGTGGGCGATGCCTTCACGCTCTACCGCCGCATGCGCAGCCTCAACCCCAGCCCCTACATGTTCTACATGCACTTCCGCGATCTCGACCTCTTCGGCGCTTCGCCGGAGGTGATGGTGCGCTGCACGGCCAATCAGCTGCTGCTCTCGCCCATCGCGGGCACGCGCCGCCGCGGGCGCAGCGATGCCGAGGATGAGGCTTTCGCCGCCGAGATGACCGCCAGCCCCAAGGAGCGCGCCGAGCACGTGATGCTGGTGGATTTGGGGCGCAACGACTTGGGACGCGTGGCCGTGGGCGGTAGTGTGAAGGTGGAGCGGCTGATGGATGTGGAGCGTTTTTCGCATGTCATGCACATGACCAGCCGGGTGACGGCCGAGCTGGCGCCGGGGCGGGATGCGCTGGATGTGCTGGCCGGCACCTTCCCGGCGGGCACCGTCAGCGGGGCGCCCAAGGTGCGCGCCATGGAGATTATCCGCGAGATCGAGGAGGTGCCGCGCGGCCCCTACGCGGGCTGCATCGGCTGGATAGGGCTGGACCGGGATGCCGTGCACCTCGACACGGGCATCACCATCCGCTCCATGTGGCACCGCAACGGGCGCGTTTACTGGCAGACGGGCGCCGGGCTCGTCTATGACTCCGAGCCCAAGTACGAGTGGATGGAGTGCCGCAACAAGGGTCGCATCATCGACACCATTCTGGCAGACGAAGACTAACCCCCTCTCCCCACCATGATTCTGTTCATCGACAACTACGATTCCTTCTCCTACAACATCGTCCAGTATTTCCAAATGACGGGGCGCGAGCCGCGCGTGCTCACCAACGACGACCCGCGCGTGCTCGAGGCCGCCGCCGACCCCGAGCTGGAGGCCGTGGTGCTCTCCCCCGGGCCGAGCAACCCCGAGCACGCGGGTTACTGCCTGGAGTTCCTCGCGCGGCTGCCGAAGCGCATCCCCGTGCTGGGTATCTGCCTGGGGCACCAGTGCCTCGGTGCCTTTGCCGGCTGCCCCGTGGTGCGCGGTCCCAAGGTCATGCACGGCAAGACCAGCGACATTGTGCACGACGGCACGGGGCTGTATGCGGGTGTGCGCTGCCCCATGACCATCGGGCGCTACCATTCGCTCGTGGTCAAGGTGCCCGACGCGCATCCGCTGCTGGAGGTTACCGCCCGCGATGAGGATGGCGAGGTCATGAGCTTGCGCTACAAGGACCGCCCCTGGGTGGGCGTGCAGTACCACCCCGAGAGCATCCTCACCACCGATGGGCTGCAGCTCATCGCCAATTTCCCCTGCAAGATTCTCTGAACCCATGAACACATTTCCCGCTATTTTGGACAAAGTGGCCGACGGCTGCGACCTGAGCCATGCCGAGTGCACCGCCGCCTTTACCGCGCTGATGGACGGGCAGTTGACGCCCGCGCAGAGCGCCGCCTTTCTCATCGCCCTGCGCGCCAAGGGCGAAACCGCCGCCGAAATGGCCGCCGCAGCCGAGGTCTGCCTCTCGCGCTGCCGCCGGGTGGAGGGCATCGCCGGCGAGTACCTCGACATCGTGGGTACGGGCGGCGACGGCAAGCACAGCTTCAACTGCTCCACTGTCAGCGCACTGGTCATGGCGGGGCTGGGCTACCGCATCGTCAAGCACGGCAACCGCGCCGTCTCCTCCTCCAGCGGCGCGGCGGACGCGCTGGAGGGGCTGGGCTACCCCCTCCACCTCGACCCCGAGGGCATTCGGGCTTCGCTGCAGCGCTGCGGTTTCGCCTTCTGCCTGGCGCCGGATTACCACCCCGGGTTCCGCAATGTGGTGCCCATCCGCCGCGAGCTGGGGGTGCGCACGCTCTTCAACCTCATGGGACCCATGATTAACCCCTCGCGCCCCACGCACATCATGATGGGTGTGGCCAAGCCCGAGATGGTGGAGCCCATCGCCCGAGTGCTCGCCTATGGCGGCTACCGCCGTGCGCTGGTGCTGCACGGGACAGGGGGCTATGACGAGGGCACGGCCTTCGGCCCCATCTGCGCTAAGCTGGTAGAGCAGGGCGAGCTGCACGAGTTCTGCTTCGACCCCGCCGACTACGGCTTTGTGCCGCCCGCCGATGAGCGCGAGCTGGCGGTGGAGACGCCCGAGGAGGCGCACCGCGCCGTGCTGGAGCTGCTGCAGGGGCAGGGCAGCGCCGCCATGCGCGACATGGTGGCCATCAACGTGGCGCTGGCCATCCGGCTCATGGCGCCGGAGCATGACATGCAGTCCTGCGTGGCGCGCGCGCGCATGGCCGTCAGCCAAGGCGTGGGCATGCGCGCCGTGGCTCTCTTCCCCCAAGCTCCGCAAGCATGAACCTGCAACGCTTCATCGACGCCAAGCAGGAGGAACTGTGCGCCCTGCGGCAGCATATCCCGCCGCCTCTCCCCCTGCGCCGCCCCGACTTCCGCGCCGCGCTGCTCGCGCCGCCCCCGGCGGGTGAGCCCCTGCGCGTGATTGCCGAGTACAAGCGCCGCTCCCCCTCGCTGGGACTTATCAACGAGAGCCTGGGCGCGCAGGAGGTGGCGGCGCAGTACGCCGCCGGCGGGGCGAGCTGCATGAGCGTGCTCACCGAGGAACGCTTCTTCGGCGGGCAGGTGGGCGACCTGATCGCCGCCGCCCCGGCGGGGCTGCCCCTGCTGCGCAAGGATTTTATCTTCGACGAGCTGCAGGTGCGCGCCACCTGGGCCACCCCTGCCGCCGCGCTGCTGCTCATCGTGGCGCTGACGCCGGATGTCGCCCGCCTGCGCGGGCTGCGCGAGCTGGCGGAAGAGCAGGGGCTGCACGCCGTGGTCGAGATTTTCACCGAGCGCGAGCTGGAGCTGGCGCGCGAGAGCGGCGCACGTATCGTGCAGGTCAACGCCCGCAACCTCGAAACCCTGCGCACCGACCGCCGTGCCGGCTTGCAGCTGGCGGCGCAGCGGCTGCCGGGCGAGTGCTGGATCGCCGCCAGCGCCATGCAGACACGTTCGCACCTTGACGAGGCCGCCGCCGCAGGCTACAATGCGGCGCTTGTGGGCACCGCGCTCATGCAGGGCGCCTCGCCCCTGCGCAACCTGCGCCGCCTTCTGCACCCCGAGAGCGGGTGCGCCACCATCCCCTCCTGAACACGCATCATGAAACGCAACGACATCGGTCATCCCCCCTTTATCAAGGTCTGCGGTCAGACGCATCCCGCCTCGGTGGACTGCGCCGTGGCCTATGGGGCTCGCTATGTCGGCTTCGTCTTCCATGCGGGCAGCCCCCGCAGCGTGTCGCCCGAGACCGTCGCTGCCATCAACACCGCCCATGTCGGTCGCGTGGGCGTTTTTGTGCGCCAGAGGGCGGACGAGATTTTGCCCATCATGCGGCAGGCGCGGCTCGACTACGCCCAGCTGCACGGAGCCCAAAGCACGACCGATGCCAAGCTCATCGACCCCATGCGCGTTATCCGCGTGCTCTGGCCGGAGCAGGCGGGTAGCCTGCAAGCGTTGCAGGAGCAGATTGACGCCTGGGAGCCCTACTGCGCCGCCTACCTGTTGGATGCAGGGCAGCTGGGCCAGGGCGGCAGCGGGCGCCGGCTCGCCTTGGCGGAGCTGGGAGCCCTGCGCCTCCCCCACCCCTGGATTCTGGCGGGCGGGCTGAGCGCCGAGAACCTGCGCGACACCCTGGCGCAGTGCTGCCCCGACGGTATCGACCTCAACAGCGGTATCGAAATTGCCCCGGGTATCAAATCGGCGGACAAGATGCTCGCGGCTTTCACCGCCGTCTCCAGCGCCTCCTCTTCGGCGCGCTGATGCTCGCCGTTCGGGGGCTCGCTCGGGTGGCTTGCGGCAGGCTCTCCCGGTCGGCGTCCATCCGATTTTGAGGGCTGAGGGGGCGGCGGGCATCTCAACGGGGTGAGAGTGATTGTGCTGCCCCTGTTGCTGCTGACGGCTTGCAGTGAGACGACGCGCCCCGTGCCGCTGGAGGCGGTGCCCGTTCCCGGTGTGCTGCCCTATGTGCGCGCGTGGAGCGGGCAGCGCGAGCTGCGCATGGGCGCCGACAGCGGCTCCGAACTGCCCGCCGTGCTCTTCCCGGAGGCGGCGGATGCTCTGGGCGCCCCACCGCGGACGGACGCCGCCGTGCAGCCCTGCGCCGTGCCCATTCGCGTGGGACCGCAGGCGCCCGTGGCTCCCTGCTATGTCGCTCTCGCGGCGCATGCCCCCATGGATGGCCTGCTGGGATGGCCCGTGCTGGGGCGCCGCCCTTGGCATCTGGACTGGGCACGCGGCAGACACGAGTTTGCCGATGCCGTCCCTCGCGAGGTGCAGCGGCATTGGGCGAGCCTGCCGCTGGCGCCGAGGGCGCATGCTGCCCCGATGATTCCCGGGGTGGGTGCCTGCATGCTCGACACGGGCGCCCCGCACGACATCTACCTGCCCTCCGATTTGTGGAAGCGTGTCGCCGCGAGCCTGCCGCCGCAGGCCATCCGCTGCTACTACGGCGAGAGTCCCGCCGCAGGGGGCGCTTTTGTGGCTGAGTGTGCCCGCGTGCGCTCCTTTCGGCTGGGGAACTTTCGGTGGCGCAACGTGCTCGTCTGCGAGAGCTTCTGCCCGGACTACCCCGACATCATCCTCGGCTGCGGCTTTTTGCGCCGCTGGGAGCTGTGGCTCGACGGGCGGCAGCGGCGTCTCTACTACCGCCCCTACGCCGGGGCATCCGGCGGGAGCGTGTTGAGCGGGGGTTGACAGGGGTATCGCCCGGGTGTACACTCGGCGGCACATGTTGCTGCATTCGCCGGAGCTTTCTCGCCGGTCGTGGGCGGAGATGATCATGGGCTTCCTCATCTTCTTGTTGGTGATGGGGCTGTGGGGCTGGCGCGGGTATTGTCCGCCCGGGGCGGAGGCACTGGGGCGGCTGGTAACGGCCTGGTTGTCGTGGGGCTATGCGGGCTGCGTGCTGTTGAGTGCGCTGTGCAACGCCCGCGCTCGCTGCCCGTGGGTGCCCTTGGTGGTCGTGGTGCTGCCGGCGGCTTGTGTAGTGGGATGGAGCGTGCAGAGCGGTTGGGCAGAGCCCTGCCAACTGCTCGTGTTGGTACCTTTTGTGCGTTCGCTGGCGCTTCTGCGCGAGGAGTGGTTCCGCCGCCGCCGTCGGCTGCTCGGTGGCTCGCGTCCCGTACCGCCGCTGTTTTTTCTCTCGCTGGCGGGGGTGATTCTGCTGGGCGCGGCGCTGCTGATGACGCCGGGAGCCACGCAGCGCCCGCTTTCCCCCGTGGATGCGCTGTTCCTGAGCACCAGCGCTACGACGGTGACGGGGCTCTCGCCCGTGGATGTCTCCGCCGGGCTGACCGGCTTTGGCCAGCTCATCCTGCTGCTGCTCATGCAGTGCGGCGCGCTCGGGGTGATGACCTTCAGTTACTTTGTGGCGCTGCTCATCGGCTCGGGGCTCAGCCTGCGCGATCGCGCGGAGCTGGCGCAGGCGGTGGACAGTGCGCGCCTGAACGAGGCGCCCCGCATCGTGGCGCACATGGTGCTAATCACCCTCCTGTTCGAGGCG
Source organism: uncultured bacterium (assembly GCA_945831585.1). Lineage (GTDB taxonomy): Bacteria > Verrucomicrobiota > Verrucomicrobiia > Verrucomicrobiales > Akkermansiaceae > Akkermansia. The sequence continues at coordinate 2,967 of CAMACY010000045.1, read as the reverse complement.
GTGGGTGCCGCCGGGCTGTACCACGCGTGGCGCGGCTGCCCCGCCGTGCCGCAGGGGCAGCTGCTGTGGTTCAGCATCTTTCACGCCGTCTCGGGCTTCTGCAATGCGGGTATCACCCTTTTCCCCGACAACATGGCCACCCCGGCAATCCGCCCCCTGTGGGGCGGGCATGCCTGCATGCTGCTGATGATGGCCGGCGGCAGTTTCGGCTTTGCCGTCTACCGCGAGGCGGGGCAGCGCCTGTGGCAGCGCTTGCGGGGCAAACGCCCCCGCCCGCAGTGGAGCACGGCGACCTGGCTGTCGCTGCGCATGACCCTCATCATGGTGCTCGCGGGCACGTTGCTGCTCGCGCTCGTCTCGCTGCTGCCGGGGCAGAACCCCCACGGCTTCAGCCTGGCCGAGTCCTTCTACAACGGCATCTCCGCGCGAACCTCGGGCTTCAACATCAGCTCCTTTGCCGACCTCGGCTCGCTCTACCTGGTACTCATCTGCCTACTGATGTTCATCGGCGGCAACCCCGGTGCCACATCCGGCGGGGTGATGACGGGGGCGGTGGCGCTGGCGCTTATGGAGCTGCGGCGCATTCTGGCGGGGCAGCGCGATGTCGTCCTGCACGATCGCCGCATTGCCCGCAGCAATGTGGAGCGTGCCGTGTGCAGCATCGCGCTGGCGCTGGGGTGGAACCTGCTGCTCTTTCTGCTGCTCTGCGCCGTGGAAAACGGACGGGGAGCGGGCTGCCTGAGCCTGCTGTTCGAGACAATTTCCTCCTTTGCCACCTGCGGCCTGTCCGTGGGGGTGACGGCGGGGCTCAGCACGGCGGGTAAGGGCATTATCATGCTCAATATGCTGGTGGGGCGGCTGGGGCTGTTCTCCTTCTTCCTGCTCATGCTGCCGCGCCCCGAGCCCGAGCTGCTGCGCTGTCCCGAGACGCATATCCCCCTGTGAGCGGTGCCGCGATTCGCGCTTGAACGCCCGCCGCGCCCGCGCTATAATCCGCCGCGCTATGAAGACCTACGCTCAGCAGCTCCTGCGTTACCCCGAGATGGGTATTTCCCTGGATTTCTCCAAGCTCCCGCTCACCCATGATTTCCTGGCGGAGATGCAACCGCTCATCGACCGCGCCTACAGCGACATCGCGGCGCTGGAGGGCGGCGACATCGCCAACCCCGATGAGCAGCGCATGGTCGGGCACTACTGGCTGCGCAACAGCGCGCTGGCACCCACCGCCGAGCTGCGAGCGAAGATTGACGAACCCCTCGCGGACCTCAAAGCCTTTGCCGCCGAGGTGCTGAGCGGGCGTCTTGCCGCCCCCAACGGCAAGCCCTACAGCACCTGCCTGGTCATTGGTATCGGTGGTTCCGCGCTCGGTCCGGAGCTCGTGGCAGATGCGCTTCCCGCCTCGGGGCTGCGCATGGCCTTCCTCGACAACACCGACCCCGACGGCATGTACCGCGTGCTCGACGCTCTGCCCCTGACCGAGACGCTCGCCGTGGTCATCTCTAAGTCGGGCGGCACGCCCGAGACGCGCAACGGCATGGTCTGCGCGCAGGAATACTTCCGTAGCAAGGGCCTTTCCTTTGCCAAGCAGGCCGTGGCGGTCACGGGCGTGGGCTCCAAGCTCGACAAGGTGGCCGTGGCCGAGGGCTGGGTCAAGCGCTTCCCGATGGAGGACTGGGTGGGCGGCCGTACCTCGGAGACGAGCGTGGTCGGGCTGGTGCCGGCCTCGCTGCAGGGGGCGGATATCGACAGCCTGCTGAAGGGCGCGGCAGACATGGATGCCAAGACCCGCATTCCCGACACGGCGACTAACGCCGCCATGAAGCTCGCGCTCGCCTGGTACGCCGTCGGCGAGGGACACGGCAAGAAAGACATGGTGGTGCTGCCCTACAAGGACAGCCTCGTGCTCTTCTCCAAGTACCTCCAGCAGCTGATTATGGAGTCGCTGGGCAAGGAGCTTGACCTCGACGGCAAGACGGTGCATCAGGGCATCTCTGTTTACGGCAACAAGGGCTCGACCGACCAGCACGCCTATGTGCAGCAGCTGCGCGACGGGCTCAACAATTTCTTCGTCACCTTCATCGAGGTGCGCCAGTCCCCGCGCGACGGCGTGCAGGTGGAGCCGGGATTCACAGCGGGCGATTACCTGCAGGGCTTCCTGCGCGGCACGCGCAAGGCGCTGGCCGAGAGCGGGCGCAGCAGCATCACCATCTCCATCCCCACGGTGAATGCCTACACGCTGGGCATGCTCATCGCCCTCTTCGAGCGCGCCGTGAGCTTCTACGCCTCGCTCATCCACATCAACGCCTACCACCAGCCGGGTGTGCAGGCCGGCAAGCTCGCCGCCAACGCCTTCCTCAAGCTGCTGGCGGCGGCCGAGGGCGCGCTGACGGAGGCGCCGACCACGGCGGGCGAGGTGGCGGCCAAGCTGGGCACGGATGCGGAGGACACCTACCACGCGCTGGTGCACATTGCCGAGAGCGGCAAGGCGCGCTGGGTGCTCGGCGATTGCCCCTGCGGCGATACCTTTGCCAAGTAAGCCCGGCGCATGCGCCTGTTCCGACCGCCGCTGTCCTCCGGGGCCGCGGCGGTCGCGCGTGCAGCACGGACTTAAACGAACTCTGTGCCCTGAATCAACATCTCATGAAATCCTATATCCCGCATGAACCATTCCGAACGATATTTTCGCATTTCACGGAACATGCCGCGATGCGTCCGTTGAGTCAACGGATAGACATGGTCGTACGCTGCGGCGTCAAACAGGCGGAACGATTGGCACGCGGCATAGCCCATCGCGACAACGAAGTCATCAACGGCATCCGCTGCAATATTTCTTCTCTGCGCCCCATTCCTCCCACCGGCGGATTTTGACACCGACCCGCCGCGCCCCTATCGCTTAATCCTATTGACACAAACAGGATGAGCTGCTACGATCACAGCCGTATGCAGACCGAGTGGGAAAAGTGTTTA
>CAMACY010000044.1 GCA_945831585.1 uncultured bacterium | reverse complement strand
ACCGATGTAGTGGCTGTGGCGTCCGTGGAGAGCCCCGGCACGCAGGGTAAAGGCATGATGCCGGTTGAACTCCCAGACGGCAGTCAACTCCGGCCCCCAGTGGTCAAAGCGTTTGCCGTCGTTCTTGAAGAGTTCCTTGCAGGCACGCCCGTAGAGCCCCGTGAATTCGAGCGCAAAATAGGTCGGTTCCTCCTTCGGAGCAGCTGCGGTGGGTGCGGGGGGCGTGGCAATAGGAACGGGTGTATCAATGTCGCCGGCAAATGCCGTCAAGGAGCAAATCGCCGGAAGTGTCAGGAGAATTTTTTTGAGCATAGTTGTCGTCTTGGTGCTGCGAGAGGCATCACTCAGCAGCGTTGCATGAGCGGAAATCTGCGGGAGAGACTGCGGTCATCGTTTTGAAAAAAGCTCTCTCTGCTGTGCAGTGCAGAGAGAGCCGATGCGGGAGAACTCTCGCGAACCGAACTCAGGCCTGTTCAGTGGGAGTTTCAGTAGCGGCAGGAGCCTCCGCGGCGGGCGCTTCAGCAGCGGGAGCCGCAGGAGCCTCGGTGGGCGGCACGCTGGTGGAGGTCGCCACGGGAGCGGGCGCCACGGGGCCGCTGTGCAGATCGATGATTTCGATGAGCGCCATGGGGGCGCTGTCCGTCTTGCGCTGGCCGAGCTTCACGATGCGGGTGTAGCCGCCCTGGCGCGTGGCCGTGGCCGTCGCCACCTCGCCGAAGAGCTTGGCCACTACCTTGGGCTGGGGCAGGGTGGCGAGCGCCTGACGGCGGGCGTGCAGGCTGCCGTTCTTGCCGAGGGTGATGAGCTTCTCCACGTAGGGGCGGAGCGCCTTGGCCTTGGCCAGCGTGGTGGTGATGCGACCGTTGCTAATCAGGCTGCAGGCTTGGTTGGCCAGCAGAGCCTTGCGGTGCGAAGCGGTGCGCTGCAATTTGGGTTTCTTAACGCCGTGTCTCATGGTTGTCTGTTCGTTGTGTGTTGAGTGTGTTGTCGGAAAAGGGCTTTATTCATCATCCTCGTCGTCATCGCCCATGGCGGTGATGTTGCGCGTGATGAGCGCCTGCAGGTCGGAGCCGCGGGTTTCATCCTGAGCATCGCGCAGGCGGGAGGCCGGGGTGGGGGCGGCGAGCAGCTTCGGATCGAAGGTCATGCCCAGCGACAGACCGTGCTGCACGAGCTTGTCTTTGATTTCGTTGAGGGACTTCTTGCCGAAGTTGCGGTACTTGAGCATCTCGCTCTCGGTCTTCATGGCCAGCTGCCCCACCGTGGTGATGTTGGCGTTGTTGAGGCAGTTGGCGGCGCGCACAGAAAGCTCGATTTCGTTGACGCTCATGTTGAGCAGCTTGCGCAGCTGAGCCGTGTTGGCGTCCTGTTCGGCACCGGCGGCCTTGTCGAACTCGACGTGGCGGCTGTCGCCGTTGAGGAAGACATCGAGGTGGTGGCGCAGGATGCTCGCCGCTTGCAGCATGGCATCGTTGGGCGAGACGCGACCGTCCGTCCACACATCGAGCACGAGCTTGTCGAACTCCGTCATCTGGCCGACGCGGGCATTGTCCACCGCGTACTTGACGCGCGTGACGGGGGAGAAGATGGAATCGATGGGGATGACGCCGATGGGGCGATCCTTGTCGTTGTTGTCATCGGCGGTGTGGAAGCCGCGACCGACGTTGACCTCGAAGTCGCAGTCGAAGATGGTGCTCTGGTCGAGGTGGCAAATCACCTGATCCTTGTTGACCACGCTGTAGATGTGGTCGTCCTGAATATCGCCGGCCGTGACCACGCCCTGCTTCGTCACGCGGAGGGAGAGGGTGCGGGGTTCCTTGCCGTGGTGCTTGAACTTCACCTTCTTGAGGTTGAGGATGATTTCCGTCACGTCCTCCACCACGCCGGGCAGGCTGGTGAACTCGTGCTGGGCACCGGCGATGCGCACACTCGTGATGGCGGCACCCTCCAGCGAGCTCAGCAGCACGCGACGCAGGGAATTGCCAAGCGTATGACCAAACCCCGTCTCGACGGGTTCCGCGATAAAGGTCATGTGGTTGGCATCCTCCGGGTCCTCAATGCGCTTGAGGCTGTTGGGAATCTCAAAATGAGCCAGGCGAATGACTCCTTGCTCCTCGTTGTATTCTTCAGGCATAGATAGGTGATGATGTGGTGATCGGGTTTCCCTCCGTGCGGGCTCTGCTTCCGTGGAAAAGGAGGACCAACGATCGATTTGTCGAAACCCGCGCGGGGCGTAGGGTACAGTTTTTTCGCTCCACTGGCAAGCCTTTTTTACTCGGGATGACGTCTTTTGTTCTATTCTTTCCTGATATCGGGATTTTTGCGGCAATTTTTCCGGCGTCTGCTGTGCAACTTCGCTCTTGCTGTGGCGGGAACGTTGTGCTATGGTGTCGCCATGCCTGAGCTTTCTGTCTGCCTGACGCGGGATTGGGACGGGCTGCCTGTCGGCTCGCCCCTGCGCTGCAGCCTTGCCTGCGAGGCCGGCGCCCTGGTCTTTCGCGCCGCGCGTGCGATGCAGCCCCGCCTGCACCCGACGGCGCGGGCGGGAGCTTTTACCCCGGGGCTTTGGGAGTACGATGTGGCGGAGCTGTTCCTCGCGCCGGAGCACCGCGCCTGTTACGCGGAGCTGAATCTGTCGCCTAACGGCGCGTGGTGGGGCTGCGTGTTCACGGCACCCCGGCAGCGTGCGGCGCATCTCGAGCTGCCGGAGGGCTGTGCGGCCATCGGCTGCGTGGGGGCGCAGGGTTGGAGCGCCGAGCTGCGCGTGCCCTGGGCGGGGCTGCGCGCGCTGGGCATCGAGCCCGAGCGCTGCCGCTGGGCGGTAGCGGGTGTGCTGCGCCGCGCCGACGGCTCGCTGCGCTACCAATGCTCGGCACCGCACGGCGATATCCCCCCGGACTTTCACCGCCCCGACGCCTGGCCCCTAGCGGCTCTCCCCTCATGAAAACGCCCGAGAAAACCAATGTCATGCGCGTGCTGGAGAGCCGGAAGCTCCCCTACAAGGCTTACAGCTACGATTCCGGCGGGGTGGCCATCACGGGGCTGGAGGTGGCGCAGATGCTGGGGCAGCAGCCCGAGCAGGTCTTCAAGACCTTGGTAACCACGGGTAGGAGTGGTGCGCACTACGTCTTTGTCATCCCCGTGGGCGCGGGGCTCGACCTCAAAAAAGCGGCCAAAGCCGTGGGCGAAAAATCCTTAGAGATGCTCAAGCAAAAGGATTTGCTGCCGCTCACGGGCTATGTGCACGGCGGCTGCTCGCCCATCGGCATGAAAAAAGCCTTCCCGACGGTCATCGATGCTTCGGCCGCTGCCCGCCCGAGCCTCATCTTCTCCGGCGGGCGCATCGGCCTGCAGGTAGAGGTGAGCCTTACCGACCTGGCGCGCGTGGTGCGCTACACTCTGGCTGAGGTGACCACGGCGCTCATTCACCGCTGAACAGGCGCTCATCCGCGTGGTGCAAGCACCCCGCCGGAACGACAGCATTTCTCATGCCGGCACTGCTGCGTGCTTCATTCCCAAGCTCTTGCGGAGATGGCGCCTCTCGGCTTTTCCCACACGATCAAGGAGGTGTTGACAGCTACGTCGAGGATGATTGAACGCTTCCGCATTTTTTTCCTTGCTACAGCATTGTTGAGGCAATGCGCCCATGCGTTTGCCCTGGGTTGACGCGCTCGCGGCGTTGACAGCCCCCCGCCCGCATGCTATGATGGCGCCGCAACCGCTCATTAATTGCGTATGACTTTTTACGAAGAACTGGAATGGCGCGGGCTGGTCAACCAGATTTCCAGCCCCGATCTCATCGAGAAGCTCAACAAGGGCGGGCTGACCTTCTACATCGGCACGGATCCGACGGCGGACAGCCTGCACCTAGGGCATTATTCCAGCTTCCTCATCACGCGCCGTCTCAAGGCGGCGGGGCACCACCCTATTCTCTTGGTGGGCTTGGCGACCGGGTTGATCGGCGATCCCCGCGGCACGGTGGAGCGCGAGCTCAAGCAGAAGGAGGAGGTTTTCCGCAATTACGAGGCGCTCAAGGCGCAGGTGGAGCGGCTCTTCGGCTTTGAAGTGGTCAACAACTACGACTGGGTGAGCGGGATGAATGTCATCGACTTCTTCCGCGACTACGGCAAGTACATCAACGTGGGCTACATGCTCACCAAGGATCATGTGCGCCGCCAGATGGAGAGCGGTATTTCCTACGCCGAGTTTTCCTACATGCTGATTCAGGCCATCGATTTCAAGCACCTGCACGAGACGCGCGGGGTGGATTTACAGGTGGCCGGCAGCGACCAGTGGGGCAACATCACCACGGGCATCGAGCTCATCCGCAAAACGACGGGCGACGAGGTCTACGCGCTGACCATGCCGCTGGTGCTCGATGCGCAGGGCAACAAGTTCGGCAAGAGCGAGGGCAACGCCCTGTGGCTGGACAAGGACAAGACCAGCCCCTATGAGCTCTACCAGTTCCTCATCAACGCCGATGACGCGTGCGTGATATCCTACCTCAAGCGCCTGACCTTCCTGACGCCCGAGCAGATTACGGACATCGAGGCGCGCCACCGCGAGCACCCCGAGCAGCGTTTGGCGCAGCAGGAGCTGGCCAAGGCGATTGTGACGGATTTGCACGGCGAGGAGGAGTATCTTCGCGCGGTGGACATCAGCCGCAAGCTCTTCTCCGGCGATCTGCGCAGCCTGAGTCTGCGCGACATTCGGGCGGGGCTTCGCAGTGTGCCTCAGGTGCGCCTGGTGCCCGGGCCGCTGGCCGAGGTGCTGGTAGCGGCCGGGGTGTGCTCGAGCAAGCGCGAGGCGCGCGAGTTCATCGGCAACGGCGCGATTGCCCTCAACGGCGAGACGGTGCGCGACGCGGCTCTGCACGTGGGCCCCGAGCTGGCGCTGGAGGGTGAGGTCATCGTGATTCGCCGCGGCAAGAAGAAGTACTACATGGGTGTCTTTGCCTGAGCGGCGGCGATGAGGGGCATCGGGACAGCGGCGTGGGTGGTGCTGGCGGGACTCGCGGCGGCGCAGGAGGCGTGGCTCTTGCCTGAGCTGCAGGCGGTCACGGGCAGGGAGCCCGAGGCGACCATCGCGGAGCATGGGATTCCCCTGCCTCCCTCGGCGGCGATGGTGGCCGAGTTGCCGCCGCAGCAGCGCGCTCGCCAGGCGGCGGCGTTGAAGGAGGCGCTGCTGATTCTCTATGCCTTTTCGCGCGAGGACGGCAATCGGCTTTCGCCCGACTGCTTTGCGGCGGCTGCAGGGGCGGCGCGCAGCGCGTCGGCAGCTCCGGCGCTGATCAATTTGTTGCAGTCGGCGGCGGAGCGGCGCCTGAGTGGCGGGCAGCTCCACGCCTTGCAGTTGGCGCTGGCGCAGTGGTGCGCGGCCTATGGTGCGGATTCGCTGACGCTGCGGCTGCTGGTGGAGTCTCTGCGGCTGACGCCGGAGGAGATTCGCGCGGCGGTCGGGTGGCTGCCGCTGGCGGAGATGGCGCAGGTTTTGCCGCCGAGCGAGCCCGGGGCGCGCGCCTCGGAGGCGGATTTGCGGCTGGCGGAGGCCGCCTACGCTCACTTGGCGCAGTGCTTGGCGGCGGTGGATTCGCATGAGCAGGCCGAGGCAGCGGCGTGGGAGTTGCTGCCAACGCTTCAGATGCTGCTGACGACAGGGCGCTCGCGGGCATGGATGGCGCGGGAAGAGGCCGTATCGCTGCTGCCGGAGGAGCTGTTGCGCTCGGTGGAGCAGGTCTATGCGGCATTTGGAGCGCAGCGGATGCGTTTGCAGGCCGTCGGGTGTTTCGATTCGTTGCTGCTGCGGCTCCTGCTGGAGCTGGCGTCGTAAAATTTCGCGTTCCGGGGCTGCGGATATGTCAAAGCCCGCGCTTGCGGCAGGACGTTTGCCTGTTGTATGCTGGGGGACACATGACGGATACCCTTCTTTCCTACCTCAACACGCTGTGGTTGATTGTTCTGGTGGTGTTGTTCTTCAACATCATGATTTTTGTGCACGAGCTGGGGCACTTCCTCGCCGGAAAGTGGCGCGGAGCCTATATTGACCGCTTCCAGATTTGGTTCGGCAAGCCCATTTGGCAGAAGAAGTGGCGCGGGGTGCAGTGGGGGCTGGGCTGGATTCCGGCGGGCGGCTTTGTGTCGTTGCCGCAGATGGCCGACATGCAGAGCGTGGAGGGCGCGGCTGATATTCCCGCTGATCTCAAGCCGCTCAAGCCCCTGGACAAGGTGATTATTGCGGCGGCGGGTCCCTTGTTTTCCCTGCTGTTGGCCTATGTGTTTGCCGTCGTGGTGTGGGGGGTGGGCAAACCCTCGGGCGAGCTGGCGACCACGACCATCGGTTTTGTGGCTCCCGCTTCTCCCGCAGCGGAGGCCGGGCTATTGCCGGGCGACCGCATTACGGCGGTGGACGCTGTGCCTGTGCACAAGTGGATGGGCAATATGGAGGGCGTGCGCGAGCTGGTGGCGATGAGCGAGGGGGAGCGCATTGCGTTCGATATCGAGCGCCCGCTGCCCGAGGGCGGGGTGCAGGCGCAGCGCGTGCTCTGCGGCTTCGTGTTGCCGGAAACGCAGTGGTGGCAGCGCGGGGGGCTGCGGCAGGTGGGTATTAGCCCCGCCGCGCCCATGGTGGTGGGGAGCTTGCTGCCGCACTCGCCCGCAGAGAAAGCGGGGCTGGTGCCGGGGGAGCGCGTGGTGCGCGTCAACGGCAAGCCTGTGTATTCTCCCGCAGCGCTTGCTGCAATGGCGGAGGTAGGGGAGCCGCTGCTGCTGGAGCTGGAGACGGCGGCTGGCGCGCGCCGCACGGTCGAGGTCATGCCCGAGCTGCCTGCCAACTGGCGCGGTCGTGAGGGCGCCCGCGCGGTGTTGGGCTTCCGCTGGGATGCCGGGCAGATGCCGTTGCAGTTAGAGCACCCCACCCCCCAGCAGCAGGTGAACCAAAGCCTCAAATGGATGGGCGATACGCTGGCCAAGGTCGCAGCACCGGGCAGTAGCGTGGGCATGGAGCATCTTTCCGGTCCCGTGGGTATCGGGCATTATCTGTACCGCATGCTTCAGGCGCCGGAGGGCTGGAAGCTCATCCTTTGGTTCGCCGTGGTGCTCAATGTGAACTTGGCGGTGCTGAATATCCTGCCGCTGCCGGTGGTCGACGGCGGTCATGTGGTGCTGGGGACGGCGGAGTTGCTGCTGCGCCGCCCGGTGGAGGGCAAGGTGCTGGATTGGGTGCAGAATGCCTTTGTGGCGCTGCTGCTGGCCTTCTTTGCCTTTGTGACCCTGAAGGATGTGGGCGATTTGGTGCCCTCCGGTGCGGAGCCTGCGGAGCTGCCCGCACCGGTGTTCAGCGAGTCCTGAGAAGGGAGGAATCATGCCTGCCGAGCTGACGCTCTACCCCTTGGGGGATTTGCCTACGGAGTTGCCTGAGGCTCTGCCCGAGCTGGTGCAGACCTTGCGGGAGCCCTTGGAGCGCCTGCTGGCGCCGCTGGGCTATGAGCACCTGCGCGGCACGGGGCGCTGCGATGGGCTACTGCTGACGGCGGAGCAGGCGGGAGCGCCCGTGCTGTTTTTCTTTCCGCCGCTTGCGGAGCAGGGGCTGGAGGTGCAGGCGCTGCGCGCGGCCGATGTAGAGGCCTGCACGCGTAGCTTTCCCGGGCATGCGGTGGTGTATGTGGCGCTGCTGCTGTGCCGCAGCGAGGGGACGGCGGAGCTGCTGGGCCCGCTGCGCTTGCGTGAGGCGGGGGGCGATTGGCTCCGGGAGGATGCAACGGCAGCCTCGCTGCTGCCGCCGACTTGGCGGCGGAGCCGGGAGCGATTTGCCCCCCTGCTGGGCGGCGCGGCGCATTTTAAGTTGCAACGGGTGCTGCTGCCCTATTTGGCGGAGCAGGGGAGCGAGGCGCAGTTCGTTATCCGCGGCATGGAGGGCGTTTCCCCCTGCGCGGAGTACCGCGTGCGGCAGGTGTTTCCGACTCCCTCTGTCATGCTCTTAGAGAGGCTGGCGGCGGACGGCAGCGCGATGTGGTCGCGCCCGGTGTTTTACGAGGATGCTCACCCGGTGTTCACGGCAGAGTTGGCGGAGCGGCGGGCGGATGGGGCTTCCGTGCTGCTCCGCGATGTCGGCGGGCAGCTTTTGGGGGCCGATTGCTTGGAAGCGCTGCTCTGTCCGGAGGCGCTGCGCGCGGGGGCAAGCTACCGCTGGACCTTGGCCTTGGTGGCCGAGCGGGCGGAGCGCTTGCCGCAGAGCATGGTGGTGCAGCCTGCCGGGAGCGACGGGGTGACGGCGGAGGTGGGGCAGATGGAGCTGGTGTACCAGCCGCAGGGCGATTCCTACACCCTGCTGGGCGGCCGCGTGCGTTCGGTGGAGTCCGTTTCGGTGGCGGCCTGCCCCCTGCATCGTCTGGTGATGGCCTTGCCGCAGGGGGGCGATGAGCTGGTGGTGCTGCTGAGCGCGGAGCATCCGACCCCTGCGCCGGGCGATTGGGTGCTGGTGCGCGGTTATCTTTATGCAGCGCCCGATGCCTTGGTTGCGGGAGCCCTGAGCGAGGCCGAGGCGGCAAGCCGGGTGGCGCGGGCGTTGGCCTCGCGCGATTGGGAGGGGCTGCGCCCGCTGTTGGCAGAGGATTTTGCGTATCGCAGCGCGCTGCGCGGGGTGGAGCTGCACGGGGCGGATGCCTTTGTGCGCTACATGCGCGAACGCCGGGACGAGTGGGAGCGGCAGACGGGGATGGAGGGCATTAGCTTCGAGACGGGCACGTTGTCGTGCCGGGGGCGCCGCCGCGCCTGCTGCATGACCTGCTATTTCGGGCGGCGCGACAGTGCGTTGGTGCTGCGCACGGACGGGGAGCGCATCACCTCGGCCGAGACGCTGCCCGACGAGGATTACGCGAGCTTCGAGCCGAGTCCCTCGCCGCGACCGCAGGGGGTGTTCATGCCCTACGCAACGCCCATGCAGCCGCATCCGGCGGCCTTGACCCCCCTGCAACGCTTTACCCTGCAATTTTTGGAGCACTACCTGCGCCGCCGCCTCGGGGTGTCCGAGCGCTACGGCGACGGGCGCGCCCGCTGGGTGCAGGTGCTGCGCGATGAACCCTCGTTCTGCGATATGGCGTTCCAGTATGGGGCGCATGTCTTTGCCATTGTGCCGCTGCGCACGGAGCAGCATCCGAGCGTGGGCGGCGATCCGCAGGCGCTGGTCGCTGCGATGGCGCCGGAGCTGCGTGAGCTTTTGTTGCAGGCCGCCGTTCGCTACGATTTGGTGCCCTGCATCTTCCCTGTGCAGCCCGGGCTGCGGCTGGAGGACGGCTGCAATTTGTGGGATATGCGCACGGGTGCGCCCGTTGATCCCGAGCAGATGCCACCCGCTGAGCACAAGCTGTTCGACTGGGATGCCTTTTTGGAGGCCGAGCAGGTGGTGACGGCGGCGATTGCTCAGCAAGGCGGTCATGTGCTCAGCTCGCACAACACGCCGGAGGTCTACCCCCACCTCTGGTTCCGCAATGCCGAGGGGCAGCTCGGCTCGGTCATCGTGCGCACGCACTGGTCTCCCGAGCCGCCGGACTGTCCCCTGAGCACCGCCGAAGCCGCCGCGGCGGTCGCCTGCGCGCCCTGCTATGTGGCCGAGGTCGGGCTGACGGCTCCGGACGGCGCCTCGCGCCCGCGGCGCGGCGAGCGCCACCTCTACTACTTCCGGGGGCTGCGCGCCATCGACCGCCCCGAGGGGTGAAGCCCATCGCCCGGCAAAGCTGATGCAACTTCCAAAAATGCCGCTTCGGGGAAAAAAAAGCTCGCATTCACTACGGGGGCGGTTATAATTAGGGAAAGCAGGAATATACAGCCCCATCGCCATGATCAGCAAACAACTTACCATCCTCAACAAGCTCGGAATTCACGCTCGCCCCGCCGCGCAGTTTGTGCGGGTCGCCTCTCGTTTTGAATCCGATGTGACGGTGGAAAAAGATGAGGATCGCGTGGACGGCAAGAGCATCATGGGCATCATGATGCTGGCGGTGGGCTGGGGCGCGACGATACAGGTCATTGTCGACGGTTCGGACGAGGTCGAGTGCATGGCCGCGTTGGAGAAACTCATTCAGGATAAATTCGGGGAGGATTAAGCTTCCGCACAACCGCGCTACGGCGCATCCCGCCTATGGACGAGAGCTTCGAACGCCGCCTGACCGGACAGCCCGTTTCCCCGGGGATTGCGATGGGGACGCTGCGCGTGGAGGCGCGCGGTTGTTTGGCGCCGGTGACGCGCTCGATTTCTCCCACCGAGCTGCAGAGCGAGTGGGAGCGCTTCGAGGCAGCGCTTGCGCGGACGGAGAATGAGCTGATTGACCTCAAGGCTCGGGTTGAAAAGCTCTCGGGGGAGAAGGAGGCGGCGATTTTCGACGCCCACCTCCTCTTCCTGCGCGACCGCAGTGTGATGGCGCGGTTGCGCAAGGAAATGCCCGTGCGCCTGCACAACATCGAGTCGGTTTACTATGCCGTGGTGCAGAACTTTATGGAGGGGCTGCGCCGCGTGGGCGATTCCTATCTGCGTTCGCGTGTGGTGGACATTGCCGATGTTCTCCAACGTGTGCTCAAGAACATGGACGGCTCATCCGGCGGCACCCTCTCGGGCTTGGGGAAGGGCGGGGCGCCCTGCGTGCTGGCCGCCTACGATTTGGCGCCGAGTGACACGGCTGACCTCGACACCTCCACCGTGCTGGGCTTTGTGACGGAGGCGGGCTCGGCGGTTTCGCACACGGCTATCTTGGCGCGCTCGCTGGGCTTGCCCGCCGTGGTGGCGGTGCCCGGGCTGGTGGTGGATTCTCGCATGGGGCAACATGTCATTCTCGACGGCTACAGCGGTGAGCTCATCCTCAATCCCACCCGCGAAACGCTGGAGCACTATCGCCGCTTGCAGGCCGAGAAGCAGAAAGCCTACGAGACGCTGGTCGAGATGCGCGATTTGCCCGCCGAGACCCGCGACGGGCACCGAATTCGCCTGGCGGCCAACGTGGAGTTTGCCCACGAATACGGCGCCATCCGCCGCAGCGGTGCCGAGGGGGTCGGGCTGTTCCGCACGGAGTTTTTCCTGCTGGGGAACAGCGAGTTGCCCGATGAGGAGGCGCAGTACCGCCACTACAAGGTCTTGGTAGAGAGCTGCGCCCCGCACGAGGTGATTTTCCGCACGCTCGATTCCGGCGGCGACAAGCTTCCCTTCGAGGAGAGTGCGGAAAAGGAGGAAAATCCCTTTCTGGGCTGGCGTGGTATTCGTGTATCGCTCAGCCGGGCGGAGATTTTCAAGGAGCAGCTGCGTGCCGTGCTCCGCGCGTCGGCGCACGGACGGGTGGGTGTCATGTTCCCGATGGTGTCGGGGCTGACGGAGGTCAAGGAGGCGCTTTCCCTGCTGGACGAGTGCCGCGAGGAGCTCCGGCAGCGCGGGCAGCTCTTTGATGAGCGGATGCGCGTCGGCATCATGATCGAGGTGCCCAGTGCGGCGATGATGGCCGATGTGCTGGCGCGCTACGTGGACTTCTTCTCCATCGGCACCAATGACCTGACGCAGTACACCATCGCGGTGGATCGCGTCAACTACCGCGTGGCAAGCATGTTCCGCCCCACGCATCCCGGGGTGGTGCGGCTCATGCACCGCACCATTCAGGCCGGGGTACCTACGGCTATTTGCGGCGAGATGGGGGGCGACATCACCCTGCTGCCGCTGTTGGTGGGGCTGGGAGCCAAGGAGCTTTCCTGCGGCACGCATCGCCTGCCGCTGGTGCGCTTTGCCATCCGCCACCTCAACTATGCCGAGTGTCGCGAGGTGGCCGAGCAGGCGCTGCAGGCCGAGGATAGCAAGACTATCCGCGCTTTGTCCAAGGCGCTGGCGCTGCGCAGCTACCCCAATCTCTTCGAGTAAGGCGCTTGTCCGTGCCGAGCGGTGGCGGGCGCTTACCGCGCTGCCTTAAGGGGCGAGTACATCATCCCCGAACTCGGTCTCGAGGGGCTCTTCTTCCGCGTCCTGCGGTTCTTGGTTTTGCTCGGGCGCGTTCTCCCCCCAGGAATCCCCGAAAATGCGGGCAAAATCCTCGCTGTTGATGAAGTCGGCCAGCTCGGCACAGTCAAAGCAGTTTTCTGCCTGAGCGCGCTGCAGGTAGGGCAGGATGCGCTTGTGTACCCCCAGCGCGGCAGAGGCTCCTTGACCCCAGCACTGTGGCCAGGGGAGGGCGGCATCGGCGTGCTGTTCGATGAGTTCGCGCGCTTTGCGGCGGGTAGCCGCGATACCCGCCTCGGCGCTCGCCGTGTCGTACATGGCCGCCATGCGGAAGAGAAAGCGCTGCAGCGCCTGCTCGGTCGCGCTGCCGCAGAAACGGGCGGGAAGCACGGCGCGCGCCGCGTCCGACCCCATCCGCACCTTCCATGCTCCCTTGTAGTCGGTGGGTAAGCTGGGAATGACCATATCCACGGCGGCATCGCGCGTGTCGATGACCAGCTCCTGCCTCAGCTCTGCATGGCGACGGGGCAGCCAGCGCCACAGGGGGGTGTAGTCCATCTCCGCGCACAGCAGCAGGTGTTGTTGCGGCTGCACGGAGCCATCGGGCATGTGCAAGAGGGTGGTCGGCAGCCAGCGCATCGACAGCCGCAGGTCGGCCGAGCCGCTCTTCCCTCGCAGGGTGGGGCGAGCCGAGTCATCGGCTTCCAAACAGCCGTCTGCCGCCGTCAGCTGCACCAGCCAGCGGCCATCGCCTGCCACCTCCTCATCAAAGAGCGCGGCATCGCCGAGCAGCAGCGTGCGCGTCACGGGCGAACGCAGGTCGACAGTATACTCCACCTTCATGTTCGAGGAGGCATCCACTCCCTCCTCGGTGCTGATGCCGGCCTCTACCGTGGCGCCGCGGCGCACAAAGGCCTCGGGACGCATGCAGGCAAACCCGGCTGCCAGCAAGAGAACGAACAGGAAAAGTTTCTTCATACGCCGTACATTGTAATGGTCGGCCATGCCCGAATCAAGACTTGATTCCCGTGCATGACAGGTATATGCTCAGCCCGTCATGAGCATTCTCTCCTTAGCGAATCCCTATGTCTGCGAGTTGGTGGCCTACCGTCCCGGAAAACCCATCGAGGAAACGGCTCGGGAAATCGGCATGAAGCCGGCAGATATCGTGAAGCTCGCCTCCAATGAGAACAGCTTGGGAGCCTCGCCCCGAGCCGTCCGCGCCATGCAGGAGGCGGCCTCCGGCGTGCACATCTACCCCGACGGCGCCTCCTACGCCCTGCGTTGCAAGCTTGCGGAAACCTTCGGACTCGATGTCGCGCAGACGGCGGTGGGCAACGGCAGCAGCGAGCTCATCGAACTCATGGCGCATATCTTTGTCCGCCCCGGGATCGAAACCATTGCTGCGGACTACAGCTTCACGCTCTACGCCATCGTCACCCGCCTGCTCAACGGCACCTACAAATCCGTGCCCAACAAGGCAGACTGGAGCCACGATCTACAGGGTATGCTGGCCGCCATCACCCCGCAGACGCGGCTCGTCTTCATCACCAACCCCACCAACCCGGTGGGCACCATGGTGGGGCAGGCGGAGATTGATGCCTACATGGCCGCCGTGCCTGAGCACGTCATCACCGTGTTTGACGAGGCCTACATCGATTTTGCCGAGGAGCAGCCCGACACGCTGCGCTATGTGCGCGAGGGGCGCCCGGTGGTTGTGCTGCGCACCTTCTCCAAGGCCTACGGCTTGGCCGGGGCGCGCGTGGGCGCTGCGCTGACGACGCCGGAGATTGCTGAGCTGCTGCACAAGGCGCGCTCGCCCTTCAATGTCAACCTCTTGGGGCAGGCTGCCGCCCTGGCTGCTCTCGACGACCCGGAGCATGTGGCGCGCTCGGTGGCCATGGTCAACGCAGGGAGACGGCAGTATGAGCAAGCCTTCCGCGCCTGGGGCATTCCCTACATCCCCAGCCAGACCAACTTCATTCTCGTGCAAGTGGGGCAGGGGAAAGCTGTGTTCGACGCCTGCCTGCGGCGTGGGGTTATCCTGCGTCCCATGGATGCCTACGGTTTGCCGGAGTACATCCGCATCACCATCGGCACGGAGACGGAAAACAAACGCTGCCTTGCCGTGCTGGCCGAGGTTCTGGGCAAGCAAAAGTGAAGCTTACTCCCACTTTCGCTTGACAGCGCTTCCGCCGCTGCGATAGAATGCACATACAAGTTACTCCGCACACCATGCCCGAACAACCCAATCTCCTTGCTCAGGTGCGCAAGCACCTCATCGAAAGCGGTGAGGATTACCAATGGATTACGATGGGACCCGGCAGCGAGAAGATCGGCTTGGCCTATCTTCCCCTCGCGGCTGCCGAGTTGCCCTGCTCCTTCATGTTTACCGAGCTCAAGGAACCTTGTTCACTGGTGTTCGATGCCAACTTTGCCTACCGCATCCGCCCCGAGGACAGAGCCGAAGTGGCCATGCTGCTGCTGACGCTCAATGCGAACCTGCCCGAGGGGCAGTTGCTGCTTGACAACGAGACGGGCTTGGTCTACTACCGCCTGAAGTATGTGCCGGATGACTTCTCCGTCAGCGAGGCCGACATCCTCAACCGCGTGCGCTACATGGAGAAGGTCGGTTTGGGTATGGCGCAAACCTACGCGCGCATCATCACCCGTGAATTTCCCTCTGCATAATGTTTTAACCCCCAACCATTCAGTACCATGTCTATCGAAAAACCCTTAGAAGGAAAAGTCGGTGTCGTCACGGGTGTGGCGAACCATCGCAGCATCGCGTTCGGCATTGCCAAGGCCTGGCATGCCGCCGGCGCCAAGCTCATCTTCAATTATCAGGGCGAACGCCTCAAGGACGGCGTGATTAAGCTCGTGAAGGAGCATTTCGGCGAGGACACGCCCGTTTGCTCGCTGGATGTGTCGGATGATCAGTCCATCGCCGATTTCTTCAGCTTTGTGGCGCAGCACACCGACCATGTGGACATGCTGCTGCACGCCATCGCCTACGCGCCCAAGGCTCCCGGGACGCTGGAGGGGCACTTCTCCGACATCCCGCGCGATGCCTTCAGCACCTCGCTGCAAATCTCCGCCTACTCGCTCATTGCGCTCAGCCGCGCCGTGGCGCCGCTCATGGTCAACGGCGGCAGCATCACCGCACTGACCTACTACGCCAGCCAGAAAGTGGTGCCGAACTACAATCTCATGGCCGTTTCCAAGTCGGCGCTGGAGACCTGCTGCAAGTACCTGGCCTACGATTTAGGTCGCCGCGAGGCTCCCATCCGCGTCAACTGCATCTCGGCCGGCCCGGTGCAGACGCTCGCGGCGCGTGGCGTCAGCGGCTTCACGGGCATGTTCAAGGTCTACGGCGAGCGCAGCCCGCTGCAGCGCTCCTGCACGCTGGAGGAGCTCGGCGCCACGGCCACCTACCTGGCGAGCGACGGTGCTGCTGCCGTCACGGGGCAGGTGCTCTATGTCGACGGGGGCTACGAAATCATGGGCATGTGAGCCCTTGGAGCTTCTTCCGCTCTTCGACGGGCTGCCTGCGGGCAGCCCGTTTTTTTTGCCGCCGCGGGCTTTGGAATTGACGCGGGTGGGTAAATGTGCTATAAGACGGGGCGTTGCTATGCTTCAGGAGTATTTTTCAGCCCTCATCCAGCTCGTGGCCGGCTTCGGCTTTGCC
>CAMACY010000043.1 GCA_945831585.1 uncultured bacterium | reverse complement strand
AAGCTCTTGCGTTCGCCGAAGCTCTTGCGTTCGCCGAAGCTCTTGCGTTCGCCGAAGCTCCTGTGCTCACCTTCGCCACGGTAGGGCGCTTTGCCGAAGGGGCGCTTGCCCCGGGGGCTGCGCTCGGGCTCAAACGCTTCCCCCTCCGTGAACCTAGTGCTGCCGTCGGCGATGTCCGTATCGCTTTCAAAATCGGCGGGGTCGAACACGTAGTCCTGATCTTCATCGAGCTCATTCTCGCGCTTGGGTGTGTTCGCTTTGCGCACGAGTTGGTTGCGCCCGATGAAGCCCTTGCGCGGGCGCAGGTTGGTGCCGGCGGCTCGGATTTGTTCATCGTTCAGGAGCATGGTGTGCCCCGGCTCCAGGTCGCCGCCCCACAGGGAGCCGATGCGGACGCGTACGAGTTTTTTCACCCGCAGCCCGAGACAGGCGAACATTTGGCGAATTTGGCGCTTGAGCCCTTGCTCCAGCACCACACAGGCGTGGCGGGCAGAGAG
Source organism: uncultured bacterium (assembly GCA_945831585.1). Taxonomy (GTDB): domain Bacteria; phylum Verrucomicrobiota; class Verrucomicrobiia; order Verrucomicrobiales; family Akkermansiaceae; genus Akkermansia. Next base: position 15,439 of record CAMACY010000043.1, on the reverse strand, counting down.
GCGCGCGACATACTTGGCCTTGGCCTGTCCCTCGGGGATGCGCACGCCCTTGAGCAGCTGTAGCAACACGCTGCTGTCGAACGCCTGATCCAGAGTGACCCAGTATTCTTTTTCCACGCCTGTGGCCGGGTGTGCCAACTGTTGCCCCAGGCTCCCGTTGTTGGTGAAGAGCAGCAGTCCCTCGCTGTCGGCATCCAGACGCCCCACATAGTTGGCGTGGCGGTATTGGGGCGGCAGCAGGTCGTAGACGGTGCCGTCGGCTCCCTGCGCCTCGCGGCTGCAGACATAGCCCCGGGGCTTGTTGAGCAGCAGCACCACGGATTCCTTGGGCGTGACGCGGCGACCGTCCACCTTCACAAAGTCGCTCGGCAAAACGCGCAATCCGGGGGTGGTGACCAACTGCCCATTGACTTCCACGCGCCCTTCGGCGATGAGCCGATCGGCGGCGCGGCGCGATTCATAGCCGCCGGAGGCCAAAAACTTGTTGAGACGGATGCTGCCCTCCGGGGCAGCCTGTTCGGGAAAATCGGACATGGCGGGTGAGGTTTTGAATGAAAAAGCCTCCCGGTTCACGAACCGCGAGGCTCTGGAAATGAATCGTAGTCCTCTGAAAGACCGAGGGTCATCAGGACTCGAACTTGGTCTTGGGCAGGCCGATGGGGCTTTGACCTTCCTTCCACTGGCCGCGCTCCTTCATGAGCTTGACGCGCTCGAAGCGCTTGAGGACGGAACGCTTGCCGCCGACGGTACCGGTTGCCTTGAGGGTGGAGTGCTTGGACATAATGGTGTGAGTGTAAAGGTTAGTTCCGCATCCCTGCGGAAATGGTGGTCGCCGTTTATACTCCGAATGTGCGGGAATGACAAGACAAATTTATGTCTTTTTCGCATTTTGCGCACGGCCGGGGTCCTCCCAAGCGGGGAGTTCGCAGTTGATGAGCCAGGGCGTGTACTCGGGGGGGATGGGGCTTTGGATGGCGATGCGCCGCCCGTCGGCAGGGTGGTTGAAGGCCAGCCGCCAGGCATGCAGCATGAGCCGTCCCGGCTTGGCCTTTTGCTTTTGGGGGTGGGCGTAGATGGGGTCGCCGATGAGCGGGTGACCGAGGTGCAGCATGTGGACGCGGATTTGGTGGGTGCGCCCGGTGTGCAGGGTGCAGAGGACGAGGGAGGAGTCTGTGGCGGCATCGTAGCGCAGCAATTGCCAGTCTGTGATGGCGGGCTTGCCGCTGCCGGGGTTGACCACGGCCATTTTTAGGCGATTGACGGGGTGGCGGCCGATGTTGGTGAAAATGGTGCCGCTGCGCTCTTTTGGGCAGCCCTGCACCACGGTCAGATAGATTTTGGAAGTGTCGCGCGCGGCAAACTGCGCTGTGAGCGAGAGGTGAGCCGCATCGTTCTTGGCGACGACGATGCAGCCGCTGGTGTCCTTGTCCAGGCGGTGCACGATGCCGGGGCGTTCCACCCCGCCGATGCCCGAGAGCGCGCCCGCGCAGTGGTGCAGCACGGCGTTGACGAGGGTGCCGTCGGGGTTGCCGGCGGCGGGGTGCACCACCATGCCGCTTTCCTTGTCGATGACGATGACATCGGCATCCTCATAGAGCACGGACAGGGGGATGTCCTGCGGCTGCGCCTCGGCCGGAGCCGGTTCGGGAATGTTGACCTCGATGACCATGCCGCGCTCTACGGGAGTTTTGGGCTTGGCGCTCTTGCCGTCGGCGGTGATGGCTCCCTCCTTGATGAGCGCCTGGATGCGCGCGCGCGACAGCTCGGGGAGCTGTTGCGCGAGGTACATGTCGAGCCGCATGCCCGGGCTGTCGTCGGCAATCAGGCGCATGCTCACATTCCCGTGGGTTTATCGATGAAGAGGCAGGGCAGCCCAAAGTGCTCGGAGATGAGCTCGCCCAGGGCGCGCACACCGAAGGTCTCTGTGGCGTAGTGCCCGGCGAAGAGCAGATTGAGCCCCATGTCGCGCGCGGCGTTCGTCACCCAGTGGTTTTCCTCGCCCGTCAGGTAGCAGCGGTAGCCCTTGGCCTGCACCTCGTAAATGGCGTCCCCGGCTGCGCCGCTGCATACAACCACGCGCCCGGCGGGAGCCTCGGCATCTGCGATGTGCCCGGTGATGGGGGAGCCCGTGAGTCGTCCGTAGGCGCTGACCAGCTCGCTCACCGTTCCTGCGTAGTTGCCCGCAATGCCGACGAGGTTGCCCTTCATGCTCAGCTCGGGCTGCGTGTCCGTCAACCCCAGTCCGCGGGCGATGCAGGCGTTGTTGCCCAGCGTGGGGTGCAGATCGAGGGGCAGGTGGGCGGCATACACCGCCAGATTGCCGCGCAGGCAGGTTTCGAGCTTCTTTTTCCAGCAGCCGGTCAGGGGTCGCAGCCCGCCCCAAAAGAGCCCGTGGTGCAGCAGCAGCAAATCGCAACCTGCGGCGAGTGCGGCGTCCAGCACGGACTGTGAGCCGTCGACCGCCAGCGCAACGCGTTGCACGCTGCCGCTGTTTTCGACCTGCAGACCGTTGAGGGCGTTGGCGAAGTCGGCAATCTCGCAGACGCGCAGTTCCGCATCCAATAGGCGGACAATATCACTCAGGGGAATCATGTCAGTAGGGTTTTTTGCTGTTTTGCTGAATCTCGCGGTGCAGGCGGCGGTTGAACTCGCCCGCCATGTCGTAGCCGCTTTCGCGCAGGTATTGGCCAAGGGCGGCCACCTCGACCAAGCGGGTCATGTCGCGCCCCGGTGCTACGGGCAGGTTGACGCGCTCGACCTCCACACCCAGCAGGGTGGTCATGCGGCGCTCCAGCCCCAGCCGCTCCATCTCCGTCATCTTGCCGTCGGTGAGGTTCACGACGAGATCGACGCGTTTCTCGTTGCGGAAGGCTTTGAGCCCGAAGAGATTGGTGACGTTGATGATGCCGATGCCGCGAATTTCGATGAAGCCGCGGCTCAGCGAGGGGGAGGAGGCGATGAGCTCGCCGCCGATATTGCGGATGCGCACCATGTCGTCGGCCACCAGCGATGAGCCGCGCTCGATGAGCCCGAGGGAAATCTCGCTCTTGCCCACGCCGCTGTCGCCGGTGATGAGTACGCCCGCGCCGCGCACATCGACCATGCAGCCGTGCACGGTGGTGCTGTCGGCAAACTCGTTTTGCAGGATGATGGTTGTGCGGTTCATGAACTGCATGCTCGGCAGTTTGGAGCGGAACACCGCCACGGCAAAGCGGTCGGCCATGGCGAGCACATCCTGCGGCACATCGGCATTGCGCGTGAAGACCAGGCAGGGCACATCGTCGCAGAAGATCGCTTGGAGCCGCTCGCGGCGCAGGTCGCCCTCCAGCGTGGACAGGTAGGCCATCTCACCCGCGCCGAAGAGCTGGATGCGCTCGTGGGCAAAGTAGCCCAAATAGCCCGCCAGTGCCAGACCGGGGCGGTTGATGGAGGGCTGCAGAATGCTGCGCGACATGCCGAGCGGCGAGTTGAGCAGCTGGAGCTCGAGGGTGTTGCGGTATAGCTCGTAAAAACGAGCAACGGACACTTTCTCGACCTTGCGGACAATGGGCTCTTTCATGGCGGTGCTCGGTTGATTGTACACGAGGAGGGAGGGTGGGTCAAGCGCGCCCGCGGGGGATAAAGTATGCTTTTTGGGGGCATAGGGCGCGGATTGTGCTTGATATTCGCGGCATTTGGGGCGATAGTAGAGCTCCAACCGCTAAAATATGTCTGAACAGAAGGAACGGAAAACCTTAGAGCAACGCCATCAAGCGAGTGATTTGGAACGTCTGCGCCATTCGTGCGCGCATGTGCTGGCAACGGCGCTTTGCCGTCTGTGGCCGGAGACGCAGCTCGCCGCCGGACCCGCCGTGGAGAACGGCTTTTACTATGATGTGGAGCTGGATCACAACATCTCGACCGCTGATTTTGAGCTCATCGAGGCCGAGATGAAGAAAGTGGTCAAGGAAAATGCGCCCTTCGAACGTACAACAGTCTCCCGCGCCGAGGCCATGGAAATGGCGCAGCGCGGCGAGCTCGGCTCGGTGGGACCGCGTGCGGTGGCCTCCAAGTACAAGTTGGATTTGCTCAACCGCATTCCCGAGGGGGAGGAGATTTCCATCTACCGCAATGGCGATTTCACCGACCTGTGCGCCGGCCCGCATGTCGCTCGCACGGGCAATTGCAAGGCCTTCAAGGTCATGAGCGTGGCCTCCGCCTACTACCAGGGCGATGCCAAGGGACCGCGCTTGCAACGCGTGTACGGCACCTGCTTCCCGAACCGCACGCAGCTTGATGAGCATTTGGCGCGACTGGAGGAGGCCAAGAAGCGCGATCACCGCCGCCTCGGGCGCGAGATGGGGCTCTTCGCCATCGACGAGATGGTGGGGCAGGGGCTGATTCTGTGGAAGCCCAAGGGTGCCATCATTCGCCGCGAGTTGCAGGATTTCATCACGGAGGAGCTCGACCGCATCGGCTACTCGCAGGTCTTTACGCCGAACATCGGCAAGCTCGACCTCTACATGACCTCCGGGCACTGGGAGCACTACAAGGAGAGCCAATTCCCGCCCATCTCCGACCCTGATGATTTCCGCAAGCTGCGCGATGAGAACGCCAGCTGTGCCGATCTCTTCAACGCTCTGGACACCAAGACGATCAGCGGCTTCATGCTCAAACCCATGAACTGCCCGCACCACATCCGCATCTACGCGAACGACCCGCATTCCTACCGCGATCTGCCGGTGCGTCTGGCCGAGTTCGGCACGGTGTATCGCTGGGAGCAGAGCGGTGAGCTGGGCGGCATGACCCGCGTGCGCGGCTTTACGCAGGACGATGCGCACATCTTCTGCCGCCCCGACCAGATTAAGCAGGAGGTGCAGCAGTGCATCGGCATTGTGAAACACATTCTGGGCACGCTGCAGATGAACGATTATCGCGTGCGCCTGTCCCTGCGCGACCGCGACTACAGCGATGCGAAGTACGTCGGCACTGCGGAGAACTGGAAGCTGTCTGAGAATGCCCTGCGCGAGGTGCTGGCCGAGAACGGTTTTGACTACATCGAGGCGGAGAACGAGGCCGCCTTCTACGGGCCGAAGATTGACTTCATCGTGCGCGATGTCATCGGGCGTGACTGGCAGCTCGGCACGGTGCAGGTGGACTACAACCTGCCCGAGCGCTTTGAGCTGACCTACACCGGGGCGGACAACAAGCCGCACCGCCCGGTGATGATTCACCGCGCGCCCTTCGGCTCCATGGAGCGTTTCACGGGCTTGCTCATCGAGCACTTCGCGGGCAAGTTCCCCACCTGGCTCGCCCCCGAGCAGGTGCGCGTGTTGCCCATCTCCGACAAAGTGGCCGATTTTGCCGAAAGCGTGCGCCGTCAGCTGGCCGAGGCCGGCATACGCGTCAAGCTCGACGATATGCCCGACAAGATCGGCGCCAAGGTTCGCAACGCCCGCCTCGACCGCGTGCCCTACATGGTGGTGGTTGGCCAGCGCGAGGCCGAGGAGGGCAAGGTTTCTGTTCGCCACCGCGACTTCGATGTCATCGGCACTATGAGTGTGCAGGAATTCACGGACGGTGTGGTGGCCGAGGACGCCGCGCGCCTGATCGAGCCCGCCTGGCAACCTGAGGAGTGTTGACAGCCCCCCCCCCACACACCACCACGGCAAGCACTCGCCACCAAGAGCAACAAATTTCCCGCCACTGCGCGGAAAACACGAGAAACACCCCCAGAACACACGAACGTGCCACTCCCCCCGAAACCGAATCGGCCCGATAACCGCAACCGTCGCAATCAGGGCAGTAAAGAACCGCAGATCCGCGTCAACGACCGCATCCGCGCCCCCAAAGTCCGAGTCGTCACCGCCAAGGGTGACCAGCTCGGGGTCATGTCCACCCGCGATGCCTTGGCCAAGGCCAAGGAAATCGGGCTGGATCTCGTCGAAGTCGCTCCGAACGCCGACCCGCCTGTCTGCCGCCTGATTGACTACGGCAAGTACAAGTACATGCAGGCCAAGCTGCAGAAGAACAACAAGGCCAAGACCACCAAGATGAAGGAGGTCAAGCTGCGCGTCGGCACGGATGTCAATGACTACAACGTCAAGATGGGGCGCACCGAGCAATTCCTTGACCACGGTCACAAGGTGCGTTTCCAGCTGCGTTTCCGCGCCCGCGAGAATGCCCACAAGGAGCTCGGGCTGGAGATGATGGCCAAGGTGGTGGAAGACATGCGCACCATGGGGCAGGTCGATCAGCCTGCCAAGCTTGCCGGCAATACGGTGACGATGGTGCTCTCGCCCCTGCCGGCCAACCAGCGCGTTAAGAAGTTCAAGAAGTACGAAGAAGAGGACTTCGACACCGAGTCCGAGGAGTTCGACGCCAAGGACGACGAATGAGACCGCAGCGCCGAGCCGGAGTTCGCGCTCCCGCTGCGGCGTGCTCTTGCCAAACGGCCGGATGCGTGTTTGCGCGCATCCGGCCTTGCGTTTGCCCCGGCGGGTTCAGCACCCCTCGGCGGGGTAGTAGGCTTTATTCTCGAGGCGGAGCAGCCCGGCTTCGCAGAGCTTTTTCAGCCGGGGGCTGAGCCCCTTGTCGCTGTTTAGGTTTCGGGCGATGTCCTGCCGCCGCACTCCCGGTTGTCTCCGCACCAAAGCTACAATGCGGTGTTGCAGCTCCTTTTCGACACTTTCGGGGTTACTGACGGGGCTTGGTTCGGCCTTGACGGCCGGGTGCCTGTCGATGGTGGAGAGCCCCGGTGTGTCGCCGGGGATGACGTCGATGTGTTGCAGCAGGCGCTCGCGTAAGCGATCCACGTGGGAGATGATGCCGATGAGTTTGCCGCGCTCGCGCAACCGCTCCAGGCAACTGAGTACCTGCTCCAGAGCCCGGGCATCGAGGGTGCCGAAGCCCTCGTCGAGGAACAGCGTGTCGAAACTGACCTCGCCGACCATTTGCGAGAGTCCCAGCGCCAGCGCCAGACTGACGATGAAGCTCTCGCCGCCCGAGAGATTGGAGCAGTCGCGCCCGCCTTCTTCGTCCAGATATTCATCGCGCACGCGCAACTCCAAACTCTCCGGCTGAGCCATGAGCTGATAGCGCTCGCTGATGCTCCGAAGCTGCACATTGGCGTGGCGGATGAGAATGCCGAAGGTGATCTGCTGGGCGTAGCTTCGGAACCCGTCCTTGGTTTTGCCCAGCACCTCGCTGAGCAGGTTGAGGTGGTGGAGCTGCTGCTCCAGCGGGGCGCGGCTGCGCTCTGTCTCCTGATTGGCAGCGAGGATGGTATCGTCCATGAGCTGCTGATGCTCCAGGGTTTTGAGCTCTGCCTGCTTGGTTTTCAGACTCTCCTCCCCGGTGCTGATTTCGCTGCGCAGTTGCTCCTCATCGGCAGAGCCATCGCTTTGGGCGCGGAGCTTTTCCAGCTCCCGTCGAAGATGCTGCTCGACCTCCTCCGTGCGCACGCACTGTTTCTGCAGCTCTTCGCTGCGCTGTTGCAGCTGATCGGCTTCGTGCTCCTTGGGTTGTATGGCGTGGTAGGTCGCTTCGTCCGCCAGCCCGACCTCGTGCAGTGCTCGCTGCATGGCCTGCTCGGCATCCCTCCGCGCCAGGAAAGCCTTGTCTTCCTCGGCGCTTAGCTCGCGATGCTCGCGCAGCGCCGCCTGCAGTTCCGCGAGCCGCGGGAGTTCTTGTCGCGAGGAAAGACCGCCCCATCGCTCGCGCAGGAGGCCTTGCTTGTCTGCCTCCAGCGCTTCCGTTTGTTGCAGGCGCTTCGTGGCTTCTTGCAGCGCTTGGCTGTCCTCCTGCACCTGCGTCGTCAGGGCATGCTCCTTGGCTTGTTGGGCGGTCAGCGCGTGGGTCGCCTGTTGCAGGCGCTGCTCCCATGCTTGGTATTGCGCGCAGGCCTGTTCCAGCGTGCGGAGCAGTTCGGCAGCGTTGGCCGGTGTCTCCGGCTGTTCCGTGCGGTGGGGTGCCAGTTGCGCCAAGAAGGTATCTTGAGCCTGTCGGCAGTCCTGCTCTTGCTGTAGACGCTCTCGTCTTGCCTGCAAGTCCTGCAGATGTCGGCAGCATTCTGCCTCTTTGGCAATGAGCGCAGCCAAGCGCTCAGCGTCGTCATTGAGTCCCAGCGCTGCCCGCTGATGAGCCCAGATCTGCTGCGCTTCCTCGCGCGCTTGCGCGGCGCTTGCATGGGCTTGCCGGGCCAGTTGGAGTGCCGTATCGGCGCTCTGATGTTGCTGAGTCAGCGTCCGGAGCGCTTGTGTGGCTTCCTCCCAAGCCTGCTTGAGCCGTTCCAGTCGATTGCCGGCGGCGTGTCGGTACTCGTGCCGGGGCGGACCTTCGTGTCCGCAGAGCGGACAGTAGGAGAGCTCTCCCTGCCGCAGGCGCTGATAGAGCGCGGCGAGATGTTCCTCGGCGCGGGCGATTTCGCTGTAGGTTTCGTAGGCATGGCGGCATGCCTCGGCCTTGTGTTCTGCCTGACTCAGGGCGGGTAGAGACTCGGCCTTGTTGCGTGCCTGCTCAACTGCTTGGCGGCAGACGTCCTCCCGCTCCTGAGCCTTGCGGAAGCTGCGGAGGGCATCCAGCGCCCGGCGGAGTTCCTCTTCCCGCTGACGGTGCTCCTCCGGGGTGCGCCCGCTTGCCAGCTCGCTCTGTTGTGCGCGGAGCGCTTCGGCGCGCTGCCTGAGTTCGGAGCTCTCGGGCAGTGCCTGTGCCGAGAGCGGATGCTGCTGCCAGTTCTTCAGGGCGATGCGCAGACCGCTGAGCGCGTCGCGCAGGCGGCTGCCGTCAGCGGCGTGCTCGAGCAGGTCGCGGAGCTCCGTTTGCTGCTGCATCAGACGTCGGAGCTCTTCCTGCACGGCGCGGAGTTCTTCCTCGTGCTTCTGCTTTGCTGCCGCCGCCTGCGCGCGGGCGGCGCGGTTGCTGTCACTCTGCGCCGCGAGCGCGGCGAGCTCCTTCTCCAGCGGGACGAGCTCGGTGCGGATGCGTTCCGCCTGCGCCCGGAGAGCTTCTTCGCTTTGCGTTTTCCATTGCGGATCCAGCGTTGCGAGCTGCTGTTCCTTGGTTTCGCGTTGGGCGCGGCGGGCGCGGTGTTGCAGGCGCTTTTCCGCGCAGCGTACCACGGCGGGTTGCGCGGTCGCCTGCGCTTGCAGCAGGAGCAGCCGTTGTCCCTCCTGTCGGTTGAATTGCGCTTGTGCGGCAAGGGCGGCTTGGTGCTGCTGTTGCGCCTGTTCCCAAACCTTCTGCTTCTCGCGGCTCTGTTGCAGCAGCTCCAGACGCTCGCGCCGCTGCGCCTGTTGCGCGCCGAGGCGGTCAAGCTCGCGTTGCGTGGCGTCCAGGTTCTGCTTCAACTCCGCTCGCTCCCGGGGGCTCATGACATCCTGGCGGAGCTGATAGCGCGCGAGCTCCTTTTCACAGGCGCTGCGTTGTTCCTGTACCTTGGCGCCGATCGCACCGTAAATCTGCGTCCCTGTCAGGTTCTCCAGCACCGCACTGCGCTCCGCCGCCTTGGCGTGCAGAAAGGCGGAGAAATCGCCCTGAGCCAGCAGGATGCAGCGGCAGAAATTGTCGAAGCTGAGCTTGAGCGTGTTCTCGCAAAACGCGCTGATGTCGCTCAGCCCGTTGAGCAGCAGGCACCATTCTCCGGACGCGCTGCGCTCGCTCAGCTCCTGCCGCGGCGGGGCAAAGGGGGAATCGCTGCCGCTGCGCCTGCGTGTCTGCGAGGTGCGAACCCTGTAATGCCTGCCCTTGTGTCCGAAGAAGAGCTCGGCATAGCAGGAGCTGCAGCCGCGTGTCATGATTTGGTTCTCCCTGTCGCTGATTCTGCCCAGACGCGGCGTGCTGCGGTAGAGCGCCAGGCAAATGGCATCCAAGATGGTCGTTTTGCCCACGCCGGTGTTGCCCGTGATGACAAAGATGCCTGCGTCATTCAGCGAGGGGTGGGTGAAGTCAATGGAAAATTCGCCGCAGAGCGAGTTCAGATTGCTGAAGGTGATTTTTTCGATGTTCATGGGGTAGAAACGCGTTTGGGGTCAGTTCTGTCGTTCGGCGCTGAGCTCGTGCAGCAGCTTGCCGAAGAGCGCGCGGAGTATCTCCCGCTCCGGCTCGGGCAGGGGCGCGTTGTCGCTTTCGTAGTCGTGGAGCCTCATCTCAAAGACCTTGTCGGGGGCATAGTCGGCCAGGGATTCGATGGGCTCCTCCTCGGTCGGTGTGCTCATGCGGAGCCGGGGGCGGGGTCTGCGGACGCGGAAGACCGTATCCTCGCGCAGGGACTTCCGCAGTCGGTCGTTGATTTCGGCAAGGCTTAGGTCATGCCCCTCGTAGGCGAGCTCCAGCCGGATGGGGAGCCCGCCCGCTGCGGCGGATTGCTCGGCCAGCCACGCGGGAAGCCCGTCCAGCTCTTCGGCGCTGCCACAGCTGTGGCAGAGCGGCAGCACAAAGCGCGGAACAGTGATGCTCTCGATGTGCAGCTCAGCCCCTTCGGTGCGGATGAGGCGCAGTTTGTGCTCGAAATCGGCCTCGTCCATGCCCATGGGCAGGGGGCTTCCACTGTAGCAGATGCGCCCTCCGTCCTGCGCCCAGGGGTGGTGGATGTGCCCCAGGGCGACATAATCGAACACGGGGTCGAAGGCGCTACAGGGCAGTGTGTCCAGCGTGCCGATGAGGCCTCGCGTGCTTTCCGTGGGTTTGGCTCCCACAATCGCTTGGTGAGCCATGGCGATGACCCGCCCTTGGGGATGCGCGTTTTGCCAGAGCGCGGCCTTGGCCGCCACGGCGGCGATGATGTCGCGCACCCCGTTGATGTAGGCGTCGCGTCGCTCTTCCTCCGGCGTGTCGTTGGTCACGCTGCGCGCAACCCCGGCGCGCAGGAAGGGCAGGGCGCACACTAACAGCTCCTCTTGTCCATCGGCGCTGGTGAGGGGGATGAGGCAGCGGTCAATATCCTCCGTGCTGTTCAGCCGACTGACCACGCGCGCGCGGCAGTTGCTGAGGAAGGGGGCTTCGGCTTCGAGCTGCGAGGGGCTGTCGTGGTTGCCCGCGATGAGGATGATATGGCGGCAGTCGGTTTCGGCGGCCAAACGGCTCAGCACGCTGCTGTACAGCCGCCGGGATTCGGCCGAGGGATTGGCTGAGTCGTAGATGTCGCCGCTGATGAGCAGAGCATCGATGCCGCGTTGGCGAATCAGCGCGATGAGCCAGTCAAAAAACTGTTCGTACTCGCCCTTGCGGGAGTTCTCCAACAGGGTGGAGCCCAAATGCCAATCGGCCGTGTGGAGTAGTTGCATGTCTGCCCTATATCATAGACGGACAGCAATATCAAGAAAAGTATCACAAAACAGCTGCCACGGACAGCAAAAAGCCCGCCCCGCAGGGGGCGGGGCGAGCCGTATTCTCCGGGTTTCGAAGCATCAGAAGCTGTAGCTGCACATGATGGTGCCCACGACGGCAAAGTTGCGGAAGGGCTTGAAGTCGTTGTTGTTGCAAGCCCGGGCGTAGGAGCTCTTCTCGTTGCAGCGCACGGCGCCGCGCCCCGCCCAGTGCAGACCGATGCCGGGGGTGATGGTCAGTTGGTCGTTGACCATCCAGGGGAGGTAGAGCTTGGTGTAGTAGGCTTGCGAGCCGTTGCCGTTGGCGGCATCCGTGTGGTTGAAGTAGTTGGCCGTGGCGGTCATGGCCAGTTTGAGCACGGCGGCCACTTTCACGTCGTCCTCGGTGCCGATGAGGGGAGCCTTGAAGGTGATGTCCGGCTCGAACCACCAGCCGTCGATGCCGGAGAAGCTGTAGCGCGTGGTCACGCCGGCGCTCACCCATTTGTAGGGCGTGAACTCGGGGCGGATAAAGGCCTCGTTGACGCAGGATGCCCCCTGGTGGCGGAAGTGCTTGGCCATCACGCCCAGAATGCCGCCGTGGATGAAGGTGTGCCCGAAGCTGACATTCCATTTCTCCTGCGTATAGCGCAGGTCGTTGACAAAGGCGATTTCCGGCTCGCAGTTGGCTTGCTTGACACGCGTTTTGCGTGATTGCTCGGAAACCTGATCGGCTACGGCGTTGAATTGGGGTGTTCCGGGAGTTAATCCCTGTTGGAGAGCATATTGGAAGCCTAGGGCGGCTGAGGTTTGCGGTCCGTAGGTGGGGTTGCCGTACAGGCGGTGCCCGGAGGTGACATCGCGGTAGTAGACGATGCTGTCGTAGCTCCAGCCGCCCTTGCGCCCGAAGTCATAGTTGAGCTTGAGCGAGGCAAAGGGCGAGCCGTCGCCTTCCACAACGGAGTGGGAGAGCACGACGCCTCGGTCATTGCCCAGGGTGTCGTAGCCCAGCGTGAGCGAGCCGCTCACGCGCTTGGCGCTGACGGTGGGCAGGGCGGCAAAATCATGGTCGGTGCTCGTTTGAGCCGAGGCAAGGGCGCTCAGGGCGCTGAGACAAAGCAGAGTGAGGGAGCGTTTCATGACAGTGAGGCGTGCGTGCTGAGCCGCGAGGGCTCGTTAGGGAGTAGCCTAACAGCTGCACGCATTGCTGTCAACAAATTTAGAGTAAAATATGAGATATAAATCTCAGAGTACGCTCTAGTTTATGAGTGTAATCTTATGATGGTTAAGAAATAACACTGTCACTAGATTTTGCTTAAAATTCTCCCTCCTCGTCCGCTGCGGGGCGGTAGACGGTGAGGGGAGCGGCGTTTTCGGACTCAGCCCGGCGGTTCTGCTCGCGGTAGTGGGCATGGACGACGCTCTGCACCACGGGGTCGCCCGCTTGGTAGGCCTGCAGCAGGTACCTGCTCCTGATGTTCGTGCTGTTCTTGTTGAATTGCCCGGTGTCGAGCATGCGGGTGATGAGGGTGGCGGGGTCGGCTTCGGGCGGGCTGTGGCGCTTTTGTCAATCGTTGTCGCGGTCGGCGTAGGGGGCACCGCCGTGGGCGGCGCTGTATTGCCAGCCGAGGCGCAGGTGGCGGCGCAGGTCATCCGCCGCTGTGGCGGGGGCGTCCATGCGCGTGGGGTAGATCTGGACGGGCACGTAGGCCTGCCCCGCCTGCAGGGCGGTCGCCACGGCGCCGTAGATTTCCGCAATGGCCGCATCGCCCACGGCAAAGCAGCCCACGGAGCGCGCGCCGCCGTGAATCATGATGAGGGAGCCCGTGCGTCCGCAGCGGCGGTCGTAGGCATTGGGGTAGCCGATGTTGAGCGCCAGATAATACTTGCTGGCAGGGTGCAGCGAGGCGGCGCTGAGGCGGTAGAAACCCTCGGGGGAGAGCCCGTCGCCCTCCCGCTGCTTGGGCGCGGCGGGGCAGCCCTGCGCAAGGATGGGATAGGCAGCGAGCTGCGACCACCGCCCCTTCGAGCCCAGAGCGCGCAGCTCCAAGAGCGCTTCATCGCGGATGATGCGGAGAAAAACGGGGCAGCCGCAGGCGCTGCCGAAACGCACCCGCGCCCGGCGGGCTGCGGCCGCCGCTCTCTCGACCGGGGGCGGGGCAGAGGAAGCCCCCGGCGGGTCAGGGAGCTCCTGCGGGGCGGTGCTCACTGCGCCAGCGCGGCCAGCAGCTTGTTGTGGATGCCGCCGAAGCCGCCGTTGCTCATGACCAGCAGCACATCGCCGGGGTGGACATGGCTGACGACATGCGCCACGATGCTGTCGACATCAGCCCCCAGGTAGCACTCCTTGCCGGCCTCGCGCAGCTCGGCACAGAGCTGCTCCTCATCGAGCTGCTCCTCGGGTTTGAGTTTTTTGTGGTTGGTGACATGTGCCACCACGGGAAAATCGGCGTGGGAGAGCGCTTCGGCCAGCTCGTGCTGGAAGAGGTTGCGGATGGTGGTGTTGCTGCGGGGCTCGAAGAGCACCCAGAGACGGCTTTTGGGGAAACGCTGGCGCAGACCGGCAATCGACTGCGTGATGGCGGTGGGGTGGTGGGCAAAATCATCCACCACGGTGACATCGTTGACGGTGCCGCGTACTTCCTGGCGGCGCATGACCCCCTCGAAGCGCAGGAGCGAGCGGCGCAACGGTTCGGCGTCCAGCCCCGCAAAGCGCGCGGCACAAAGCGCCATGGCCGCGTTGCGCACATTGAACTCGCCCACCATCGGGACGGTGAAGCGCTCGGCCTTGAGCTCGATGGGACTTTCGGCACCGCTGGTCAGGGTAAAATCGCTGCTCTGGGCGTGGGGCTCGATGTCGCTGATGCGGATGTCCGCATCGGGAGCCATGCCGACACGCACGAGACGCACCATGCGCAGCTCCTCGGCGGCGTGGGCGCGCACATCGGCGCAGCGGGGGCAATCCGCGTTGATAAAGACGATGCCGTTGCGCGGCACCACGCGCAGCAGGCGCTCAAAGGAGAGTTTGATGGCCTCCACATCGGGGTAAATATCCGCGTGATCCATCTCGATGTTGCCGATGATGAGCACCTCGGGCAGGTAGTGCAGGAACTTGGAGCGTTTGTCGAAGAAGGCGGTGTCGTATTCATCGCCCTCCAGTACGGTGAAATCGCTGTCGGTGAAGCGACCGCCGCGCCCCAAATTGCGCGCAATGCCGCCGATCATGAAGCTGGGGGTGAGCGCGTTGTCCTCCATCAGCCACGCGAGCATGGACGAGGTGGTCGTCTTGCCGTGGGTTCCTGTGACCACATAGTTGCGGTGCCCCCACAGGAAGAACTCCTTCATCGTCTCGGGCAGGCTCTTGTAGCGCAGGTGGCGCTCCAGCACGGCCTCCACCTCGGGATTGCCGCGGCTCATGGCATTGCCGATGACAATGAGGTCGGCATCGGCCGGAATGTTCTCGGGGCGGTAGCCCTGAAAGATCGTGATTCCCTCGCTCTCCAGGAAGGTGCTCATCGGCGGGTAAACATTGGCGTCCGAGCCGGTGACGGTGTAACCTTTGCGTGCCATGGCCGAAGCCACGGCGCCCATGGCGGTGCCGCAGATGCCGAGGAAGTGAACGTGTTGCATGGAGTCCGAGATGACAGTGTGGTGGAGGAGAGCAGCAGCCTAGCGCATTCTACTGTCCTTGGCAAGCACTATCTGCGGCTGTGTCGCGTTCATCGCAGGAAAGAGGCTTGCTCGTCAGCAAAACAAGGTGATTCCCGGCAAACGGGGAATCACCTTGCGCAAAGGGTCAGGCAAGAAGTCCGCAGGGCGAGGACTTACTTGGCGCGGTAGTACTGGTAATGCACGCGCTCGTCGATGGCGAGAGCCTCGCGCACCGTGCGAATGACGGAGGGCTCGGCCTCAAAGGCGAAAAGCATGTACTGACCCGCCTTGAGGTGCTTGGACTCGTAAGCGAACTCGCGACGGCCGACATTGGTCACGTCCGTGACGGTGGCGCCGGCAGCTTCAAGCTGCTGCTTCATGTCCGCGGTCAGCTCCTCGAGCGTGGCCGAGCCCTTCATGTTCAGGACGATCAGTGCTTCGTACTTTTTCATAATCTTTTCGGTAAGCATATCTTGCTTCCGCCAATCCGGTGACCCCCCCCCCCC
>CAMACY010000042.1 GCA_945831585.1 uncultured bacterium | reverse complement strand
GCCCTGACGCGCGGGGCGGGGGGGGGTGTGGGGGCGCACGCGGTAGCGGGTGCGCCCGGTGTGGGGGGGGGGCTGCGCCGGGGCGCCGTGGTCAGGGCGCGCTTCGCGCGGCTCGCGGTGGGGTTCGGGCTCGGTCATGAGCGAGGGTTCAGCAAGTTATCGGTCGGGGCGGACGGAGGGCTGCTGCCGACCGTCCGCCCCTGCGGAAAAGGGAGGGGGAGATTTACAGCTCCTCAAGCAGAGCTTCGTCAATCTCGAAGTTGGTGAACACGTTCATCGTGTCGTCGTAGTC
This sequence comes from uncultured bacterium, assembly GCA_945831585.1. GTDB lineage: Bacteria > Verrucomicrobiota > Verrucomicrobiia > Verrucomicrobiales > Akkermansiaceae > Akkermansia. The sequence continues at coordinate 16,095 of CAMACY010000042.1, read as the reverse complement.
ATCGAGCAGGTCGTAGAGTTTCATGACCTTGCGGGCGGTGTCGAGATCGCTGATGGCGGTGGGATTCTGCGCCACGGAGATGAGCTTCATGCCGGTGACGTTTTTCCCGGCAGCGCTCAGGGCGGCGGAGACTTCCTGCACGTCAGTGGGGCCGCAGATAAAGATCCATTCGTTGTCACTTTCGCCCTGTTCGAATTCATCCGCCCCGCAGTCCATGGCGAGTTCCATGGCGCTGTCTTCGTCGAGGCTGTCGTCGACGATGCGCACCTCGCCCTTGCGGTCGAATTGGTAGGAGACGGAGCCGGGGGTGCCCATGTTGCCGCCGTTGCGCGAGAAGATGGTGCGGATTTCGGAGGAGCAGCGGTTGGTGTTGTCGGTGGCGACTTCGACGATGATGGCGGTGCCGGCGGGGCCATAGCCCTCGTAGGTGATTTCTTGGATGGTGGCGCCTTGCAGCTCACCGGTGCCTTTCTTGACGGCACGGTCGATGTTGTCCTTGGGCATGGAGGCGGCTTTGGCGCCCTCGATGGCGGCGCGCAGGCGCGGGTTGGTGTCCACATCGCCACCACCGCTCTTGGCCGCGAGGGTGATTTCGTGGGAGTAGCGGGCGAATATCTTGCCTTTTTTCGCGTCGGCGGCTGCCTTCGTGAACTTAATTTTGGACCATTTGTTATGACCGGACATAATCGGATGTGTCGTTGTGGAGAAAGGGGGAAAGCTGCGCGGCTGCCTGCGGTATCTGCCGACGAGGGCGGGGGTGCATGGGTACCGCCGTTTGTTGCGGGGCGCGTTCGGAGAGAACACTCAAAACCCGGAACATCGTACGCCGTGTCCTCGGCATTCCGGAGAGGGGGATCGAGCTGACAGGATTCGAACCTGCGGCCTCTTCGTCCCGAACGAAGCGCGCTACCAGACTGCGCTACAGCTCGATGTGTTCCGTGCGCGGAACGGGGCTTATTCTACACGAACAGCGTTGTTTGGCAAGTACAAAGTGCCGCGCATGGCGTAAATTTGCAGGATGCAGCGGCCTCAGTCGATGCGCACGGGGGTGCCGATGGGGCAGTGGGGGTAGAGTTCGGCGATGTCGCAGGGGGCCATGCGGATGCAGCCGTGGGAGGCGGGGGTGCCGAGGCGGGCGGTATCGGCGGTGCCGTGGATGTAGATGTAGCGGGCGCGGGTGTTGGCGTTGGCGGGGTCGAGCCCGTCGAGGCAGAGGATGCGCGCGAGGATGAGGTCGCTGCCCTCTCCCGCCGTGCTGCGGGGGATGCGCCCGCGAAAGCAGGTGTGTAGGGGGGCGTTTTCGCCGTGGCGACTGCAAATGCGGAAGTTGCCGGTGGGGGTGCAGCCGCTGCCTTCGGCAAAGCCGACGCCGGCGGCGCCGCTGGAGATGGGGTAGCGAGCGAGGGTCTCCCCGCCGCAGCGCAGTTCGAGCTGCTGCTGCGCGAGGGAGATGTGCAGTTCGGCGCGCGGCATGGTGCTCAGGTGAGGATGGCGCGGGCGATGTCGCGGGCGGCGTCGGGGCGGCTGAGTTGCCGCATGGCCTGTTCCATGGCTTGCCGCGCGGCGGGGTTGAGGCAGGTGTCGTGCACGAAGTGCCGCACGATGTCGCTGTTCAGGTCGCTTTGGCGGCACATTTGGGCGGCGCCTCGGGCGGCGAAGACGCGGGCGTTGTGGGCTTGGTGGTCGTCGGCGGCGTGGGGGTAGGGGATGAGGAGGGCGGCTTTGCCGATGAGGGAGAGTTCGGTGAGGGTGCTGGCGCCGCTGCGGGCGATGACGCCGTCGGCGGCGGCGTAGGCGGCGGGCATGTCGGCGCAGAAGCCGATGACGCTGATGTTGGGGGCTCCGGCGGCGAGCTCGCGGACGCGTTGCTCATCGTTTTTGCCGGCGATGACGAGGTAGTGAACCTCGGGGTCGCTTTGGGCGGCGCGGATGAGGAGGCTGTTGAGGTTTTTGGCGCCTTGGGAGCCGCCGGTGACGAGGATGAGGGCTTTGTCGGCGGGGAGTCCGAGCCGTTGCTTGGCTTGGGCGGGCTCGGGGAGTTGGCGGAGTTCGCTGCGGACGGGGGTGCCGGTGATGGTGCAGGGGCGCCCGGGGAAGTAGGCGGCGGCTTCTTCCAGCCCGAGGAGGACGCGATTGCACCATTTGGCGGTGAGTCGGTTGCTGCGTCCGGGCAGGGCGTTGGAGTCGTGGATGTAGGTGCTCAGACCGAGGTGGTGCCCGGCGATGATGGGGGCGAGGGAGGTGAAGCCGCCCATACCGAGGACGATGTCGGCGTGCTCGCGCTTGAGGATGCTGCGGCAGCGCAGGTAGGTGCCCGCGAGTTTCAGCAGGAAGCCCGGCATGCTGAGGGAGAGGGTACGGGGTTTAGCGATGGCGGGGATGCTGTGGAACTCGAGCTCGCCGTATTTTTGCGAGGCGTCTTTGTCGACGTCTTTGCGCGAGATGAGCAGGATGGGGCGGTGCCCCATTTCTTGGAGTTGTTGGGCGACGGCGATGCCCGGGAAGAGGTGTCCCCCCGTTCCGCCGCAGGCAATAACAATCGTTTTCATTTCTTTTGGGTTTTATGCGTTGAATGAGTCAATACTACGCTTTTTGTCGTTCCCGGTGCATTTCGTGTGCCCGCGCTGTGCTTTTGGGTTTTGTGCGCTTCATGCGTTCATGCCGCGTTTGTCTTGCTGCGCGGGCTTCTCAGGCTTTGGGCACTTTGTCGCGCCAGCGCAGGGGCCAGTAGCTTTGCTTGACGATGGGGGTGAAGCGTTGGATGGAGGTGAGGATGCCGATGGCGGCGATGGTGAAGACGAGGTTGGTGCCGCCGTAGCTGATGAAGGGGAGCGGCAGGCCGGAGTTGGGCAGCACGCTGGTGACGACCATCATGTTGAGGACGGCGGGCCAGAAGATGGTGCAGATGAGCCCGGTGGCGAGGAGTCGCCCGAAGGTGTCTTGCGTTTGTAGGGCGAGCATGAGCCCGGAGATGGTGAGGACGATGTAGGCGAGCAGCACGGCCACGGTGCCGATGAAGCCCCATTCTTCGCCGATTTCCGCAAAGATGAAGTCGGTGTGGGCAAAGGGTAGGTTGCCGTATTTTTCGATGCCGTTGCCGAGCCCGACGCCGGCGATACCGCCGCGCGCCAGGGCGAGCATGGCAATCCACTGCTGGCGCCCCGCCCCTTGGCTGAAGGCTTGGGGGTCAAACCAGGCTTCGATGCGCAGCATGCGGTTTTCGCTGCTGATGGTCATGGTGTAGAGGGCGAGGGCGCCCAGCAGCAGGGCGAGCAGCAGCAGCCAGCCGCGCGCTCCGCTGACGTACATGAGGCAGAAGCCGCTCATGGCCAGGGCGGCCGAGGTGCCCATGTCTTTTTCCATGAGGATGAGGACGAGGGGCACGCCGAAGAGGATGCCGGGGATGGCAAAGCCTTTCCAGAAGGTGCCGGCCATTTCGCGGTGGGTGGTGTACCAGTGCGCGAGGGTGAGCATGAGCACGATTTTGGCCATTTCGCTGGGCTGGAAGGTCATGATGCCCAGGTTGAGCCAGCGCGATTCGCCGTTGACGGATTTGCCGATGCCGGGCAGGTAGCAGCAGACGAGCAGCAGGCAGCAGAATATCCACAGGGGCGTCACCCAGCTGCGCAGTTTGTGGTAGTCCGTGGCGCTGATGCACAGGGCGGCGATGAGCCCCCCGGCGGCGAAGATGGCCTGCTTGTTGAGCAGGCCGCTCTCGCGCGGGGCGCAGGGTCCCGTGCTGGCCACCATCACCACGCCAAATACCAGCAGGAAGATGAAGCTGACCCAGAGGCAGATGATGCTCAGGCGCGAGCTCATGGTCGGGCGGGGCTTATTCGGCAACCTTGAGCTCCATGCCGGGGCGGATGCGGCGATCGTCGGCAGGGGTCAGGCCGTTGAGGCGGCGGATTTTGTCGATACTGGTCTTGTTTTTCTTGGCGATTTTGCCGAGGCTGTCGCCACGCTGCACGACATAGACCTTGCCGCGGGCTTCTTCGACCTTGGCCTGCTGCGCGGCGGCGGCGGCTTTCCCTTGCGCGGAGTCAGCGGCCACGGGCACGTCGATGTAGGTTCCGGCGATGAGGTTGGCCTTGGCGGCGGCCTTGGGGTTGCATTTTTTGAGCTCGGCGATGGTGGTGCTGTATTTGCGGGCGATGGCGCTCCAGCTTTCGCCGGATTTGATGAAGTGCTTGACGAGCACCTTGCTCTCAGCCGCCGCCGGGGCGGCGGGAGCCTCGGGTGCCGAAGTGGTCACGGCAACGGGCGCTGCCGGGGCGGCAGGCACTGCGGGGGCGGCCTCGCTCGGCAGTTGGGTGATGTGGGTGTCGGCCACGGCGGGCGCGGCGGGGGTGATGGCAGCCTCGGGGTTGACAACGGGGGCGACGCTCATGTTGACGGTGGGCACGTCGCCGGGCTGCTCGATGGCGGCAGCGGCGGGGGCGGCGGGCGGCGGGGTCATGGTGGGTGCGACGGCGATGCCGGCGTTGCTCTTGAGGAGGTGTCCGCGCAGGAGGACACCGCCGATGATGAGGAGGTGGATGAGCAGCAGGGCGCAGACGATGCGGACGATGGCGGTGCTGCTGGTGCGGTCTTCCACGAGCCCGGTGGTGCTGTGGTGGCGCTTGAGTTTTTGGTTGATGAAGCTGTGGAAACGGTGGTTGGGGACGGCGGCGCGGTCGAGCGCGGAGTTGCGGAAGGTGGCGGCGTGGTTGCGTTTCATATCGGTCGGGATGGGTTGCGGATGGCGAAAATCAGGCTTGTTGGTCATTCAGAAGGGCGTGCACGGCGTCGCGGAAGCACTGCCCGCGCTGCACATAGCCGCTGAATTGGTCGAAGGAGGAGGTTCCGGGGGAGAAGAGGACGACATCGCCGGGCTGTGCTGCTTCGGCGGCGGCGGCGACGGCTTGCGGCACGGTTTCGCAGCGGATGGTGCGGCAGACGGGGGAGAAGGTGCTTTCCAGCTGCGCGGCGATTTGGCCGAAGACGATGCAGCAGCGGGCTTTGTCGCGCAGCATGGGGTTGATGGCGCTGTAGTCCAGCCCTTTGTCTTTGCCCCCGGCGAGGAGGACGATGGGGCGGGTCTGGGAGCGCACGGCGGCTTCGGTGGAGTGCAGGTTGGTGCTCTTGGAGTCGTTGAGCCAGAGGATGCCGCCCTGCTCGGCGACGCGTTCGCAGCGGTGACCGGGGGGGCAGAAGTCGCGCAGGGCGTCGAGGATGGCGCTGTCGGCGATGCCGACGCAGCGGCAGGCGAGGATGGCGGCCATGGCATTTTCGGCGTTGTGAGCTTGCACGAGGGCGGTGCCGGCCAGGTCGATGAGGGGCTTGCCCTGCTCGGTGATGGTGGTGCCGCTGTAGGCGAGCTGCCCCGTGCTGACGACGGAGGAGAAGCCGAGGCGGCGGCAGCGCAGGCCTTCCACCTGCTCGCCTTCGCGCACGATGGCGGGCTGCTCGGGGCTCATGTTGCGGAAGAGGGCGCACTTGGCGTGGTAGTAGTCTTCCACGCGCTTGTAGCGGTCCATGTGGTCGGGGGCAAAGTTGAGCCAGATGCCGACGTCGGGGCGGAAGTCGACGATGGTTTCCATCTGGAAGGAGGAGACTTCGAGCACGGCGAACTCGGGGGGCTCGGGCTGCAGGCAGAGCTCGCAGAGGGGGTAGCCGTAGTTGCCGCAGGCTTTGGCGCTGCGCCCGGCGTGCAGCAGGATGTGCTCGATGAGGGCGGTGGTGGTGGTTTTGCCGTTGGTGCCGGTGATGGCGATGATGCGCCCGCCCCAGTATTGGTAGCCGAGCTCGGTTTCGCCGATGATGGGGGCGCCGGCTTCGGCAAAGGCGAGGGTCCAGGGGATGTCGGCTTCGATGCCGGGGGAGAGGATGACGAGCTCGGCGGCGTAGGCGCGAGCGTCGGCTTCCGTGGCACCGGCGATGAGGGGGATGCCGGGCTCGGGGCAGGTGGCGGCGGGGTTGGCGTCGAAGAGGGTGACCTGCCCTGCCCCCTTGGCGAGGGCGAGCTTGGCGGCGGCGAGCCCGGAGCGCCCGCAGCCGAGAACGGCGATTTTCTTACCGGAAAGTGTCATGGGATTTTTGGGGAAGAGGGGTGTCAGCAGCCTCGGAAGCAGGCAAGCAGCAGCGCGGCGCAGCCCAGAATGGCGGTGACGATCCAAAAGCGGATGACGACTTGTGTCTCGGGCACGCCGCCTTTTTCAAAGTGGTGGTGGATGGGTGCCATGCGGAAGAAACGCCGCCCTTCGCCGTAGCGCTTGCGGGTGAACTTGAACCAGCCCACCTGAATCATCACGGAGCAGGCCTCGGCGACAAAGACGCCGCCGAGCACGACGAGGAAGAGGGCGCTGCCGCTGCACACGGCGATGCTGCCCAGCAGGGCACCGAGCGCCAGCGAGCCGGTGTCGCCCATGAAGACCTTGGCGGGGTGGGCGTTAAACCACAGGAAGCCGATGCAGGCGGAGAGGGTGGCGATGAGGAAGACGGCAAGTTGGTCGCAGCCATGGTACAGAGAGGCGCACATTCTCCATTCCGTCAACAAGGCCAACAGCATCAGAAAGAAGACGCAGGCAATGGCGACACAGCCGGCGGCGAGCCCGTCGAGTCCGTCGGTCAGGTTGACGGCGTTGGAGCTGCCGATGATGACGAGCAGGGCGAAGGGGATGAAGAGCCAGCCGATGTCCAGCACGCCGTAGAAGGGGACGGCCACTTGGGTGATGCCGGGGCAGACGATGTAGAGGTAGAGCGCGCAGCCGAGCGCGGCGAGGGCTTGGATGGCGATTTTGCAGAGCCCGCTGACGCCGTCGCTGCTGTGTTTGGTGATTTTGGCGTAGTCGTCCAAGAAGCCGAGCGCGGCGGTCACGACGGTGACGACGAGGCAGCTTTGCACCAGGGGGTTGCTCAGTTTGCCGGTGAGCAGCACGGTAAGCAGGATGCTGCCGATGATGAGCAGCCCGCCCATGGTGGGGGTGCCGACTTTGGCGGCGTGGTCGGGGGCGTTGACGCACTGCCGGGCTTGGCGGATGGGCTGCCCGGCTTTGAGGGCTCGCAGGATGCGGATGAGCCGGGGCCCGAGGCAGAGGCTCAGCACAAAGGGCAGCACGAGGGCTACCAACAGAAGGAGGGAGGGGGAGAGGAGGGAGGTCAACATGGTCGTTTGTTTCGTGAATGCGGATAATCCATCATGGGTTCAGGCTCGCTTAGAGCTCCGGAAAGAGGGCGGCGAGCGTTTTTTCCATGCCGGCGGCGCGCGAGCCTTTGAAGAGGAGGGCATCGCCGGGTTGCAGGAGCGCGCGCAGGGCGTCGGCTCCGGCTTGGGGGGTGGGGACGAGTTGCGTGGGGATGCCCGCGGCGCCCCGGCAGAGAGCGAGGGTTTCGGGGCATTCGGCGCCGACGACGATGAGGGCGGCGTAGCCGAGTTCGGCGGCGCGGCGCCCGATGGCTTCGTGGGCGGCAATGCCTTGCGGCCCCAGTTCGCACATTTTGCCGAGCACGGCGATGGCGCGCCGCGCGCCGGGCAGCGCGGCAACGGTGTCGAGGGCGGCGCGCATGCTTTCGGGGTTGGCGTTGTAGCTGTCGTCGACGATGATGTAGTCGCCCGTGCGCTTGCAGGAGAGCCGCCCCTTGGTCAGGCTGCCGCAGGAGAGCCCGGCGGCGATGTCGGGCAGGCTGCAGCCGAGTTTCCACGCAGCGGCGGCGGCCAGCAGGCTGTTGCTGACCATGTGGGCGCCGGGCACGGGGAGGGAGACCTCGACCTCCCCTGCCCCGTCGATGTGCAGGGTGTAGGTGGTGCCTTCGGCGCTGCTGCGGGGGTTGAGGGCGCGCACGCGGCTGTCGGCACCGCCCACGGGCAGGCATTCGGCGCGGGTTTGGGAGGCGATGTAGTCGGCGTAGTCGTCCGCGGCGGGGTAGATCATGCAGCCCTCGGGCGGCAGGGCGCGGGCGAGGGTGCATTTTTCCTCGGCGATGGCGTCGCGGCTGCCGAGGAACTCGAGGTGGGCGGAGCCGATGGTGGTGATGATGCCGATGCGCGGGCGGGTGAGGGCGCAGAGGGGGGCGAGCTCGCCCGCGTGGTTCATGCCCATTTCCCAGATGGCACTTTGCAGCCCTTTTTCGGCGGCGAGGATGCTCAGCGGCACGCCGATGTGGTTGTTGAGGTTGCCGCGCGTGGCTTGTGCCTTGCCGCAGCGGCTGAGGATGGAGAGGCACATGTCCTTGGTGCTCGTTTTGCCCGAGGAGCCGGTGAGCCCGATGACGGACAGGGGTTCGAGCTGCCCGCGCCACCACTGCGCGAGGCGCTGCAGGGCGATGAGGGTGTCGGGCACGAGGATGAGGGTGCAGGCGGGGTCGAGGGGCTCGGCAGGGGGGCGGGAGAGGACGAGGGCGGCGGCTCCGGCCTCGACGGCGGCGGCGGCGAAGGTGTTGCCGTCGAAGCGTTCGCCCGTGAGGGCGAGGAAGATGCAGCCGGGGCGGACGGCTCGGCTGTCGGTGGTCAGTCCCGCGGTGATGGCGCGGGTGCCCACCGTCGCGCATTCACCCTGCGTGGCGGTGATGAGCTCGGGGATGCTGAGTCCTTGCATGGCCGGGGGTGGGGGATCTTATTTGCTGCGTTTGTCGGGGCGGCGGGAGGGGACGCTGATGCCTTCGGGGTTTTTCTCGGCGTAGTATTTGCGAACTTCGGCGGCGTCGGAGAAGGTGATGGTTTCGTCCGCGAAGATTTGGTAGTTTTCATGACCCTTGCCGCAGATGAGCACGCAGTCGCCGGGGCGGGCGATGTCGAGCGCGGCGCGGATGGCTTCGGCGCGGTCGGTGATGCGGTGCTGCTTGTCGGCGGGGATGCCGGGCATGATTTCGTCGATGATGCTCTCGGGGTCTTCGGAGCGGGGGTTATCGCTGGTGACGAGGCAGATGTCGCTGTAGCGCGCGGCGGCTTCGCCCATGAGGGGGCGCTTGGTGCGGTCGCGGTCGCCGCCGCAGCCGAAGAGGGTGATGAGGCGCCCGTTGCGGCAGAGCTCCTTCATGGTGCGGCAGACGTTTTCGACGGCGTCGGGGGTGTGGGCGTAGTCGACGAAGGTTTGCACGTTGTTGACGCTGGCGACGAGCTCCATGCGCCCGGGCACCTGCGGGCTCTGCGCCAGGCAGGTGATGGCGTCGCGCAGGTTGACCCCGGCCGAGACGGCACCCGCGAGCGCGGCGAGGCTGTTGCTGAGGTTGAACTCGCCGATGAGGGGGGTGCGCACGAGGTACTGCCTCCCTTGGTAGTGGAGCTCATACTGGCTACCTTTGAGGCTGATGAGGCGCGGGACGGCGCGGAAGTCGGCGCTTTCGTGAAGGCCAAAGCTGCGCACGCGCATGAGGGGGCGCAGCTCCTCGACCAGGCGGCGACCGTAGGGGTCGTCGGCGTTGATGACGGCGGTGGCTTTGCTGTCGCCGTGCTCGGCCATGCCGGTAAAGAGCAGCTTCTTGGCTTGGTAGTAGCTCTCCATGTCGCCGTGGTAGTCGAGGTGATCCTGCGTGAGGTTGGTAAAGATGCCTACGCGGAATTCGGTGCCGGCGGTGCGCTGCTGGTGCAGGGCGTGGGAGGAGACTTCCATGGCGCAGGCGCGGCAGCCGTTGCGCACCATGGCGGCGAACATCTGCTGGAGCTCGGCGCAGCCGGGGGTGGTGTTGTGCGAGCTGCTGCGGTTGGCGCCGTCGTCGTAGACAATGGTGCCGATGAGCCCGGCGCGCTGCCAGGTGCTGCGGAAGATGGCGTTGCACAGGTAGCTGATGGTGGTTTTGCCGTTGGTGCCGGTGACGCCAAGCACGACCATGTTCTGGCTGGGGAACCCGTTCCACGCGCTCATGAGCATGCCATCGGCCTTGTGGGTGTCGGGGGTCTGCACCCAGAGCAGCCCGCGCTCGGCGATGTCGGCGGGGGCGGGGGTCTCGGCCACGATGGCGGCGGCGCCGGCGGCGAGGGCTTCGGGGATGGCGCTGTGACCGTCGAAGCGCGTGCCGCGCACGGCGATGTAGCAGCTGCCGGGGATGACGAGTCGGCTGTCATCCGTCAGCAGGCTGAGCGGCTTTTTGAGTTTGCCGGTGATGACGGCGTCGGGGACGATGGAGAAAAGTTGCTTGCTGTTCATGGCTGGAGGGGATAGGGGGAGCTCAGCGGTATTGACGGTCGGCGTTTTCGGGGTCGTTCTTATGAGCCAGGTAGTTTTCGTAGGCTTCGGGGTCGCTCGGGGTCAGGTTGAGGATATTGATGAAGCGTTCGGCGGCCGCGCGGAAGATGGGGGCGGCTACGGTGCCGCCGCCGGGGTTACAGTCGGTGGGGTGCGGCTCGTCGATGACGGTCATGACGACCAAGCGCGGGTTGTCGATGGGCAGCACGCCGCAGAAGGAGACGGTGTAGAGATTGTCGAAGTAGCCGCCGCCTTCTTTAACTTTTTTAGCGGTGCCGGTTTTGCCGCCGATGCGGAAGCCGGGGATGGCGGCGGCAGTGGCGGTACCGCGGTTCACGCCGTTGGGGTTCTTCTTTTGCGTCACACTTTCGAGAGCAAAGCAAAGGTCCTTGGCGGTTTTCTCGCTCATGACGCGGCAGGCTTCCTGCGGTTGAATCTGCTGGTAGATGCTGCCGTCGGCGTTGATCATGCTGTCAATGAGCCGGGGTTTCATGCGCCGCCCGCCGTTGGCGATCGTACAGTAGACCATGGCCATGTGCAGCGGCGAGACGGAGACGGAGTAGCCGTAGGCGATGCGGGAGAAGTTGACGATGTTGGAGCCGTCGGCCAGCAGGCAGGCACCGCCCGCGGGCAGGTCGATGTCCACGGGTTTGTCCAGCCCGTAGCGGCTGACGTATTCTTTGTAGTTGGCCCACTTGGCCGCAAGGGCGATGTGCGCCGCGCCGGGGTTGGAGGATTTGGCGAGCACTCCCCAGACGGGCAGCGCGCCGTAGTTGAAGCGCCCGTCGTTGATGGGTTTGCTGCCGCCGCCCACGGAGAAGGGCGAGCAGCCGACCACGGAGTGGATGTTGAGGATGTTTTTGTCTACCGCGCTGGTGACGGCGATGACCTTGAAGGTGGAGCCGGGTTCATAGCGGGTCTGGCAGGCGAAGTTGAAGTCGCCGGTGATGACGTCGCCGTTGCTCTCGCGCAGGCTGCCGCGCTTGAAGCTGCCGTCGGGGGTGATGAGGTCCTTGGTGTTGAGGTTGAAGGCGGGGCGGCTGACCATGGCCAGGATGTCGCCCGTGTGCGGGTCGGCGACAATCATGCAGCCGCGCTTGGCGCGGAAGTGGCGCATGCCGCGGTCGAGCTCCTGCTCGACGATGGTCTGCAGGCGCATGTCGATGGTGAGCTTGAGGTTCAGCCCATGCTTGGGAGCCATGTAGCGGTCGTCTTCGTTGGGCAGTATCTGCCCCTTGGCGTTGCGGCGGAACTCGCGCATGCCGTCTACGCCCGCGAGGTAGCTTTGGAAGTAGGCTTCCACGCCGCTCATGCCCTTGTTCTCGTGGTTGACGTAGCCGAGCACGTGGCAGAGCATTTCGGGTACGGTGTAGGAACGGCGCAGGTTGTTCTGCACCACGAGACCGCGCAGGTGGGCGGCGCGCAGGGCGGAGCTGATTTTGTCCGCGTTGTCGACGGTGAGCCCCTTGGCCAGCACGATTTCGTTGCGGTATTTTTTGGGCTTTTCACCGCGCGCCAAGGCTTCGCGGTTGTACTCGGTTACGGCGTTTTGCGCGATTTTTTCTACCAGGTATTCCTTGGTAATCAGCTGCTTGCGCTTGGCCGGTCGCGGCTGCTCTGCCGGCGTCTCGACCTTGACGCGCACGGTCTGCCATTTCTTGCCCTTTTTGACTTTCTTGGTGACATAGCGCTCGGGGGCGGGCGCGCTTTCGGTCTCGTCGCTACTGTCGTCCTCCACCTCGGTGTGTGCGAGGAAGGGGTAGATGACTTCGGCCACGAGCTGATCGTGCAGGCGGTAGTAGTATTCGCAAATCTCGGGGTCGTAGTCGAGCATGCGGTTGGCCGAGGCGCTCTTGGTGTCGATGGTAGCGCGCAGGGCGGTTTTTTCCTCGCGGCTCAGGTCGCGCTCGGCGTTCTTGAGCAGGGCGATGCGGTGGTTTTTGAGGATGCGGCTACGCACGGCGGGATCCTCGGTGGCCAGCCACTCGGGATCGTTGCTGGCTTGGTTGTAGGCGAGTCCTTCGACCACGGCGTTGAGGTCGCGCAGGTGGTAGCGGTCGGCCACGAGTTCGGCGCTGCGGATGTTGTTGGTGAGAATCTCATCGTTGCGATCCATGATGATGCCGCGGCGGGCGGGGATGCGCTCCTTGCCGATGAGTTCGTCTGCCGCGATGCGTCCGTGGTTGTTCGAATCGATGACCTGCAGCTCCACCAAGCGCCCCGCCACGCCGACAGACAGGAGCATGACGACGACGCAGAGGAAGAGGCAGCGGTCTGCGAAAGGAATTTTAGTTTTCACGAAAGGAGGGCGGTGAATGAATCGTATGTCAGGGGCGGAAACGGAGTGCCAGCTTCGAGCCGTTCTCCCGGCGGGCGGATTCGATTTGGCTGCGGGCGATGTCGCGCAGCTCGGAGCCGTCTTGGCTCAGGCGGTCGCGCATGGCCCAGCAGTTCATCTGCTCGTTGGTTTTGGCGCGGTATTGGTTGGCGCTCATGTGGCAGGCGGCGATGCTGCGGCGCAGCTCAGCGATGTCGGTCTTGATGGCGACTTGCTCGTACTTGCAGAGGGCATAGGCCACCCCGCCCGAGGCGGAGATGACGGCGCAGACGACCATCCAGATGAGGAATCCGAAGCCGATGCGGCCGGAGTAGCGGGAAGAACTGTAGGAGGCGGACATGGAAAAAGGGGGGAATCAGTGCTTTTCGATGACGCGCAGCTTGGCGCTGCGCGCGCGGGGGTTGGCCGCCAGTTCATCGGCGGTGGGGGTAAGGGGTTTGCGGGTGATGAGCCGCGCGGCGTACTCCGGGTTGGGGCGCGGGGCGGGCCATTCGGGGCGGTCGATTTCGGGGCGGGTCAGGCGCTCAAAGGCGCGTTTGACGGCGCGGTCTTCCAGGCTGTGAAAGGTGATGATGGCCATGCGCCCGCCGCTCTTGAGCAGGCTCAACCCGTCGCGCAGCAGCGCGTCCAGCGCGCCGAGCTCGTCGTTGACGGCGATGCGCAGCGCTTGGAAACTGCGGGTGGCGGGGTGGTTGCGCCCCTTGCGCGGCAGCACCTCGGCAATGAGCGCGGCGAGCTGCCCGGTGGTGGTGATGGGGGATTGGGCTCGGGCGGCGACGATGCGGCGGGCAAGGGCGCGCGAGGCTTTTTCCTCGCCGTACTGCCACAGGATGTCGGCCAGCTCGTCCTCGGGCAGCTCGTTGACCAGCGTGGCGGCGCTGCGCTCGGCGGCGGGGTTCATGCGCATGTCCAGCGGACCATCCTGCAAAAAGGAGAAGCCGCGCTCGGCGCAATCCACCTGCGGGGAGGAGATGCCGATGTCAGCCAGCAGACCGTCCACGCGCTCGACGCCCTCGGCGCGCATCAGAGCGGCGATGTCGCGAAAGTTGCCCGCCACGATGTGCAGGCGCTCGCCATAGGGGGCGAGCCGCCGCGCCGCTGCCCGTCGCGCGGCGGGATCCTGGTCGATACCCCACACGCTTGCCCCCGCCTGCAGCAGGAGCTCGCTGTGGCCGCCGCCGCCGAGCGTGGCGTCCACAAACACCTTGCCCTCTGCGGGTTGCAGCAGCTCGACGGCCTCGCGGCGCAGCACGGTCACATGGTGAAACGGTGCGGTCTGTGCGGCGGCGGACTGCTCAGCGGCGGCCTCGGCGCGCTTGCGGGCGCTCTCGGCGCTCAGCGCGGCCTGCGCGGCTAGCGCTGCCTGGGGCGACAAACTCTCCACCAGCCCCGGCAGCTGCCAGGCGGGCTCGGCACCGTCGGCACACCAGCGCTCGCAGAGGGCGGCGACGCCCTCCCCGCCCCCGAGGCTCAGGAAAATTTCCGCACCGCCCGCGCTCAGGCGGTAGCCCAATACCTCGGGGCTGTCGCTGAGCCGCTGCGCCAGCGCCTCCGCGCGCGCGTAAGAGAGGCGGCGGCAGGGCTGCGTGGTCAGGGGGCTCGCAATGAGTCGGGCGGCAAGCTCGCGCAGTTCGCTCTCCAGCGCAGCTAAGCGCCCGCGCGCGCCGCGAATGCCCGCGTCGCGCATGGCGGCCAACAACTCGCCGCGCTGCTGCTGCCACGCCGCCCACGCTTCGGGCGGCAGAGCCCCCTGCTCCCAGAGCAGCACGCGATAGCAGGGGCCGCCGACAGCTGCCCCGGTCGCACAGCAAATGGGGAGTTCGGCGCTCATGAGAGGATGTGGAAGCGTTTGTCGAGCGCCAGTTGTGCCAGCGCCGCATCGCTGTCGGCGGCGGCGTAGTCGGCCGGTGCCCAAATTTCAAAGTAATCGCCGCGCCCGACGAGCACGGCGCTGTCTTCCAGATGCAGGCGATCGCGCTGCGCCTTGGGAATGAGCAGCTTGCCCTGCCCGCTGACCTCGGCCTCGAAGCTGCGCCCTGTGATGATGCCGATGTAGCGGTCAATATCGCCGGGCTCGGCACCGGCGGCGGCCGCTTGGCGGCGGATGTCGTCCATCTTCTGCTCAAAAGCGGCTTCGGTGTAGCACTTGATGATGGGGTAGCCGCTGCCGGAGGCCTCGATGAGGGTGAGCACAGCCCCCTGCGCTGCACGCCAGTTCGCCGGAATCGCCACCCGGCTCTTGGGGTCCAGCTTGTGGGTCACATTGCCCTTGAACAGCACTGTTGCCGACACACTCATGTCTTTTTGGTACACCTCGCCACCCACACAGTACACTTCAATGCACTTTTAGTCAATCACTATTTCGCCGTGCGTGCAGAAAATGCGGCTCATTTCTCCAAGTGTTTGCAGCTCAGGGGTCTTGAGAATGACCACGCAAGAGCTGCCCGCCCCGGGGCGCGGCTCCCGCACGTCAGCGGCGACTGGACAGGCGCGCGCCGAGCTGCTTTGCTGGTGCACGGCAAGGGACATGCACCGGCCCATTTCCGCAGGGAAACCCGGCGTCAGCCCCGCGCGGTCGCCGACCCTTCCGACAATCACTCTGACCGTTTGCCGACCCACAACCAAGTGTTCACAACCATGGCTGATATCGAACAAAATTACCAAATCAAGTATTCCGAGAAATGGGGCAGCTACCTGCAGCAGGAGGCCAGCCGTCTCGACAAGTATGTGACCGTGGAAACGGGGCTGACGGGCAAAATGGTGGCCTATGACCAGTACGGCACCCTGGAGTTCACGGAAAAGACCGAACGCATGGGCACCACGACGCCGGCCGAGGCACCCACCTACCGCCGCATCATGTACCCGCACCTCTTCACCAAGGCCGTCGGCTTCGACGAGTTCGATGCCAAGAAGCTGGCGAACATCGATGTACCCGTAAGCAAGACCATCGAGAGCCTGCGCGCTGCCGCCGGCCGCTGCATGGACAAGGTGATGCTCGATGCCTTCTTGGGCACCTGCTACAAGGGCGAGACGGGCGGCACCACGGTGGCCTTCCCGACCTCGCAGACCATTGCGGCCAATTTTGTGGAGAGCGGGTCGGCGACCAACAGCAGCCTGACCATCGGCAAGCTGCGCCGGGCGCTCACCCTGCTCCAGCAGGCTGAGGCCTGGAGCGAGGATCGCCGCGCCTACGGCGATGAGCTCGTGCTGGCCTGCAGCAGCAGCCAGATTAACGCCCTGCTGCAGCAGCCCGAAATCACCAGCTACGACTACAACACCGTCCGCGCGCTGGCCGAGGGGCGCATCGACAGCTTCATGGGCTTCAAAATCATCCGCACCGAGCTGCTGCCGCTGTCCGGCGGGGTGCGCTCCTGCCTGGCCTGGGTCAAGAGCCGCGCCCAGTTCGGCATTTGGGATGATTTCAAGGTCAAAATCTCGGTGCGCGACGATTTGGACGAAACGCTCCAAATTCGCGCGAAGTTTGCTTGCGGTGCCACGCGCCTGCAGGAGGAAGGCTTTGTGAAAATTCTCTGCACGGAGGCCTGAGCCCCCCGTGCGTCTATCGTTGTTATTGCAGACGCCCCGGCAGCCCTT
>CAMACY010000041.1 GCA_945831585.1 uncultured bacterium | reverse complement strand
TGCCATAAATGGCACGTACGGTGGTGTGAGAGGGGGCGAAAGCCCCCTACTCGATCTCCTGCGGGATGCCTATCAGGTTGCTCCGCCTGATCGGCAGTAAAAAGCGCGGCTGCTCGGGGAGCAGCCGCGCCGGAGGAAATAGGCTGTGGCGGAAATCAGATCTGGCCGAAGAGCGTCTTGCCCTCGGAGAGCAGATCCTGCGTGGCGACCTTGAGGCGCTCGCAGATGCCCTGCTCGCCCTTCTTGAGGTAGGAGCGGGGGTCGTACACCTTCTTGTTGCCCACTTCGCCGTCAATCTTGAGCATGCCGTCGATGTTCTGGCACATGTGCATGACGATGGGCTTGGAGAACGCATACTGCGTGTCGGTGTCGATGTTCATCTTCACCACGCCGTACGAGATCGCCTCGCGGATGTCGCAAAGGTCGGAGCCGGAGCCGCCGTGGAAGACCAGACGCATATCCACGCCGTGCTTGTCGCGCACCGCCTTCTGACCGTCGCGGAGAATCTTGGGCTCCAGCTTGACGGCGCCGGGCTTGTACACGCCGTGCACATTGCCGAAGGTGGCCGCCAGCATGAACTCACCCAGACCGTTGAGGGTCTCGTAGGTCAGCAGCATGTCCTCGGGGGAGGTGTAGAGCTTGGCGGCGTGCTGGCCGCTGTTGTCCACGCCGTCCTCCTCGCCGCCGACGACGCCGATCTCGAGCTCGAGAACGATGCCGACCTCGGCACACTCCTTGAGCACCTGCTGCGAAATCTTGAGGTTCTCGGCCATCGGCAGAGCCGAGGCATCGAGCATGTGAGAATTGAAGAGCGGGCCCTGCCCGTTGGCAATGCGGCGCTTGGATTCGGCAAGCAGGGGGCGCAGGAAGCTGTCCACCTTGTCGGCTTGGCAGTGGTCGGTGTGGAGAGCCACGAACACATCGTACTGCTCCGCAAGGCGATGCACCGCCTCAGCAATCACGATGGCACCGATGGCGGAATCCTTCACCGCCGTGCCGGAGGCGAACTGACCGCCGCCGAGGGAAACTTGGATGATACCATCGGACTTAGCCTCGGCAAACGCCTTGAGCGCGCCGTTGATGACTTCGAGCGTGGTGACATTCACGGCGGGATAGGCATAGCCCTTTTCCTTGGCCGTGTTGAGCATCTTGATGTACTGTTCTTGGGTGGGTACTGGCATGGTAGGTGATATTGTGGGTTGGAATGCAGATGACGCACGCGCCTGCGCGCGCCGGATTCACACGCCCATTGTAACGCCGCAGCCGCGCGCTGGCAAGCGCAAAGTGGAGCTCTTGGGCGTGCGAAACGCATTTTGCCGTATCTGGCGGGGGGAGAAACACCAAGGCGGCATCGACTCGCGATGCCGCCTTGGACGCGTACGGGGGATAGGACTTGAACCTACGACCTCCACCATGTCAAGGTGTTGCTCTACCAACTGAGCTACCTCCGCATGGAGACTGGGCAGGGATGGATTCGAACCATCGAAAGCAAACGCTAGCAGATTTACAGTCTGCCCCCTTTGACCGCTCGGGAACCTACCCTTGTCTCTTGCAGGCTGTCGAAACAGCGTGCAGGGGGAATATACACAAACGATCGCCGCGATGCAAGCCTTTTTTTCTTGTCTCTGCGTTTTTTTTCGGAACGAGGGTTTCCTCAAGCCGCCTTGCGGGCATTTTTTCGAGCAATGATGAGAAAAACCAGACCGATGAGCACGATGAGCAGACTGAGCCACTGCCCTTGCGTGATGCCGCACCATACGCCGGCATCGGGCTCCTTGAAGCATTCGCAGACAATGCGCGCAGCGGCGTAGAGGAAAGCGAACAGCGCTGAGAAGATGCCGGCGGGTGCCTTGCGCCACGTGAGGCGCAGCGTGAGCAGGATGACGAAAATCAGCAGCCCTTCGCCCAGCGCTTCAAAGAGTTGCGAGGGATAGCGCGCCGGGAGGTATTCGGCCAGTGCCTGCAGAGCGGCCGGATGCTCGCGGCACAGCTGCATCAGGGCATCCCAATAGTCCTGCCCCGACTGCATATAGGTCGAGACCTGTACGCCGGCTGCCTGTTCGGCCGCGCTGTGGGCGCGGTACAGCAGGTCGCCGGGGGAGCTCCGAAGCTCCGTAGGGAACTTGACGGAGCACCACGAATCGGTGATTTTTCCCCACAGCTCGCCGTTGATGAAGTTGGCTACACGGCCGAAGAAGAGCCCGATGGGGCTGACGATGGCCAGACCGTCGACAATCTGCGCCGCAGAATAGCCGTGGCGCCTTGCCCACCAACAGGCCGTCAGCAGGACGGCAATGATGCCGCCGTGGGAGGCCATGCCCCCCTCCCAGACGCGAAAGACCCACAGCGGATCCTGCAGAAAACCGCTGAGCCCCTGCTCGGGCAGCCAATAAAAGAAGAATTCGCCCAGCCGACCGCCGCAGATGACCCCCACAAGGCAGACCAAGGTGATGAAATCGCCGAGCTTCTCGGGCGGGACGCAGTAGAGGCGGCGGCGCGAGAGCAGCAGCAGCACCCAATAGCCCAGCGCGAAGCCCGCCACATAGGCCAGCCCGTACCAGCGGAGAGCTAGGGGGAGCCCCGTTCCCTCCAGATGGAAAATGACGGGGTCGAGCGCGTGGATATAGAGCAGGGCAGCAGGCATGGCTCCCTTATAGCACAGCCCGGCACACAGGAACAAGGCGAATCCGGCGTACAGACACACAAGCCTGCGTCGGTGCGTAGGCCGACGCCAAAAAAAACGGCGGAAAAACAAGTTTCTTCTCGCCAAGCGATGCCCCATTGTGTATAAAGATAGCACACATCTGAATTTTTTACCACCATGAACAAAAAGCTCCTCCCTCTTGCTGTGGCGGCCTTTTTCGGCTTGCCTGTGGCGTCGGCGCTCAATGCGGAATACGCAAACGTCTCGCTGGACGTGCAAGGCGGCAGCGATTTGAGGGTTGAGGCGGCCAACCCTCCGTCGATGGTTTTCGGCGCGAAGGAGTCCAAGGGCAAGGGTTCGGACAAGCTCGCGTCGTGGCAATACATCACCATCCCGCTGAGGGTGAACGGTAAGTGCCGCGGCGATAAGAGCCCCAATTTCATCGGGGAGCTCAATGTGCATGTCTACGCCGCCTTTGAGGGCGCCGGCAAGGACGCTGCCCCCGTTCTGCTGGACAAGGAAATCACCTATGTCGAGATTCCGCTGAGCGGTAAGTCCTCCGAGAACAAGGAGTGGATGGAAGGGCTCATGAATGCAGGCATTTTCCTGTCCCCGTCCAATGCCAAGAAAATCCTCGGCGATGACAAGGAAAAAATCGAGCTCAAGGACAAACTGATTGCCGTGGCTGTCGAGGCTACCTTCGAGGGCTCCAACTGCATGCACCCCAAGAAAGATCCCTTCTACATCGTCAGTGCCAAGTACAAGCAGAAGCTTAGCGGCGCTTGGTGGAAGAAGGGCAGCGCCAATAAGCAGAATGCCGAACTGTTGGCCATTTCGGAGACTCCCTTTGCTCCGTTCTACGCTCCCACCTTCCCGCCGACCAAGCCTTTGTACGGATCGGTAGAGGCGGTTTCCGGGACTTCGTCTGCAATGGGTGAGGCGGGTGATGTCTCCGGTGCTACGACCGATACGCCGACGGATAGCATGCCCAAGGAGAAAAAATCCAAGAAGAAAGCTAAGTAAACTCTTGTGGTATCCTCCCGGTAGGGAAGGGCTGTATTGCTTCATTTTTATCAACAGATTACACGACAGATATGGCTGTTTACAAGAAAACCGTCGCCTTGGAAATCGGCGCTCAGAGCGTCACCATGGGTGTCTTTACGCCGGTCGGTCGCGGGTTCGCGCTTTCTCGCTATGCCCGCCGCGACATTGTTCTCGACCCTGTGGAAGAGGGTATGCGCATGGACTACGTCAGCAACGCCATCGGCGAGATGGTGACGGAGCTCAACGTGCGCGGCAGCGAAGTGCGCAATGTGGTCTCGGGTCAGCAGGTGTTCATGCGCTTCCTGAAGCTCCCGGCGCTCGACAATGACAACTTGGCCGAGCAGGTGGGCTTTGAGGCGCAACAGCACATCCCGTTCCCGCTGGAGGACATCGTCTACTCCTACCAAGAACTGGCCGATCGCGGCGAGGGCGAGCGCGAGGTGCTGCTGGTGGCCATCAAGAAGGATATTTTGGATGAGCTCAACACACAGGTGGAGAACAATTCGCTGCGCACCCGCAGCGTTGACTGCGCCATCACCTCTCTGTACAACGCCTTCCGTGTCTCCTACCCCGAGGAGACAGAGCCCGTGATGCTCCTGGATATCGGCGCCAAAACAACCGACATCATCTTTGCCGAGGCCGGGCGCTTCTTCACCCGTTCGGTGACGGCTGCCGGCGCCTTCATCACCAACAGCATTGCTCGTGAATTCGGTATGAACTACCGTGATGCGGAGAAATTCAAGGTGGAACAAGGGGTCGTTTCTCTGGGTAACGGACACACCGACGGCATGGGTGAGCAGGAGGCTGCGCTGGCAGCCTGCATTCGTAATGCGATGGGGAGACTCTCCTCCGAGGTTCAACGCACCATCAACCACTACCGTGCCCAGTACAAAGGCAGCTCCCCCGTCAAGGCCTATATCTGCGGCGGCGGTGCGCGCCTGACCTACGCCTTGGAGTATCTGCAAAGTGCTCTCAACATCCCCGTGGAGTATTTCGACCCGCTGCAGGCATTCAGCGTCGGCAGCAAGGTCGATGCCGAGGCTTTGGAGCAGGATTCCATTTGCTTGGGTGCCGTCGTGGGCGCCGCCGTCAGCGGTGCCCAGGCGGGAGAATTTGATATTGACCTCGTTCCGACCAGTGTCGGCAAGGAGCGCGCCGAAAAAGCCCTACTGCCCAAGGTGGCGGTGGCGGGGGTGCTCGCACTGGCCGGGGCTGCGTTCTTTGCCTATGCTGCGGAGAGTACGGCCTCCGCCGCCGAGGCCAAGCTCAAAAAGGCCAAGCCCGTCGCCGAAGATGTTGCCCGCATCGCCGAACAGATCGAAGCCGTGCAGGGCAAATACCAGAAGACCATGCAGAATATCGACAAAGTGGCCGAGATTTACAACATGCGCTATGCCTATGCGGACATCATTCGCCAGCTTTCCGCCCGGGGTGCCTCTGTCAAGTTCTGGTTCACCGAGTTCGCCCCGTTGATCAACTACGATGTGACCGCGACCTCGCTGACCGAGTCGTCTGAGCTCAAGGGAACACGCCTCATCGACATGAACCGCAGCCGCAATGCGGGTAACGATTCCGCCATCAATCAGGCTCCTGATGAGATCGACGCCGGCAAGCGCAACAAGGCTCCCAAGGTCACGGCTATCTACGTGAGCGGCTACACCATCAAGAATCCCGGCGATGAGCGCAGCACAGCGCAGCGTCAGGCAATTTATGACCTGGTGGATCGCAACTTCGACGAGCGCAGTGCCGATTCGTTGTTTGCCTACGAGAATGCCGTCGTGCAGAAGGATCTCAACCACTACTTCCAGTTCATTGATTCCAAGGCATCGAAGGGCAAGTTGCCCGACTATGTGGAGAAGTTCATGATGGTGATGCCCCTCAAGACACCCATTGCCATTCCCGAGCTGGACAAAGGCAACAAGTAATCGCAGCCATTAACCCTCATTCCTTCCATGAACATCAGCGAAAATAAGACCGTGGTTGCCCTGAGCGCCGTATTTGCACTCGCGTTCGGCGGGGTTGCCTACTATGGGTTTACACGCACGCAGGATTTTGCGCAGGCACAGAAAGAACTCAGCGCCATCAGCGAGCAGTTCGAGGACTACAACAACGCCGAGGTGCCGCCCACCCGCAAGAACCGTGAAGCACTCAAGGCGGCTTTTGCCCAGGTGAATCAGGTCGACAAGGAACTGCAGCAGCAGTTGGAGAGTTACGCCGCTGCTTGCCACGGCGACGGCAAGAAACTCAGCGCGCAGGACATGCAGAACATGCTTCGCGACAACATCGCCCGCATCGGCAATCTGGCCGGGGAGAAAGGCGCTGTTGTCTCCTCCCCTGCGGCCGATTTGGGGATGGCTGCGTTCAAGAACTCCGCTCCTGTGGAGGCCGATGTGCCTTTCCGTGCTTTTCAGCTCCGCGCCGTCACCCGCGTGGCCGAGGTGATTCTCAACTCCGGGGCGTCGGTCTTGGACAAGATTTTCTGCGCCCCTCTGCCGGGGGCGGCAGAGGAGACAGCCAAGGGCAGCCGGAGGGCTCCGGCGTATTTCCCGCTGAGCTTCGAGGTGGCCTTCGAGGCGCCGCGCGGTGTCCTGCCGCAGGTGATCAACACCATTGTGAACGATAAGGACTACATGCTGTTTATCACCGGCGTCTCCGTCAAGGGAATGGAGAATCTGCCGGGCATTGACCCCTATCAGGCGCCGAGTGGCGCCAATGTTGGCGATGACATCGGCCAAGCTGCAGCAGAGGGAACGGCCGTTCGCTCCGTGGCCAAACGCCTCACAGGTGACCCCAAGGAGAAGGCGCGTGTCCATCTCAATATGCAGGTGCTCTACTTCAACTCCGCACAGAATAAGTAAGTTTTACCCCCAATCATTCTCATGGCCGATCAATCCAACTCCGGAAGAAATATTCTCATCGTCGGCGCGCTGCTGGGCATCGCCGCGGCCGGTTACGGTGGCTACACGCTGTACAGTGCCAAAGTCCTTGCCCCTGACACGCAAGTAAACTCCGGCAAGGGTGAGGGCTCCCTCACTGCCGAGGCGCAGCGGGTCAAGGACAATCTCAAGAGCGACCGCACCATCAGCGATGCCGCCCCCGAGGGAGCGCTCATCAACGGCAAGCCCCGCATGGCTCCGCTGTTCTACTCTACCGAGCTGTGGCAGATTACGCTGGACGACAAGCAGAAGAACACCGTCATCGACATCTATGACCCCGCCGCCCAGAACATCCACGGCGATGTTCCCAACACCTGGTTTATCACCTCCGGCATCGCCGAGGCGTTGGGACGTGCCGACGGGCTTGAGCTCGACAGCGACAACGACGGTTTTACCAACCGTGAGGAGTTCTTGGCGCACACGCAGCCGGCCGATGCGGCGAGCTACCCTCCCTTGGTGCAGACCGGGCATGAGCCCAAGCTCGAGGTGAAGAGCGTCAGCGTCGCCAACGCCTTGATTACCTTCCCCACTCTGTTGGAGGACAATCCCTCGGAAATTGAAATCCGCATCTTCAACAGTGCTGCCGATGTTTCTCCCGCCTACAAGACCAAGGTAGCCATTGGGAAAAACTTCGACCTGAAGGCCGGAGAAAGTACGGGTCGCTTCACGCTCCTGGGCTTGGACAAGAAAAGCTTTTTGGTCGGCGGCAGCCCCATGGAGGAAACGGTGCTGAAGGTGCGCGATAATGTGACAACCTCGGGCGCCAAGGAGTTTACCATCCGCGCCGGCAAGCCCATCCCCGGTTCGCGCGACAAGGGAACAGCCAACGAGAAAGGGTACGCCATTTCCGATACGACAGTTGTCTTCCGCGTGACGGGCGGAACCGCCGCCGGGAAGAAAGGGCAGGACGAAATTGCCTGTCAGCTGGGCGGAAACTTCGTGATTCCGGGCGGCTACAGCGACGGCAAACCCATGAACGCTAAGCTCGAATCCGTCGATGCTTCCGGCAGCGCCAATATCCTGCTGGAGGGGGGTGAGAGCCCCATCAACATCCCGGCGGCTGCCAAAAAAGGCTCGACATCCAAAAAATGAGTTCGAAAAACGGACATTCTCTCCAAAAAATTCAATTGTAGACTTTACATTTACCAACTTTTCTGCCATAAATTAGACATTACCATGAACCACGCACCTCTCATCCATTCCAAGCGCGCGTTGTTGCTGATGGGTCTCGCTGCCGGTTGCCCCTTTGTGCAGGCCGGTACCGTGGGTTACCTGAGCACTTCGACCGCTGCCGGTACCAGCAAGGTCGGTCCTACTGCCGTCTACGCAGGTAGCACCGCCGCTCCTCAGGACAGTATCAATGCTCGTGAGACGGCTCGCCGCCAGGCCAAGACGGCTGAGGCGATGCAGCTCTTGCAGGAGGGCCGCACAGCTTATTCCGAGAAGAAGTACAAAGACGCGCTCGATAAGTATCAAGCCGCTTGGAACACGATTCCCAAGGCTCCCGCTACGCAGAAGATGCAGGAGTTCATCGTCAAGAGCATCGGCGATGCCTCCGTTGCCGTGGCGATTGAATATTCCCGCGTCGGTCGTTATGACGATGCCGAACAGCTTTTGCTCGATGTTCTGAGCCGCGACCCCAAGAATCAGCGCGCCCGTAAAGAGCTTTCGCTGCTGCGTGATCCGGTGCGTAACAACCCTGCGCTGACTCCCGAGCATGTTAAGAATGTCGAAGAGGTGAACCGCCTGCTGACGCTGGCTTACGGTTATCTCGATTTGGGTAACTACGACGCTGCTTATGCCGAGTTCAATCGCGTCATTGCCATCGACCCGTACAATACGGCTGCCCGCCGCGGTCAGGAGCAGGTGAGCAAGCGCCGTACGAACTATTACACGGCTGCCTACGACTCGTTCCGAGCCAAGGCTCTGGCTGAGGTCGATGCCCTTTGGGAGGAACAGCAACCGCAGGATTTGCCCGATGCTCAGCTGGGCGGCGGTGAGACCACTCAGAATTTCTCCGAGGGTGTGCTGCGCAACTCCGAGAACCTCAACAGTCTGCATATCAGCAGCGTCAACTTCGAGGAAACCCCCATGGAAGACGCGCTGGACTTCCTGCGTGCCGAGGCTCGCAAGGCAGGCCTGTCCATCAACTTTATTTATCAGAAGGCGCAAAGCGCCGCCCCCGCTCCTGCGGCGGCACCGATCGCCGCTAATGATGATGATGAGGAGGGTGATGAAGAAGATGAGGAGGAGGAGGATTCCGCCCCCGCCGCTGCTCCGGCACCGGTGGTGAAGGAGATTCCGCCCGCTGTGATCGACCGTCTCTCTCTCAAGGATGTGACGGCTGCTGACCTGCTGAAGCTGATGTGCGAGAAGGCCGGCTGCGAGATGCGCGTCGAGGATAAGGCCGTGGTGGTCTACCAAAAGGGAGCCGCTTCGCAGCGCATGTCGCGTCGCCAGTGGGCTGTACGTCCCTCCTTCTTCAGCAGTGGCTCCGGTGATGACGAGGAGAGCGATGAGGAGGATTCCGATTTTGCGTCCTCCTCCAAGCCGCGCTCCCGCAAGATCGACGCGAAGGCCTCGCTGATCGACATGGGTGTGCAGTTCTCCCAGGGTGCCAGTGCCCAGTACTCCCGCACCACGGGCGTGCTGACGGTGGTCAACACGGATGACGAGTTGGATGCCGTTGAAGAAGCCATCAACAAGTTCCGTCAGGACATGCCCAAGATGGTGAAAGTGAGCACCAAGTTCGTGGAAATTTCCCAGCAGAACGATGAGGAGCTCAGCTTTGACTGGGTCATCAATCCCTTCTCCATCAACGATGCCGGCACGGCCTTCCTCGGCGGTGTCAACGGCGCAGGCTCTAACCGCACGTGGCAGAACTTTGTCACGTCGGAGAACGCCGGCAGCGGCTGGCAGAACAACATGCCCAAGACCGGGTCCTGGCCCATCCAGCAATCCGGCTCTCCCACCGATACCATCACCAACGGTCTGATGACGGGCGGTCTGCGCAGCGGTTCGGGTGCCATCGGCAGCAGCGCCATCTCCAACCTGATTTCCTCGGGTTCGGCCAGCGCTGCGGCGACCTCCAATGCGGCTCCCGGTGTCCTCTCCCTCTCGGGTATCTATGACTCCGGCTCCTACCAGATGATTATGCGCGGGCTGTCGCAGAAGAAGGGTGTGGATGTCATGTCGGCTCCCAGCCTTGTGGTCAGCGGTGATGATCAGATGGAGTACGCTCCCGCCCCTGATCCTCTGGCCAGCGACCAGAACGATGAGCAGGGATGTGCGAAGATTGAAGTGATTCGCCGCTTCATCTACCCCATCGCCTATGATGCGCCGCAGATTCCCAACAGCACGGGGTCTAACAACAATAATAATAACGATAACAACAGCTCGAGCTCTTATCCGATTGCCGCTCCGTCCAACCCCTCTGAATGGGCGGTGGAAGAGGTCGGTATCATGATGCGCTTCCAGATTGAGTCCCTTAAGGACAGCGATAGCGACATCGTGCGATTCAAGCGCTTCGAGATTCGTGTGGTCGACTTCGAGGGCTTCGTCAACTACGGTTCGCCCATTGTGGCTGCTGTAGCCAATGCGAGCCAGATTCAGCAGGTGATGCTGACGGAGAACCGCATCGACATGCCCGTGTTCAGCCGCCGCTACGTCAACTCCAACCCCTGCGTGTATGATGGTCACACCATCGCCATCGGTGGTTTGATTGAAGACGAGGTGCAGAAGGTGGAAGACAAGGTGCCTGTGTTCGGCGATCTGCCCCTGGTCGGACGTCTCTTCCGCTCCGAGGCAGAGTCCCATGTCCGCAAGAACCTCATGATCTTCGTGACCGCCGAGGTGATTGACCCCTTCGGCAAGCCCCTGCGCAAGCGCGATACGGGGCGCGGTGGAGAGGCCAGCACCGCCGGCACCTCGACCCCCGGGCTCTTCCCCGATGACGGTCTGGTGAACCCCTGATTTCCGGTGGTTCCATGGTAAACTTGGCACGCCCTGCGCATGACGCAGGGCGTGCTTTTTCGTTCCGCTGAGCAGGCGATAGCGGAGAACAGATCCCGTGGGCGCGCCGGGAAGGGAGGTGCCGGAGAGACGGGGTCGCGCGACCAAGGAGGCGATGTTGCCGCCTTATAATCCCAGCAGGGAGCCGAGCACAAAGCGCAGCTGCTTTAAGCGGCGCGCGGGGTGCAGCAGCTCGGCCTCGGGGCACTGCGCCGCAAGGGCAGGGGAGGGATTGACCAGCACCGCGCGGCGGCAGAGCGAGAGCATGGGTAGGTCGGCCGCGCTGTCGGTGTAGCCGACCTCGGCGCGGCTAATGCCAATGGCCGCCAGCCGCAGCACCTTGTTGTGGCCCTTGTTGTTGCCGGGCGCTGCCAAACGCGGGAAGAGCGGCACGCGAGCACCCATGATCACGGTGGTGCCCAGGGTGCGGGAAAAACCCAGTGCGGCGCCCATTTCTTGTGCCCACCACTCGGGCGAGGCCGAGCAGAGAATCGTCTCATCGCCCGCTGCCTGGTGAGCGCGCAGACGGGCAAGCAGCTCGGGATAGAGCGCGGGTAGCAGCTCCTGTTGCACAAAGGCGCGCGATTCGGCTTGCAGCGCCTCGCGGCTCAGCCCGCAGGCATAGGTCAAAAACGCGCGTTTGAGCCAGCTGCCGCCACCCAGGAAAGGCGCCGCGCAGACCGCAGGCAGGAGAATCAGCACATGCAGGCGGCGCCACGGGTGGCGCCGCAGCACCCAGCGGCAGAAGCGCAGCTGGGAATCGCCCTCGAAGAGGGTCCCGTCCATGTCAAATAGCGCGACGGCCATGGGAGTCCTAAGCCTGCTGTCCTTCGAGCATGAGCGCTGCCATCCGGTTGCCTGCCTGTGCCGCTCGGCGCAGGGCAGCCAGAGCCTTGTCGCTGTCGCGCTCGCACAAGCGCCCCTCCAGCAGGCACATGGCCAGCACAAAGAGCGCCACATGGTCACCCTGCAGCGCGGCGCTCTCCAGCGCGCCCAAATCCTCGCGCCGCTTCGTTTGAGCAAAGTAAATGCGTGCAAGCTGGTTT
This sequence comes from uncultured bacterium, assembly GCA_945831585.1. Lineage (GTDB taxonomy): Bacteria > Verrucomicrobiota > Verrucomicrobiia > Verrucomicrobiales > Akkermansiaceae > Akkermansia. The sequence goes on along the minus strand of CAMACY010000041.1, from coordinate 4,739 downwards.
TGCGCCTCCGCATGCCCGGCAAAGGCCGCACGGCGCAGCAGCTCGGCGCCCTCCGCCCCATGCCCCGTCTTGAACGCGGCGGCGGCTCGCACAAAATCTTCCTCGGCGCTATTCATCATTCGGTGGGGACGGGGGTGGCCACTTCGGCGGGGGTGGCGGGCTCTGCCGCCGCCGAGGGGTGGTCGAGTGGCAAATCGCGGTGCAAGAGGGTCGGCAGCGGCTCCACGCGCAGACGGTGTACCTGCACGCGCGCATCGCCCGTGCCGACCTGCGCCAGCGGCAGCACCAGCGTGGACACCAAATCCTTGTCATTGCCGTGGCAAAGCGGCAGCGTCAGATGCCCCACTGCTTGCCCGTCAATGAGAATATCCGTCTTGCCCGGACGGGCGAGAATCTCCAGCGTGCACCGACGCCCGACCGGCAGCTTGGTGTTGAAGGAGAAACGCACGCTGTCCGCGCGGGTGAAGCCGACATTGCCCGCCGCATCGGCCGCAAACACGGTGCCCTCCGGCCCGCGGAGCAGGGGAATCATCTTCTCGGCGCGGGGAATCGTCAGTTCCAGCAGCGCCCGGTAGGAGGGCGCCAGCCCCGTCTTGCCGAGCGACAGCGGCGGATTCTCCAGCTCCAGCGGCTCGCGGAGCCAACGGAGCGCCTGCCGCTGCGTGCCCGGCGCCTCGCCGATGCGATGCACCAGCGCTTGATAGTCCGCAAAGGAAAGCCCCGTCGTCGCCCCGCCCCACATCTTCTGCGCCAGCGGCTCCATGCAGCCCACGATGCTCGGCCAAGTGTCCTCCGCCCCATAGCCGCGATACTCCAAATCAATCTGGTCATTCCACACCGCGTAGGTCGCGCCCAGCAGTTGCGGGTGGGCGGCGGGCAGCGTGTGCTTGCCGATGCGCTGCGGCAGCCAGCTGTCGTAGAGGCGTTGCGGGTTGAAGTCGGCGCGGTAGTAAGGGGCAAAAGGCACGATGTACAGCCAGCCATCGTCCGTGTTGATGATATCGTAGCCCTGGGCAAGGGCTTCAGCGGCGTCTTGCCAGCCTCCGTTCCAGAGATTCATCTGCACTCCCTTGCTGCGCACGGGTGTCTGCCCCCTCTTGATGGACAGACTGCCCCAGATGCGCGGCGTATAGCCCCGAGACTGCACATGGCTCAGCAGCGCATCTGCAAAGCGGCGGTAGTCCTCTGCCTCGCCGAAGAACTCATCCGCCCCCACATGCACCACACAACCCTCGAACACCGGTCGCTGCTCGCCTTGCGGCAGCAGATACTCATCGAACACCTTGCCGATGAAGCGCATGGTCTCCGGGTTGGACGCATCCAGCATCTCGCAGCGGCGCTTCTCCTTGTAGTTCATCTTGCCTTGATAAATCAGGTCGGGGCGCACGCGGGTGAAGGCCAGCGCATGCCCCGGCACATCGAACTCCGGCACAATGTTGACCCCCGCCTGCTGCGCCTCGCCAACCAGCGCGCGGAACTGCTCCTTGGTGTAGGACAGGTCGCGCGCCGTCAGCCCGGGAATGAGGGATTGCAGGCGGAACGCCGCATAGCTCTCGCGGAAGGGGTCGCGCCCTGAGTCCACATACTTCTCGTGGAAAATGAAGTTGTCGTTGAGGTGCAGATGCAAGTCGTTGAGCTTGTACCAGGACATCGTGCGGATGAGGTCGCGAATGAAGTCGAGCGTCACCGGCAGGCGACCGCAGTCCAGCATGAACCCGCGCAGGCGGAAGCGCGGCGCATCGTAGGCCGTGCCAATCGGCAGCGCATCGCCCTGCCGCAGCAGCTGCAGAAGAGTGCGCGTGCCCCAATAGCGCCCCCGCTCCGTCTCAGCCGCAATGCACACGCCGTCGGGACGAATCTCCAGCAGATAGCCCTCCTCCCCCGTGGGCTGAGCGGGCTTGTCGGAAAAGCGAATGTCTGCCGCGGCGGCATCGAAAACGACCTGCTTGCCGAAATCGGCCTCCAGCTCCTGCCCCAGGCGACGGCTGAGCGCGTCTCCCGCCAGATGCAGCGTCTTGCCCACGCGGAAAACACCCTGGCCGCCGCGCCAACTCAGCAGCGCCGGCACCACCTGCGGCGCCGGGTTGGCGCCCTCCTCCGTCGCTTGAGCCGCCGCCACCGCGATGCTGTAGTCGCGGCTCGTCACGCACTCCTCCCCGCGCGTCAGCGCGAGGCACACGCGCACCTGCACCTCGCTCGGCGCGTGGTGCACAAGACCCTGCGTATCGATGAGGGCAGGGCAATCGCTGCCGACGATGCGGAGCTGCGTGCCCGGCAGCTGCGGCAGCGTGAGCGCGCCTGCCTCGGCGGGCAACGCCTCGGGCAGCGGCAGCGAATCAGCCATCTCCTGCAAGGTTTGACCCGTCAGGGTGGAGCTTGTCAACATCAGCGCGAGAATTTTCAGCGAGGCTCTCATACTCTCAGGAGCCTAGCAGACCGGGCGCGAAAGTCAAGCCGTTCACACGTGTTCCCCCGATTTTTTCTAAGGAGCGGGAGCGCATGCAACGATATCATCTTCAACGTGCGTGGGGGGGGGGGAATATGCTTGACAGGAATAGCACTTACCGCTAAAACCTCCCCATGCGCATTGTCATGATGGCTACGGGGGATATCGCCATTCCCTCCTTCCACGCCTTGGAACGCACGGGGCAGCTGGTGGCGCTCGTCACCCAGCCCGACCGCCCCGTCGGGCGGCACCAAACCCTGACCCCGCCGCGCATCAAGGTCTGCGCGCAGGAGGCAGGCATTCCTGTGCTCCAGCCCGAGAAAATGCGCGACCCCGCCGCCGTGGAGGAACTGCGCCGCCTCGAGCCCGACCTCATCGTCGTCATGGCCTACGGGCAAATTCTCCCCCAAAGCGTCATCGACATCCCCCGCTTGGCCATCATCAACGCCCACGCCTCGCTGCTGCCGCGCCACCGTGGAGCCGCCTGTATCCAGGCCGCTATCGAAGCGGGCGACGACGAAACAGGCGTCACCATCATGCACGTCGTTCGGCAACTCGATGCCGGCGACATCATCTGCTGCCGCAAGCTCCCCCTGCTCGGGCGCGAGACCGGCGAATCGCTGCACGACGACCTCGCCGCCCTCGCTCCCGCCGCCCTGCTGGAGGCGCTGGAGATTCTGTGCAGCGGGCGCGATGCTCGCGTGCGCCGCGAGCAAGACGAGAGCCTCTCCACCTACGCCCCCAAGCTGCAGCGCACGGACGGGCAAATCGACTGGCACCAGCCCGCCTTCCAAGTAGCGCGCAAAATCCGCGCCTATCACAGCTGGCCCGGCACCTACACCATCTACCCCAGCGTCAAGAGCGGCACCGACAAAGTGCTGAAAATCTTCCCGCCCATCGACCTCTTCTCCGGCATCAAAAAACCGGCCGATGCCGTGCCCGGCATGGTGCTCGATGCCGGGCCGAACGGCATGCTTGTCTCTTGCGGCGGACCGCACGGCGGCGCGGTGCGCATCATGACCATGCAGCCCACGGGCGCTCGTAAAATGAACGCCGAGAGTTTTTTCGCCGGGCACAAAATCCCCGTCGGCTCCATCCTCGGCCTGCCCGGGCAGGGATGAGGACGGCAGAGCACGATGATGGAGAAGGCTGCAATGCGCCTATTGCGGCTCTATGCGGAGACCTGTGACAACGTTCTCCCGTTCGCTTTGCTTCATGTGGGGTTAATAGAAGACCTCTCTCTCATCACTCCTTGGGATGTACCTCGTAGGGTAAGTGCATGGGGTGCCGGATAGGACCGAGGATGCCTGTCACAAGCGGGAAGGTCTTAAAACGGGCTTTTCATGACTCACGTTGCATGACACGGAACCCATGCGTTTGCCCTGTTCGGGTACGCGCTGGGGACTTGACAAAGGTTTGCCGCTTATGCCACACTGCGGGCGTGTTGGATCTCTGTCTGCTCGGAACCGGCGGCACGCTGCCGTTGGCGAATCGCTGGCTCACTTCCCTGTTGGTGCGCTACAAGGGGCACGCCGTGCTGATTGACTGCGGCGAGGGAACGCAGATTGCCGCGCAGAAAGCGGGGCAGAGTCTCAAGGCGGTGGATAAGCTGCTGCTGACGCATCTGCACGCTGACCACATCTCGGGTTTGCCCGGCCTGCTGCTCTCGATGGGGAACATGGGCAAGACGGAGCCGCTCTCCATCATCGGTCCCGTGGGCACGGAACGCGCGGTGACAGCGCTGTGCACCATTGCCCCCAATCTGCCTTTCGAGCTTAGGGTCAGCGAGCTGGAGACGGAGGAGGAGCTCATGTATTTCCTCGATTGCGACATCCGTGCCTTCCGCGTGCAGCACGGGGTTCCCTGCTACGGCTACAGCATCTCGTTGGCGCGTGCGGGGCGCTTCGATGTTGCGCGCGCGCGGGAGCAGGGGGTGCCGATGGCGCTGTGGTCCCGCCTGCAGCGCGGGGAGACGGTGGAGCTGGAGGGCAAGACCTACTGCCCGGAAATGGTACTGGGTGCGCCGCGCCGCGGGCTGAAGCTCACCTACTGCACCGACACGCGCCCGCTGTCCTCCATCGCGGCGGCGGCAGCGGACAGCGACCTCTTCATCTGCGAAGGGATGTATGGCGAGGACGAGATGCTGCCCAAGGCGCGCGAGAATCGCCACATGCTCTTCCGCGAGGCGGCGCAGCTGGCGGCACAGGCGGGCGGCGTGCGCGAGCTCTGGCTCACGCATTTCAGCCCCTCTATGCCGAATCCCCGGGCGTACCGCGACGCCGCTTGCGCGATT
>CAMACY010000040.1 GCA_945831585.1 uncultured bacterium | reverse complement strand
GAGCCCGCTGCCCGCGCTCTCCTGCTGCCTGCGTTGCGTGGCGAGCAGGGGGTGTCGGGGCTGCGCCTGCCTGTCGACAGCGCCTTGGCGGAGGAGTGGAGTATGGACAAATCCCCCCTGTTGTCCCGATGAAATGTTGGTGTGCATACGCTGCTCTGTTCATGGCGCCGCTGCTCTGCCCGGCGCAGGAGGGGCTGCCGGAAGCTGCCGCGACGGCGGCTGATGTCTCAGAGGCGGACTTCGCGGCCGATGAGGAGATGCTCGAACCCTGCCGCGCGGCGCTGGAGCAGCTGACGCTGTTGGCGCGCGCGGCGGCAGACTGTGTGTCTGAGGTGTGCAATGCAGAAACGGCACAGGCGGCCGCCCCGCTGCTGGCGGGGTATTTGCCCCAGCTGCAGCAGGCGCAGGAGGCGTTGGGGGCGGCGCTGGATGCTGTTCCCGCCGAGCACGAGGCCGAGCTGACGGAGCTGCTGGATGTGCAATGGCCGCTGCTCTGCGCCGCGCTGGAGCCGCTGGGGCGTGTGGCGGACGCCGAGCCGCCCTACTATGCGTCGCCGGAGTTGGAGGAGGCTATCAACAGCTTGGCCGATGTCAACGATTTGTTTGCGCAGCTCTTGGTGCCGCTTGATGCCGAGAGCTGCACCGTGGCGTGCGCCTATGTGCGCGAGCTGGCGGCGCGTGCGGAGGCGCTGGAGAGGCTGCTGGGCGGCGTGGTCGATGCAGACGGAGCTGCCGCTGCCGCATCCTCGGTCGCGGCGGCGCGGGCGGCTTTGTCCGATGCGCTGGTGATGGCTTCCGCATACTTGGCCGAGGCGCCCGTTAAGATGCAGCGCCGCCTGTTGCAGACGGCGCATGAAAGCGGTGCTGCTCCTTGTGTCGAGCGCTTGCGTGCCGCCGTCGAGGTGCTTCTGGGGGTGGGAGCCTATGGCGATGATGCCCTTCACTTGGAGCTGCTGCTGCTGCAACGGGAGCTGAGTTGCTACAGCATACTGGTGGATGAAGGGGGATTTCGTCTCCTCTACGAGCCCCCGGGCGCGCCTGCGGCCGAGTAAACGCCCCGCCCTGTCCGCGCCCATTCCCGCGCGGAAAACAGAGTCCTTTTCTGCGCCGCTGCTGGAATTTTGTATTGACTCGGCGTCGTGGGTAGCTTAGAATAGCGGCGCCTTCTCGGAACGGGTGTTCCGGCGGGTCAAACTTATAACTCATCCCAGATTATGGCTAAATACGCTATTAACGGTTTCGGTCGCATCGGTCGCAACGTGCTGCGCGCGATGTCCCAGACTGAGCTCGAGAAGGTCGTTGCCATCCACGACCTTACCCCCATCTCCACCACGGCTCACCTGCTCAAGTACGACTCCACCCAGGGCAAGTTCCAGGGTACTGTTGAGATCAAGGGTGAGGACATCCTCGTCGTGAACGGCCACGAGATCAAGATTCTCGGCGGCATGCTCGGCCCGGATCAGCTCCCCTGGAAGGAGCTCGGCGTTGACGTCGTTCTCGAGTCCACGGGTCTCTTCACTGACCGCGCCAAGGCTGAGGGTCACATCAAGGCCGGCGCCAAGAAGGTTCTTATCTCCGCTCCTGCGAAGAACCCCGACCTCACCTTCTGCATCGGCATCAACGACGACGAGTACGATCCCGCCAAGCACAACATCGTCTCCAACGCTTCCTGCACGACGAACTGCCTCTCCCCCATGGTGAAGGTTCTCAACGACACCTTCGGCATCGAGAAGGGCATGATGAGCACCATCCACTCCTACACCAACGACCAGCGCATCCTCGACCTTCCCCACAAGGATCCCCGCCGCATGCGTTCCGCCGCCATCAACATCATCCCCACCACGACGGGTGCTGCCAAGGCGATTGGTGAGGTCATTCCCCAGCTCAAGGGTCTGCTCAACGGCGCTTCCTTCCGCGTGCCCACCCCCACGGGCTCGCTGACCGACTTCGTTGCCATCCTCAAGAAGGATGTGACCGTCGAGGAAGTGAATGCCGCTATGAAGGCTGCTGCCGAGGGCCCCATGGGTCACGTGCTTGAGTACTCCGAGGAAGCCCTCGTGCTTCAGGACATCGTGTCCAACCCCCACTCCTGCATCTTCGACGCCGGTTTCACCTACGTGGTCGGCGGCAACATGGTCAAGGTGTGCGGCTGGTACGACAACGAATGGGGTTACTCCAACCGTGCCGCTGAGGCCATGAAGAAGCTCGGCGATTCCATCGCCTAAGCCTCGGCATTTCGTCGCAAGACTTCGGAGCGCGGGAGCAGATCTTGCTCCCGCGCTTTCTGTCTGAAATCCCCTTCTGCGTCCGCAGGCCGAAATCTCCCGCCGCGGGCTCAATCGGGGCTTGCCCGCCGGGGAACTGCGGCGTATACTAAGCCCCATGAGCGAGCCGCAGGAAGATTTCAATGCCTTCAACAGCTGGGATTGCTTCGGCGCGAGCCTGATGCTGGGGATGACACCAGCTCTTCTCAACTATGTCTTCAACCATCATGAGATCGTGTCCACTGTTTTTCTCGCCGCCATGGGCGTGGCGGTGGCGGTGGCGGTGCTTCTGGTGGCTTTGGTGACTCGCCGCCGCCTCATCGGCTATGTGGTGAATATGGCGGGTTGGGTGTTGACGCTCGTTTACATCGGCATTGCCGCTTATTGTTGGCTGTATTTGCCCGGTCCGATGTCCGCACCGCCTGCCGAGACACCCGAGCAGAGCGAGACCGTGAGATGAGTGCCGAGCGTCAGGCGCTCGGAGGGCATCTCGCGGCCTTAGCCTCTATGCTCTGCTTCGGGCTCATGAGTCCCATGTGCAAGGTAGCCATGCAGGGCGGGGTGCTCGATGGGCTGCGCCTGGCTACCATGCGCGTGAGCGGAGCGGCGCTGCTGTTCGGGGTTCTCGCGCTCGGTCGCCCGCGCGAGCGGGTGGCGCTGCGCGATTTGCCCAAGCTCTTCCTCATGTCGCTCTGCGGCATGAGCATCAACCAGTTTTGCTATGTCTGCGGCGTGTCGTATACATCGCCCACCAACGGTTGCGTGGTGGCTACCTCCACGCCCATCTTCACCCTGCTGCTGGCGGCGATTTTCCTGCATTTCCGCGTGACGCGTCGCCGAGCGCTGGGCATGGGACTGGCCGCTTTGGGAGCCCTGGTGCTTATTCTCGGCTCCTGCCGCACGGGCGGTCTGAGCGGCGATCCGCGGGGCGATGCTCTCTGCCTGTTGGCGCAATTTGCCGCCGCGTGTTACTTTGTGTTCTTCAGCGAGCTGCTGCACCGCTACAGCCCCATCACGATGATGAAATGGCTCTTCGGATTTTCCGCCGCGCTCATGCTGCCGTGCATGCTGCCGCATCTGCTGGCTGCCCCTTGGGGAGAGCTGAGCATGTCTGCCGGGGCGGGTGCCGCCTATGTGGTCGTCGGCGGTTCCTTTGTCAGCTACCTGCTGCTGATGATGGCGCAGCAGCGACTGGATGCACCCACGGTGGCCACCTACAACTATGTACAGCCCGTCGTGGCTGCCTCCGTCGGGGTGGGGCTCGGGGTGGATGTGCTCACGGGGCAAAAAGTGTTCGCCGTGTTGCTCATCGGAGCCGGTGTGTGGATGGTGACCCATGCCCGAGCATCCGGCCGGCGCCGTTTGTTGCGCCTGCTGCGCAGGTGGCACCGACGTATTGCGGGCAGCGACTGAGTCGTCCGAAGTGCGGCGGTTTCGAAGAAAGAACTTGACGCAGCGGTGCTACTGTTGCTATGCTGTAGCCCGTGCACGTTCCTCCTTGCTGTCGAACGCTCGAGGCACGGTGTGCTGTTTTGATCCTCTATCGCATCATGAAAACATCGGCTTTCCTCTTTGTATTTGCCTGCCTGCTTGGTGTTGCTCCTCTGCCTGTTGTCGCTCAACAGGCTGCCGGGGATACCCCTGCTGCTCTTTCCCCCAAGAAGGGAAAAGCCACCTCGGCGAAGAATGCTGTCGTCACGGCAGCGAAGAAGTGCAAGCTGATCAACGGTAAACCCTCTGACAAGGCTTCTTATTACTTTTATCTCTTCTCCGCCAGCTGGTGCGGCCCCTGCCAGCGGGAAATGCCCGAGATTGTCAAGGCGCACAAGGAGATGAAGAAAGATGGCCGCTGCGATATTATTCTCATCGGTGCCGACAATAGTGTTGCGGCCATGAAGGCCTACATCAAGAGCCACAAGGCCAAGTTCAGCGCCATTTGGAAGCAAGACAAGGATGTGAAGCAGATGCCCGGCATCTCGTTCCCTCCCGGCATTCCGTTTGTCAACCTGGTTTCGGCAGATGGCAAACTCCTCTACACCGGGCACGCCAACTGCATCCGCGACTGGAAGCAGCTCGTCGATCAGGCCGATGCCAAGAAGGCCGAGTCGGCTGAAAGCTCCGAGCAGCCGGGCGAAGAGCCCGAGTTGTAAGGTGGCACTTGCGACACGCAGCCCCGCCTCGAACTTAGGCGCCTCGGCCGGTCGGAGCAGGGCGGCCCGTCAGAAGAAACGCCGCATTTGCCGGCAGTAATTCAACCCGCTGACCAGCGTCAGCAGCACGGCGAGAAGCAGTGAACCGGTGCGCAGGCACTCCCCCCCCGGCCCTACGCTCAGGCTGCACAGCGGCTCGGGCAGGTTGGCACCATAGGCCAAATAGACCATGCAGGAAATGCAGTAGGTGAGTTGCCAAGCTGTTTTCCACTTGCCCCAGCGATCGGCCGCCAGGACATAACCCTTGGTCGCTGCAATTTGGCGCAGACCCGTCACCAGAAACTCGCGGAACACGATGATGATGCTGACCCAGAACGGGCACAGCCCCACCCAGGTGAGGTAGATGAAGGCCGCGCAGACCAAAATCTTGTCCGCCAGCGGGTCCATCAACTTGCCGAAGTCGGACACGACATGATATTTACGCGCCAGATATCCGTCGAAGAAATCCGTGATGGCTGCCACAACAAAAGCCCAGAGTGCGAGGCAAACCGGCAGCGACAGCGGCGTGAACCAGCCACCCGTCGGCTCCAGGGGTACGGGGGGGAGCAGCCCCACCGCTGCCAGCAGCACTGTATAGAGCACCACCAGCAGAATGCGGCTCACCGTGATGATATTGGGCAGGTTCTTCATCATGCGCGCGTATTCTAGCATTCCAAACGTTTGTCGGGCAAGCGAAAAGACCGCCATGCGATCGGGAAATACACGCCGCGCGGGGGCTTAGCGCCTGCGGTCGGCGTGGGTGCCGCTTTTGCCCTCGGCGCGTTCCGCCGCTCGTTGCTTCCAGAGGGGCAGGGGACTTTTGCGGGCGCGGCGACGGCGGCGGGCTTCCTCCTTCTCGCGGTGGCGTTCGGCCTCGGCTGCCAGTTTGGCCGCGTGGTCGCGCGCGGCGCGCGCTTCCTCCATGCGTCGGCGAATGCGCGCAGAGTGCTCCCCGTCGGCCGGGGTGATGGTCCAGGGGCAGCAGGAGCCCGACTCCGTGATGGGCAGGCACACCATCTGCGGGTCGATGAAGCGGATTTGGCGGTAGAGCAGGTCGCGGATGGTGGAGAGCAGGGTCTTGGGCGGGAAGAGCCCCGTGCGCCCCAGCTCGATGGTGAACGCGATGCGGATGTGGCGCGCCTGCAGGCTCATGCGCGCCATCTCGCGCAGGGAAATCCCCTCCTCCGGCTCCTCCTCGGGCGCGCAGAGAGCGGCGGTGCGCAGCAGGAAGAGGCAATCGCGCACCTTGCGGCAGAGCTTTTCAACCAAGTCGTTCACCTTGGGTCGTGCGTTGAAGCGGTAGTCCTTCACCTCGATGAGCCAGAGCTCCTTTTTACCGGGGTGGTAGAGCACAAAATCCATCTCCTTGCAGCTGCTGCAGAAGTTCTGGGCGTGGTGCGCGTAGAAGGGGGAGCATTCAAAGCGGCACACATAGTAGCCCGATTCGAAGTTGAAGCGGTGCAGACCTTCGATGCAGCTGGTACCTGTTTGCATGGCGGGAATCAGGGCTGTTCCATGCGGAGGTAGCGGTCGGCTTGCGCGGCCTCGGCATCGAGGCTGTCGAGACGGTCGAGCGCCTCGAGCTCATCGGCGGCGCAGACGGTGGTGCCGTGCTCGCCGGGTTGCAGCCCGAAGTAGCGGCGGCTCAGCACGCGGTGTTTTGCTTCGGACAGCCTGATGGCCAGCTCGCGCAGCAGAAAGAGGCTGTGGGTGCTCATCACCAGCTGCACACCCGCGTGGCACAGCGCCAGCAAGATGTCCACCAGGGCGGGCAGGTGGGAGGTGTTGAGGTTCATCTCCGGCTCGTCCCAAAAGAGAGTCGTGCCACGGCGCACGCTGCCGTTGGCGAGCAGTAGCCCCAGCGTGCCGATGCGCTTGAAGCCCTCGGCCACGAGGTTGAGCTCGGTCGGTTCCTGCCCGGGGCGGTGCAGGTAAAAGCGATCGTGGCGGCGCAGCATGCGCCCGCGCAGCAGTGCCTCGATGCGGCGGATGATGGGGAGTAGCGCGTGCTCCGGCTCGGCGGTCGGTTCCTGTTCCAGCGCGGTGCAGAGATCCCAGCCGGCCGAGTCGAGCAACTCGGGGTAGCGCCGCCCGATTTGGGTGTAGCAGGGGTAGACGGAGAGCACCTCGCGCGCAGCCAGATAAATGCTGTTGCTGTTGAGGTAGCGCTCGGGCATGGTGCTGATGTGCAGCCCCTCCTCCTCGGCTCCGCTGCGGAAGCTGAAAACGAGTTCGGCACTGCCCGGCGGCACCTTCTCCCCCACCATCGAGGCGTGCACCGTGGCGGTGCAGGGGGCGACAAAGCGCGAGGTCAGCTCCGTCAGGTCGCGCAGCCCGAACACGCGCATGAGAATGAGCCGCAGGCGTTTCTCCTCGGCCCAGACGGCGGGCAGCTCCTTGCGCGTGCTGCCGCTGCTCCACTTGCAGAGCGCGTAGCCCAGTTTCATCAGGTGGCTTTTGCCGGAGTCATTGCCGCCGATGAGGACATTGATGCCCGGCTCAAATGAAAAACATTGTGCGGAGGGGAAGAGCGTGATGCCCTCGAGCGTCAGTTGGCGAATCATGCTGCCTGTATTGTGGCATGCGAGGAGCCGGCGGACAAGGAAAAAGAGCGTGCAGCGGAATCCTGGCGTTCTCACGGGGGTGCTTCCTGTATTCAGACGATGGGGGTCGACTTTTCGGTGTCGCATGGGATGTTGCAACTGGCAAAAGAGGAATGGGCGTGTTTTCAGCCTTGCGTTGAGCTTACATTTATGTTAAAGAAAGGGGAAAATCTGAACATGCTGGAGGCTCGCCATATTGACTTGGAAATTGAGCAGCCGGGGGAGGAGGAATCGCTCTTCCTGCTGCGCGATATCAACTTCTGCGTGCCCAAGGGGCATTTTATGGCCATCGTGGGACCCAGCGGCTGCGGCAAAACCACCCTGCTCAAGACCATCGCCGGCATCAAGGAGAACACGGATGGTGCCTTTTATTGGGAGGGGCGCGATTTGGCCGAGGAAGGGGATTTTGAGCCGAATGAAATCGGCTATGTGCCGCAGTTCAGCATCGCTTACGAGGAGTTGACCGTCGATGAGAATGTGGAAAATGCGGCGCGTTTGCGGGTGTCGGCCGACGAGGATGAGCTCAACGAGCTCATCGACAGCGTGTTGGAGGAGACCGGACTGGCCGAGATAGCCGACCGCCGCGTGGCGATGCTTTCCGGCGGACAGAAGCGCCGTCTGTCGCTGGCGATGGAGTTGGTGTCGCGCCCCAAGATCCTGCTTTGCGACGAAGTGACCAGCGGGCTGGATCCGCGCTCGGAGCGTGAAATTGTCGAGCTGCTCCACGACCTGAGCCTGCGCGATGGGCGCATCGTGATTTCCGTGACGCACAGCCTGGCGCAAATGGCTCTCTACGACAGTATCATGGTGCTGGTGCGCGGTCGACTGGCCTACCACGGCGAGCCCCGCACCATGGCGCATTACTTTGGGGTGGAGGGCGTCGAGGAGGTGTACCCGCGCCTGCAGTTGCGCGAACCTGCGGATTGGGCGGCGAGCTGGCTCAAGCACCGCAGCGATTACTACGCCGCCTTGGAGAAATGCTACGTCGCCAAATTTGCAGCGCAGGGGGTCGAGCCGCCCGCGCCGGACGGCGATGGAGCCGAGACGGAGCCTACCCCGGGTTTTGGGACGCAGTTGATCGTCATGTTGCGGCGGCGTTTCAGCATTCTCTTCCGCGACCGCACGCAGCTCCTGCTCCAATTGGCCATGGTGGTGGTGTTTCCCGTGCTGGTGGCTCTTTTCTCAAGCAAGGGTCAGGAGCAACTGCTGCGGCTGACCGACCGCGCGGGTAACGACATTGCCGTGGAAATCCAAGCCCAGCAGGAGCAGGCCGAGGTGCGCGCCAAGGTGGGCTCCGCCGTCAGCGGTATCATCATGTTCGAGGTTATTTTGCTGGGGCTCATGGGCTCGAACAACTCGGCCTCCGAAATTGCCGGCGAGCGTCTCATCATGGAGAAGGAAAAATTCGCCGGAGCCTCCCCCGCCGCCTATGTCAGCTCCAAGGCGATTTACCTGACTGTGCTGGTGCTCATCCAAAGCCTGTGGATGTTTGCCTTTGTGCAATTTTTCTGGCCCCTGCGCGGCAACCCGCTCAACCATCTGTTCTACCTTCTGCTGGCCAACGCGGCGATGACCTCGGTCTGTCTCGGTATCTCGGCCAATTGCAAGACGGCCGCGCAGGCCTCGCTGCTCAGCATTTATCTGGTGGGCTTTCAGTTGCCGCTTTCGGGAGCGGTGCTCGCCCTGCCGGACAGCATCGAACGCCTCACCCAGCCCTTTATCTCGGCCTACTGGGCCTGGAGCGGCAGTATCTCCGGCTTAGACAACGAGGTCTACAAGGCCGTCAGCAGCATTGTGCAGACGGCATTCAGCCCGGCCGCGCTCTGCAACGGGGTGCTGCTGGCGCACATCGTTGCCGGGGTCGTTCTGGCCTATGTGGGGGCGCGCAGAACGCGTTGGGAATAAATCAGTAACAACTTTCAGCATTTATGGCAAGAAGAAGTCGTCACAGCAAGAAAAAGAACAAGACTTTTCCTCTCTTACCCGCAGCGCTCGCCGGGGGAGCTATGTTGGTGGGGGGAGCGCTCTATCTGGCTTTCTCGTCGCATCCGGCGGAACAGCGTACGAGCCGCCATGAAGATGGAGGGTTCAACATCAGCGAGTATCGTCGCGATGCCTCGCGCCTGACCGGCAATCGCTATCGCATCGCCGCCCGCGTCGAGAACATCGACACCGAGGGGAATGACCGCATGGTGGCGGTCTCGATTGTCGGGAACAAGCAGGAGCGTCTGCCCCTCTTGGTTCGCAAGGGGGTATCGCCCCGGGTGAATCTTACCCGAGGGGATACCTTTTACTTCGACGTGGAGTGCTGCACCGGCCGCGATGCGCAGCAGAAGGAAATCAAAGGCATCCTCGTGGTGCGCAATATGGAGACGAAATGAGTATGCAAGTACGATGGTTGATTGCCCTGGCATCGGTGATGGGCGGGGGCTGCCTGCCGAGCTCGGCGCAGATGATTTCGCAAGTTCCTGCGGATGTGCTCAAGGCCGCGGACATTCAGAAAGATCCCATCAATGTTCGCCAAAATGCCCCCCAGGCGAGCGGCAGCACGGGCATGGGTGATCTGCAGGGTAATCAGACCACCATCAATGCGGCTCTTCCCGCTGCGGTGCAGGCGCCGCAGACCCCCGCATCTGCCGGCGGAACACCGGCGCAGCTGCCCTCCACCTTCGATGCCAGCGGCGGGAAACAAGCGCAGACCGCTGCCAATGACGTGCCCCCCAACCCGCAGCTGTTCGGCATGGAGATTCCCCTGTTGGATCCCGCCTCGGACACCATGAAGTACAACGGGGGCTACTTCGACTTGGGCAACAATGCGGCCGTGCGGGCGCGTTTTGAAAAATACCTCTACCAACTGCCCGACGACAGCACGGAGTCCAAGCGCTACCGCAAGAAGATGAACGAGCTGCTCAAGCTGACGCAAAAGAGCGCCCGCTCCAAAGCCGAGGTCGGCAGCCAGACGCTGCTGCAAATCGGTCGAGGGCTCTACGAACTCAACGACTACGAGGGGGACGGCGGCCAGTCCGGTACGCTGGCGGGGGGCATTGCCTCGGCTTTGTCCGTGCAGTACGCCAACAACTCCCGCGAGCGCAAAAATGCCAAGATGCAGGCGGAAATCGACAAGTTGGTCGAGGATACCAACCGAATGACCAACCACAACACCGGCCGCGGTCGTTCGCCCCGCCGCGGTATCGGCAAGCAATCCGTCGTCGATACCAGCACTTCCAACAGTTACAAAATTGCCTACAACAGCAGCGAGGTGACCGGCAAAAAAGCGGCGCAGGTCAAGAACGATGCCGACTCCATGGCCGCCACGGAGCTGGCCAAGGTGAACTACCAGAGCATGGTGCTCTCCTTCCTCTTCGAGCGGCGCTTTGACCACGCCCTCATCGGCGCCAATTGCTACCGCCACATCTTCCGCGACGGCGATTCGCAGCTCAAGCTCGACGAAAACTCCAAATCCTACCAGCTCTTCAACGGCATCGCCGGCACCTCGCCCACGGTCAGCGCGCTGGCCTCGCTGGCGGCCAATGCCCGCCACGATGTCGACCAGAACATCGAGGCCGTGACTGCCCTGCTGGCGCAGAACAAGCTGGCCGATGCCACGCAGCACCTCATCGAGGCCGTGGCCATTGGTGAGTTCATGCAGAGTGTGGCGACCTTCCCCGCCGCCAGCCGCCGACGCATTGCGGAATACTGGACCCTGCGCCGCCGCGTGCTCTCCGCCCTCAATGCCCGCGACTACGGCGTGTGCGAGGAGACGGCCAAGCGCATGAAGGAGCTGGATGCCGACTTCGACGATTCGCTGGTCATGGGCTACTGCTCCGGTCGCAAGCAGCAGAGCGACCTCGCCCTGCGCAACGCCGTCAAAGCCCTGCGCGCCGGGGATGATGAGGGCTTCAACCGCTACATCACCGAGGCAGGCACGATCTGGCCGCGCAACCCCAAGCTGGCCGAGGGTCGCGAACAGCTCGAAAAGCTCGACAGTCAGGACGGGGTGTTGGAGGAGTTCCGCGTTCTCTACGCCCGCGGCGATTTCCGCACCATTGCCGCCGAGCAGAACAAGTTTGAGGTCGTCGCCGTCAACCCTGAGCTGAAACAACAATACAAGGAGGTTCTCACCCTCATCAGCACCATCGACGGCATGCTACAGCAGCTGGAACGCGCCGCCGCGCAGGATGCCGTCATGGGTCCCTGCATGGCCTACGAGATGTTGTTGGATCAGCAGGCTCAGGATGCCCGCTACGGCGAGGATGCCCGCTTCCGCGATGCTCTCAACCGTTATGCGCTCTCCGCCCACGACTTCGTGCAGGCGCTGGAGCAGGGCAAGGAGCAGGCCGAGCGCGGCGAGCTGGGCTCGGCGCTGGCCAACTACTATCGCGCGCAGTGCCTGTACCCGCGTTCGACCCGCGCAGCCGCCGGGATTCGCGAGCTGACACAGCGCATCCTCAAGGCCGAATACTGAGGTGAGTCCGGCGGTCGTCACGCGTTTTGCCCCCAGCCCCAGCGGCCTCCTGCATGTCGGGCATCTGCTGGCGGCGCTGGAGGCGCGTCGCGTGGCCGATGCTTCCGGCGGGCGCTGCCTGCTGCGGCTGGAGGATATCGACTTCCGCGCCCGCAACCCGGAGTGGGTCACGCAGATGCTGCGCGATTTAGCGTGGGTGGGCTGGCACTACGACGGCGAGCCAATGGTGCAGAGCCGCCGCTTTGAACACTATGCCGCCGCGCTGGAGCAGCTGCGCGGCGCGGGACTGCTCTACCCCTGCTTCTGCACGCGGGGCGACATCAAGGCGCAATTGGCCGAGATGGGGCGAGCTCCGCACAGCACACTGGGCTACCTCTACCCAGGCACCTGCAAGCACCTGCCACCCGAGTGGGTGGCTGAGCGCTTGGCGCGCGGCGACTCCCACTGCTGGCGGCTCGACATGGAGCGTGTGCAGGAGCTCATCGGCTGCCCCGAGTGGGAAGACACGCGGCGCGGACGACAGCGCTGCGTGCCCACGGAGTACGGCGATGTCGTGCTGGCGCGCAAGGAATTCCCCGCCAGCTACCACCTGGCCGTCGTGGTCGATGACGCCGCCCAAGGCGTGACCCACGTCACGCGCGGTGAAGACCTCTTCGACGCCACGCACATTCACCGGGCGCTGCAAGGGGTGCTCGGGCTGCCCACCCCCCTCTACACCCACCACCTGCTGCTCCGCGACAACGAGGGCAAACGCCTCGCCAAGCGCGACGGCGCTCGCTCCCTCGCCTCCCTGCGCGAGGCAGGCTACAGCCCCGAGCAGGTCGTTGCTTCGCTGCGCCGTGCCCTCGAAAACGGCGGCATCTGGCGCGTGTGAGCCTCGGATCATGACGGGGCTACAGAATCACGCGCGTCTTCGGGCGGGCATCATCTGCTGCGGCGGCGAAAAAAGGTAGGAAAATTCCCTGTTGCCGAGCGGAAAGGGATTGACTTGCAGCCGCCCGTGCGTTACACTGGCGCTCCCCGCTGATGCTGCATGAAGAACAACGGAGGGCTGGGGGCGAAAGCGCAGCACCTTCCACCCATCGCGACACCTGATTCAAGGCTCGCACAACCTACACACACAACATGATTAACGAACTCATCACGAAGATGGTGGACGCCGGCGTTCACTATGGTCACCAGACGCGCAAATGGCATCCCAACATGCGGAAGTTCATCCTGACGCAGCGCAATGGCATCCACATCATCAACCTTGAGGAAACCGAAAAATGCTTGGACAAAGCCTGCGCGTTCCTGAGCGATCTGGCTGCCAAGAACAAGAAGATTCTCTTCGTCGGCTGCAAGCGCCAGGCGCAGGAGGCCGTCAAGGCCGCCGCCGAGGCCACGGAGCAGTACTACGTCAACTTCCGTTGGCTGGGTGGCATGCTCACCAACATGGCGACCATCAAGAAGAGCATTGCTCGTCTGGACTACCTCGAGAACCTCGACAAGCAGCCCGAGTACAAGTCCATGTCCAAGAAGGAGCTGGCGGCGCTCTCTCGCGAGCGTGAGAAGCTGCTGCGCAACCTGCAGGGCATCCGCAACATGGGCGGCGCTCCCGACGTGATTGTGGCCATCGGCGCTGATCACGAGTATCTTGCCATCCGTGAGGCGCACAAGCTCGATATCCCCGTCATCGCTCTGACGGACACCACCGCCAACCCCGACGATGTCGCCTACCCCATTCCGGGCAACGACGCGGGCATGCGCTCCATCCAGCTGATTCTTTCCGTGCTGACCGAGGCCATCAACAAGGCCAAGCCCCAGCAAGCCTGAACAACCTGAACGACACACCATTATGGCTGAAGTAACCGCTGCCATGGTCAAGGAGCTGCGCATCAAGACCGATGCCGGCATGATGGACTGCAAGAAGGCGTTGGTCGAGTGCGACGGCAACATGGACGAAGCTGTCAAGTACCTGCGCGAAAAGGGTATTGCCAAGGCTGCCAAGAAGGCTGACCGCGAGGCCAAGGAGGGCATCGTGGCCACCGTCGTGGAGGGCAAGGATGGCATCATCTACGAAATCAACTGCGAGACCGACTTCTGCTCCAAGGGCGACAAGTTCAAGGCGCTCGTGGCCGAAATCGGCGCCGCGCTCAAGGCCTCTGCCGCCAAGACGTTGGACGAGGCGCTCGCCGTCGCCATCAACGGCACGACGGTGGAGAAATACCTCGCCGAGCAGTGCGCCTCCATCGGCGAGAACATGAAGTTCCGCAAGTTCGGTCGCTACACGCTGGCCGGTGAGGGCACCGTCACCTCTTACATCCACATGGGTGGCAAGGTGGGCGTGCTGCTGGAGGTCGCCGCCACCAAGCCCGAGACCGCCGCCGCCGAGGCCTTCACCACCATGTGCAAGGACATCACCCTGCACATCGCTGCCTGCGCTCCCAAGAGCGTGGACGCCTCCTCGCTCGACCCCGCCTTCGTGGCCGAGGAGCAGGAGATTGCCCGCAAGCAGCTGCTGGAGCAGGGCAAGCCCGAGGCCATGCTGGAGAAGATTCTTCCCGGCAAGCTCAAAGCGCTTTACAAGCAGAGCTGCCTGCTGAGCCAGGAGTTCGTCAAGGATCCCTCCGTCTCCGTGGAGAAGCTCGTGGCGAACACCGGCAAGGCTCTGGGCGACACGCTGACCGTGGTGGCTTTCCACCGCTTCCAGCTCGGCGCCTGATCGGAGCCTGTAACCCCCGAAATGTCCGAAGCGCGTTGCCCGTTGCGGGGCAGCGCGCTTCGTTCGTTCCCTGTGTCATGCGCGCAGCGCTGCACGGGGAAAAGACGCGCTCTGCGCTTGAATCTGCGGCAGCCCTGTGCTAGGCTTCGCGCATGCACATCGCACATACGAAAGAAGAGCTGCGCAGCGTTCTCGCACCCCGGCGCGGTCATCGGGTTGTGTTGGTCCCTACCATGGGGGCTCTGCATGAGGGGCATGCGAGTCTGCTGCGTCAGGCGCGCGAGCTGGCGGGTGCGTCGGGCTGCGTGGTGGCCAGCGTGTTCCTGAACCCCGTGCAGTTTGACAACGCGGGCGATCTGAAGAGCTACCCGACCAATCCGCAGGGGGATTTGCAGGTCTGCGAGCACTGCGGCGTGGATGTGGTGTTTATGCCGACCCCGGACGTGATGTACGCGCCCGATCGCTCCGTAGTGCTGGAGGAGACCTACCTTTCCTCCGTGCTGTGCGGCGCTCGGCGTCCCGGTCATTTTGCCGGGGTCTGCCTGGTGGTCAACAAGTTGTTCAACCTGGTGCAGCCGACGGATGCCATCTTCGGCAAGAAAGATTTTCAGCAGCTGGCGGTGTTGCGCCGCATGGTGCGTGATTTGGACATCCCCGTGCAGCTGCACGGCGCCGAGATTGTGCGCGAGGAGGACGGGCTGGCGCTCTCGAGCCGCAACGCGCTGTTGACCCCGGAGCTGCGGGCGCTGGCACCCCGCATCCGCAAGGCGCTGCTGGTGGCCAAGGCCGATTTTGAGAGCGGCACCGACCCCGAGGACGTGTGCCGACTGGTGGAGAGCACGCTGGGGACGCTGCCCGAGGTGCGCCTCGACTACGTGTCGCTGGTCGATGCGGAGACGCTGCACGAGCTGACGGATCTGCGCCGTCCTGCGCTGTTGGCGGTGGCGGCTTTCTTCGGCGAGGTGCGCCTGATTGATAATATCGAGATGCAGCGCTGATGATTACGGCCGACCATCTGCACCGCTCCTATTCCATCGGCAAAAAACAGGTGGAGGTGCTCCATGGCTTGAGCGTGCACATCGCCCGCGGGGAGCGCGTTTTTCTCTGCGGCCCCAGCGGCGCGGGTAAGACCACGCTCATGTATACGCTGGCGGGGTTGGAGCCCCCCACGCAGGGGCGCGTGCTCATCGACGGGCAGGATGTGTATGCCCTCTCTTTGCGCCGCCGAGCCCTTTTCCGCAACCGCATGATGGGCTTCATCTTCCAGAACTACATGCTCATGCCGGAGTTGACGGCGCTGGAAAATGCCTCGCTGGCAACGGCGATTGCGGGGAAGGAGGCCACGGAACGCGTGCGCAGTCTGCTGGAGAATGTGGGCTTGGCGGATCGCATGGATCACCTGCCCAATGAGCTGTCCGGCGGTGAGCAGCAGCGCGTGGCCATTGCGCGCGCGCTGGCGCATGACCCGGCTATCATCTTTGCCGATGAACCGACGGGGAATCTCGACTCACGCAACGGCGGTCAAATTCTCGATTTGCTCTTCGAGCTGGCCGAGGCGGGCGGCAAGACGCTGGTGACGGTGACGCACGATCGCACGGTGGCCGCGCGCGGCGACCGGGTGCTGATGATTCGCGACGGCGTGGTGGAGCCGTCCTGAGCCATTTCCCTGTGCTCCCCCCGATGAAACACCGCACTTCCTATCGTGTACTGCGGTGGCAGTTGGCGCTGCTGCGGGCGCTGCATCTGGGTGAGCAGCAGGCGGTGCTTCTGCAGGCCGTGCTCATGGGCCTGGCGGGGGCGCTGGCGGCGCTGGCCTTTGAGGTCGCTGCCGATGGCGTGCAGTGGCTGTGCACGGGCTTGTGGTGCGGGCGTGTGGCCTGTTTTGAGCAGTTGGCGGCCTGGCAACGCGTGCTGCTGCCGATAGCAGGGGCGCTTCCGGCGGCGCTGGTGCTGCTGTGGGCGCATCGGACGGATGCCCGACGCGTCCCGGACTACATGGAGGCCTTTTCCTTGCGCGACGGTCGCCTGCCCCGCCGCCAGGGACTGCTGCGCAGCGTGTCGGCGGTGCTGAGTCTGGGGAGCGGCAGCTGCATCGGCAAGGAAGGGGCGCTCATGCAGATTGCCGCCGTGGCTGCTTCTGCCGTAGGGCGCTGGCTGCATGTATCGCCGCCCTCGCTGCGCCTGATGGTGGGCTGCGGAGCGGCGGCGGGCATGACGGCGGCGTTCCACACGCCCCTGGCTTCCTGTCTCTTTGTGTGCGAGGTTGTGGTGGGCTCCTTCAGCATCGGCTATCTGGCACCGCTTTTGGTGGCCTCCTGCGCGGCCTATGCGCTGCTGTGGGCTTGGGGC
>CAMACY010000039.1 GCA_945831585.1 uncultured bacterium | reverse complement strand
GCCGGCAAGCCGCTGCCCATCAAGCTGGCGCCCTTCCAGGTGATCGTCATCGAGGCCATCCCGACCAAGTAAGCACGCGGGTTTCCCCACCCTTTCCGAGCCGCAGCGCCCCGGCGCTGCGGCTCGTTGCGTGTTCGCGCCACAAAAAGCCCGCAGCAAACGCTGCGGGCAAGGGGAGGGAAAGGCTTTTCCGCGCACTCAGGCGGGGTCGACCCAGCGACCGTGGCTCTTGATGAGCTGCACCAAGTGCTCCACAGCCTCCTCCTGCGGGATATTCAACTCCACCGGAGTGTGCCCCACATAGAGGTTGATTTTGTTGGGTGCGCCGCCCACATAGCCGAAATCGGCATCGCTCATCTCGCCCGGGCCGTTGACAATGCAGCCCATGATGGCGATTTTCACCCCCTTGAGGTGCCCCGTGGCTTCGCGGATGCGCGCCGCGGCCTGTTGGATGTTGTAGTGCGTGCGTCCGCAGGAGGGGCAGGAGACATACTCTGTCTTGCTGTAGCGCACGCCCGCCGCCTGCAGGATGTTGAAGCCCAGGCGCGCCGCTGCGGCAGGCTCGCTCTCGCGGCGGATGTACACCGCGTTGCCGATGCCGTCGCAGAGCAGCGAGCCGATGTGCAGCCCCCCCGCCAGCGGCGCGCTCAGGCGGCCGCCCGCATGCAGCGTGTCCTTGAGCACAATGGGGTGGCGCGCGGGGATAAGCGCCGCCAGCAGGCGGAAGGCCTGCACACAGGGCATGCCCACATCATCCTTCACCGTCACGAGCGTGGCGGGCGCCGTAGCCAGCTCGGCCAGCGCCGCCGAATCGCGCGGGTCAATCTCCCGCACCCCCAGCGCCTCGTAAGCCGCCTCGGGCATCATATCCTTCATCTGCTCGGGGCTCAGCGCCGCCACCGCCGCCTGCGGCAGCAGCACGCGCACGGGCTCCGCGCCGCTGATGCGACAGCCGCCCGCCGTCACCGGCTCGCTCACGCGCCTGCGGTAGAGGAAGGGGTTGAACGGGGGCTGCTCGGGCTCGACCGCCACAGGGCTCGGCTTCATCACCCCGCCCGGCTGGAACGGAGCCGCCAGCTCGAAGCCCGGAGCCACCTCGCACACGGGGTCCTCCGTCAGCGACACGCGCAGGGTATCGCCGATGCCGTCTGCCAGCAGCGAGCCGATGCCCGTGGCGCTCTTGATGCGCGCGTCCTCACCCTCGCCCGCCTCCGTCACGCCCAGGTGAATGGGGTAGTTCCAATCCGCCCCCTCCTCGTCCAAGCGCTTCACGAGCAAGCGATAGGCCTGAATCATCACCTTGACATCGGAGGACTTCATGGAGAACACCAGATCGTGGTAGCCGCAGTCGCGCGCCACACGGGCAAACTCCAACGCGCTCTCCACCATGCCCTCAGGCGTGTCGCCGTAGCGATTGAGAATGCGGTCGGAGAGCGAGCCGTGATTAGCACCCAGGCGCATAGCGCGCCCATGCTCCTTGCAGAAGAGCACCAGCGGCGTGAAGGCGGTGCGAATCTTGTCCAGCTCCGCCTCGTACTCCGCATCCGTATAGTCGCGCGCGGCAAACTTTTTCTTGTCGATAAAATTGCCGGGATTCACGCGGATTTTTTCCACCCACTTGGCCGCTTCCATCGCGGCATCGGGCTTAAAGTGGATATCCGCCACCAGAGGCACCGTGCAGCCGGCGGCGCGCAGCTCGCGGGCAATGTGCTGCAAGTTGGCAGCATAGACCTTGGTCTGCGCCGTCAAGCGGATGATTTCGCAGCCCGCCTCAGCCAGCGCCAGCGCCTCGCGCACGCAACCCGCTGTGTCAAGCGTGTCGCTGGTGAGCATGGACTGAATGCGGATGGGGTTCTGCCCCCCCAAGCGCAGGTTGCCGATGCTGACCTCGCGGCTCAGGCGGCGCTGATAACTGTACAAACTCGGGCAATGTAGTGGCGTGCTCATGCCCTCACTCTATCTCACAGAGCACTATTTTTCAAGCCCAAAGCCCGATGGCGGCGATGCAAAATCCGCCTGCAAAAAAGTCTCCCGCGAAGCCGAGCTCCGCGGGAGACAGAACAAGCAAAATCAAAACGGGCACACCACTTACTTGCGGCGGCGGCGAGCGGCAAGCCCGGCAAGCGCCAGCAGGCTCAGCGTTGCCGTGGCAGGCTCGGGAACCGCCGGGGTCGGAACCGGAGTGTAGCTCAGCGCGATGTCGCTAACGGTGATAGCAGTACCACCGGACACGTAGCCCGCATCCCCATCCGTACCGGTACCCCAGATCACGAACAAGCGATCACCCGTTACCTCAGCAGTATTGTAAGAAACCGACTGAGTGCCGGTAACATACGCGTCCGTGTTGAGCAAGCGAACCGCCGTGGACGTCTCGGTATCATAGCTGAACACGGCGTAGCGAATCTTGCCGGTCGAGTTGAAACTCAGCGTGATGCTCTCTGCAGCCCCGGGAAGCTCCACCCCCATCGCAACGTACTGACCGGAGTACCTGGGACGGCTCGTAAACACAAATTCCGTGCTCGATGTGATAGAAAGCTCCGCACCGGGATTTTGACTCTGCCCTGTACCACCGAACCAGCCGAGCTCGTCCACCCCGGCCGTATTAACTTTGGTGAGGAAACTTACCAGACCCTCTTCCGTAATCTGGCCGTTACCGATACCGGCAATGCCCGCCCCCTGAATGTGCGTGTAGTCAGTATTCACGGGAAGGGTGATGGGGTCCGCAAACGCCAAACCACCCAGTGCCAAAAGCGCAATCATTGTCTTTTTCATAGCTATTCTTGAGAATTGTCCTTTCGGGAAAGCAGATGCTGGCTCGCCTCCCTGCGGAAAAAATACAGCATTCTGAATGCTGATGCAAGGAAATAAATGCTCTTCGTTGATTTTTTTACAAAAGAACACCAATCCTCCATCGGTGCGGCAGAGAATAATGTTCCTAAATGGTTGAGAAGAGCGTTTTTCAGCGACTACAGCATTCAGAATGCTGTACATCTGCTCGCCGCTCCGCGTCGCTCCTCTGTGCGTGCAGCAGGTATTGCTTTACAGAATCAGCGTGTTTTGTTATACTGGCGGCAGCGTGAGAAGTCGTTTACTGGTGCTCGGTTGGGTGCTGCTCTGCCTGTTGGTGAGCGGCTGCAGCAGTGCGCTGCGCTCTGAGAGCGGGCTCTACGATGTGACCCTGCACCGCAGCCTGGTCAGCGGGGTGGACGGGGGCTGGCTGCCCCAACAACGCCTGAAGCCGACCATGCCCGAACAAGGGTGGATTTTCGTTGCCCCTGTCAGCACGGCGGTCATTGCCGAAAGCCCCTATGCCACCAAGCTTGCCGAGGATCTGCACCGCTACACCTGCGAGTATTTGGAGGCGGCGCTGCAGGAGGTGAACGCAGCCAATCATTCGGATTGGCACATCACGCCGGATGAGCAACAGGCTGACTACCGCATCGATATGGCCATTGTGCGCTTTCACCGCCAGTACGCCGCCACCCGCGCGGCGGCGCATGTGTTCGGCTGGTTTTCGCCCATTCCCGGGGTGAGCTCGGTGGCGGAATGGCTGGCGAAGGGGGACATCACGCTCGAGATGACGATTCGCAATGCGCGCACGGGGAATCTGGTGTTGGCAGCCAAGGATACCAACCCCACGGACGCTCGCCTGTACAACCCCGAAACCTACAGTGCCACGGGGCAGGCCGAGGCGAACCTGCGCTACTGGGCGCAGGAGCTGGCGCAACTTTGCCGCGACAGCGCCGCCGACCGCTTGGGGGAACGCTCGCTGCGGGAGATGCTGCACGAGCGCGGTCTGCGCGGAGCCTGGCGGGCGCGCCGCGAAGCGCGGCAGCGCGGCAAGCGAGTTGACCAAACCCCCGCTTTACAGTCCCCGGCCCCTGCGGTAGAATGAGGGGCATGCGCTTGTCTGTTTTTGTACTGGTCGGGTTTCTGCCCCTGTTGTTGTCTCATTGCGCGGGAAGCGCGACAACGTATCCCTCCCCAAGGGCGGCTCGCCCCGCAACAGCGGTCGACACAGCCTCGCTGGGGCGGCGCATCTGGGCCAATGAGTGCGCCGGCAGCGTGTCGGGCTTGGTGAGCTGGAATGCGGGGGAAAACTTCCCCTCGCTGGGCATCGGCCATTTTATCTGGTACCCCGCCGGGGTGCGTGAGGCTTTTGAAGAAAGCTTCCCCGCCTTTGTTGCCTACGCCCGCCGCCGCGGGGTGGCGGTGCCGACCTTTTTTGAGGGGGCAGCTCCCTGGCCGAACAAGGCAGCTTTCGAGGCCGACCGCAGCGGGCGCGCCGATGCCATGCGCCGCTGGCTGGCCGCGCAGGTGCCGCTGCAAACGGAGTTTATCATGGCGCGCTCGCGCGCAGCGCTGCCCCGCATGATGGCGGCAAGCACGCAGCCCCAAGCCGTGCAGGCGCGCTACGAAGCGCTGGCCGCCACCACGCAGGGGATGTACTGCCTGGTGGACTATGTGAACTTCAAGGGCGAGGGCACCAAGCCCACGGAGCGCTACGCCGGCAGGGGCTGGGGGCTCCTGCAGGTGCTGGAGGAAATGCAGGGATTCCCCCAAGGGCGCGCCGCGACGGCCGAGTTCTCGCGCGCCGCAGCGGCGGTGCTGCGCCGCCGCGTGGCTCATGCGCCCGCCGCGCGCGGGGAGCAACGCTGGCTGCCCGGTTGGCTGAACCGCTGCGCCACCTACCGCTGAGCAATCTCTCAGCACACCGGGGTGTCCGTGACGATGACGGGAATGCGGCGCTCGCCCGCCACGAGCCGCAGGCGCGTTCCGGGGTAGGTCAACCGCCGCAGGACATAGGCCAGGGCGCGCCCCTGACCGTCCTCGGGGTCGAGGCAAGCGCTGGTGATACGCCCCACGGTGGCGCCGACCGCATCGATGAGGCGATCCCCCTCCTGCGGGGTGCTGCCGCCCTGCTCGCAGAGGAGAGCCGCCACGCTGTGCATGGTGCCCGCCCGGCTCTGGCGGCGCAGCACCTCCGCCCCGACAAAGGCCTTGGAAAGGTCGCAGAAGCGCTCGAGCGCCGCCTGCACGGGGGTCTTGTCGATGCCGATGTCGCGTCCCACGGCGGTGGCCGCATGTTCCACTCGCAGGCACTCGCGCGTCTCCGTACCGCAGGGCGTTGCCCCGGCGGCAAGCAGCGCTTCGAAGAGCCCGGCACCCGCCTCCTCCGGGCAAAAGAGCTCGTAGGCATCCACCCCCACCAGCGAGGCTCGCAGCAGGATGAGCGGCGCATCGCCCCGGCGCAGACGTCGGAAGCCCCGGGGCGGGGGCAGCGGCACCCCCGGCAGCACCTGGGTCAACACCTGCTCCGTCTGCGGTCCACAGAGCCCGAAGCCGCTCAGCCGCTCGCTCTCATCGCGCAGCTCCAGCGCCCCCTCGGGGCGGTGCTTGCTCAGCCAATCGAATACCTCCGCCCGCCGCGCCCCATGCCCCAGCAGGAAGAAGCGCCCCGCGCTTTCGCGAAAGAGGAGCAGCTTGTCGATGATTCCGCCGTCGGGTTGCAGCAGCAGGGTGCTCTGCCCCATGCCGTCGTGGCAATGCGTCACGCTGTTGCTCAACAGGTTCTCCAGCCAGCCAAGCGCGCCGTTGCCCAGCACGGCAAACTTGCTGAGGTGCGAGATGTCGAACAGACCGCAGCCCTCTGCCGCAGCGCGATGCTCCGCGTTCGGATTGCTGAAGAGTCGTGGAACCGTCCGACCGTCCTCGCGCCCCATGCGGGCGCCGCGGCGCAGATACAAGGAATGGAGGGGTGATGGCATCATGCCCCGCATCATCGCATGCGGGGCATGGGGGAACAAGGAGTTAGACCCAACTGTTCCCGCCCCGGGACTCAATGGCGGCTGCGGCCATCGTCCCAGCCGCTGCGACTGTTGCGTTTCTCCGCCTCCAGCGCGCGACGCGCCTCCTGCTCGGCCTTGGCGCGCTCGGCCGCCTCGGCCTCGGCGGCGCTCTCCTCCTCCTCCGTCAGCTCCTCCGCTTCATCCTCGGCGTTGGCCACTCGAGGCGAAGGAGCCTCGGCCAGCGCGTCCTGCATGCCGGACTTGATGCTCTCGAAGAAGGATTTGACGATGGCGGCGGCCATGTGACCGCCCGAGATGCGCTGGTGGGGTTTCCCCTCGTAGAGGGCGACGTAGGCATAGCGCGGCTCATCCGCCGGCAAGAAGCCCGCAAACCAGGCCAAGCGGCAGTCATCGCTGGGCCGCCCCCACTGGGCGGTGCCGGTCTTGCCCGCGCTGGAGACGTAGCTGAGCGCCGCGCGGCGCCCCGTGCCGCCGTTGACCACGGCCTTCATGCCCTTGCGTACCACGGCCAGCGCGGGTGCCATGTCCTTGAGACTGCTCTGCACCGCGGGGGTAAACTGGTACACCACGTTGCCGTCAGGATCGAGAATTTGGCGCACGAGCTGCAACTTGGGCAGGTAGCTGCCGTTGGCGATGGCCGCAACCGCATGCGCCACCTGCAACGGCGTGGCCAGAATGGCTCCTTGCCCGATGGACATGTTGGCGGCATCGCCCGCCATGAAACCACGCCCGTAGTTGCGGTGCATCCAGTTTTCATCGGGCACGTTGCCCGCCTTGTCTGGCAGGGGAATGCCCGTGGTCTGCCCGTAGCCAAAGCGGCGGGCGATCTGGCAGAGCCGCGCGGCGCCGATACGCGGCTCGCGAGTCGCGGCCACTTGGTACATGAAGGGGTTGTTGGAAAGCACCAGAGCCGTGACGCAGTTGATGGAACCGCTAAAGCGGCTGTGGTTCTTGAACTCGTGCCCGCCGATGCGCACGCTGTAGGGGCAGTTGATGTAGGTGTCCTCGGTGATGACATTGTGGCGCAAGGCTGCCGCCACGGTGATAGTCTTGAAGGTCGAGGCGGGGGGGTAGACGCCGGCAAAGGCGCGGGAGACCAGGGGGGTGTTGGGGTCGTTGCGCAGGGCGTCGTAGTCCTTTTGGGAAATGGAGGGGATGAAGGTGTTGGGGTCAAAGCCGGGCACGGAGGCCATCACGACGATTTCCCCCGTGTTGACATCGACCATCACAAAGGCGCCGCGACCCAGCGTGTTGTCGCGCAGCGATTTTTCCGCAGCTTTCTGCCACTCCAGATTGAGGGTGGTCACCAGTGTGCCGCCGGGCTTGGGCTTGGTCTGGAGCTCATCGAGTATCTTGTTGCCGCCCTCATCGAACATGAGCCGCCAGATGCCCGGCTGCCCCGTGAGTTGCTTGTTGAACTTGAGCTCCAGCCCCGCACGCCCCTCCGCGCGCTCGAAAAGGGGGTCGTTGTGGTTGATGGGACCCGTCGGCAGCTTGGCCTGCGCCCCCGTGTAGCCGAGGATGTGCCCCGCCGTGGTTTTGGAGGTGTAGTTGCGAATGTAGAGCGGGAGCAGGTAGCCGTGGTCAATGCTCTCTAACTTCTTGCGCAGCGGCTCCAGCTCCCGCCCGCGCAGCGTGCTGCCGACGGCGAGGGGTAGCCAACGGCGATTGCGGTAGTGATCAATCAGCTGGGCATCGCTCTTGTCGACCACCTTCAGCCCGAGTTTCTTGTACTCCTCCATCACGCGGCGCCCCAAGGCCACGATGGCGGCATCGCTCTCATCCTCCAGCTGCCCGAAACTGACGGAGGGCTGGTAGGCGACCTCGGAGCAGGCCATGACCAGCCCGTTGCGGTCGGTGATGAGCCCACGAGGGCCGGGTACGGCCAGCGACATGGTGCGCGCATTGCGACGCGTAGATGCGTAGGCGACGCGCGAGGGGTCGGGCACACCGGGATCGGCGATTTCGGCATCACTCTTCAGCGGGGTGAGCTCGGCAGCGGGATCTTCCTGAGGTCCGCCGACCTCGACCTCCGTCGGCGAGTCCCCGACGGCGGCCTCCTCGTAGCTCTCCGCCTTTTGCACGCCCTGCTGGAGCTCCGGCACGCGGTCCTCGCCCCCCAGCTTCACGGTTTCCACGGTTTCCTCGACCTCATCGGCAGGGATGGCCTCGGCATCATCGGGCATGGCCGCGGCGGCTGCCGAGGGCGTTACCGCCAAGCCCGGCAACGCTGCCACCCAGGCGCAACACGCAAGCAAGAAAGGAGTACGAAGCATCGCAGCCCTATACTACCCCATTCAGGAGCCCCACGCAAACGAAAAAGCGGAGCCGCCGCAGATGCGAGCCCGACGAAATCAAAGGCAACACGCGAAAAACATGAAAAATAGATTGACAGCAGAGGCCGATAGATGTTAGAAGTGACTCGAATGTCGGGACTGGGACATTCATGCACATCGAAGGTGCCCATGAAGATGAAACGTTATGCAGTGATCGGAGCCGGCATCAGTGGTCTGTCTGTTGCCCGCATGCTGGTTGAGAAGGGGGAACAGGTTGTCGTCTTTGAAAAAGAAAGCGCACCCGGTGGCCTGATTCGTTGCGAGTGGGTCGAAGGAACACTTTACCACCGTGTCGGCGGACATGTCTTTAACTCCCGCAATCCGGAAGTTTTGCAGTGGTTTTGGGAGCATGTGAACAAGGAGGATTTTCTGCATGCCAAGCGCCACGCCGTCGTCAACATGCCCGATGGCTCCATGGTGGATTATCCGATCGAAAATCACCTTTACCAGATGCGCGAGGAACTGCGCGAAGCGGTGCTGGATGACTTGTTGGAGATGCTTGTTGCCCCCGAGCCGGACGACGACAATTTCGATGATTTTCTGCAACATCGCTTCGGCAAAACCCTCTATCGTGCCTATTTCGCACCCTACAACCGCAAAATCTGGCGCTGCTCGCTCACCCAAGTCCCCCTGGCGTGGCTCGAAGGGAAATTGCCCATGCCGACGGTCAGGGAAATCCTCGCTGCCAACATCGGGCAGAAGAAGGAAATGAACATGGTGCACAGCACCTTCCACTATCCCAAGCACAATGGGTCGCAACACATTGCCGACACACTGGCAGCCGGTTTGGATATTCGCTTGAATACGCCCGTGCGCGAAATCCGCAAGGACGGAGAAAGCTGGCTTGTCAACGAAGAAGCATTCACCCATGTCATCTATTGCGCCAACATCAAACAGTTGCCCCCCCTGCTTGCCGGTGTGTCCGCAAACTTGAGTGAGGTTGACCGCTTGGATGCTCACGGCACGACCTCCGTCCTTTGCGCCATCGACAAAAACCCGTACAGCTGGGTCTACATGCCCAACGAGGCCCACGAATCCCACCGCGTCATTTGCACCGGAAACTTTTCCCCGAACAATTCGCCGCACCATTTGCCGGAGGGCACCTCGACCGCCACGATTGAATTTACCCTGCAACTGAGCAAGGAGGAGATCCTGGAGCAGCTACAGCGCATTCCCTTTGCTCCCCGGTATCTTTCGCACTGTTACACCCCCTACACCTACCCCCTGCAAAAGGGAGAGACCCGCGGCATTATCGAGAGAGCCAAGCAGCAGCTCGCACCGCATCGTCTGTACCTGTTGGGGCGTTTCGCGGAATGGGAATACTACAACATGGATGCCGCCATCGAAGCGGCCATGAAGCTCCTGAAAACTCTCCACGATTAAGACAATGAACAAAGTAGCACTTCTGGTTATCTACAACCATCGTTTTGACAAGAACATCCCCCGCATCAACGAGATCTACAAAAATACCTTTAGCCATATCTACCACCTCATGCCGTTTTATGACGGGGATGAACCCAATGTCATCCCCGTGTACGAGAAATCGTACTATTTTCAGTCGTACATCAGTCAGGCCTATGTGCATCTGA
Organism: uncultured bacterium; assembly: GCA_945831585.1. Lineage (GTDB taxonomy): Bacteria > Verrucomicrobiota > Verrucomicrobiia > Verrucomicrobiales > Akkermansiaceae > Akkermansia. Next base: position 6,873 of record CAMACY010000039.1, on the reverse strand, counting down.
AAAAGCAAGGCTTTACGCACTATTTTGTCATCTCGGATGATCTGATTCTGAATCCTGTCATCAACGAATCCAACCTGTGGGAGGTAACAGGCTTGCCGGAAGATCATTGCATGCTTCCCCACATTGTCGAGTTCCAAAAAACCCGGGACTCCAAATGGCCCAGAGTCAAGGATGCTCTCTGCTACCAATATGAGCAGAAAGGCTTAGAGATTTCAAACATCTTACCTTCGCGGCAGGAAGCCATCCACGCATTCCATGTCCACGGACTGAGCACGGATCCCCTGCCGCGAAAGGCATACCGACACTTCTTCCCCTCCTCTCGGCTCAGGAGGCATGCCGTGCTGGGGCTCTTCGCGCCGAAAACCATCACGCTCTCCTATCCGCTGGTCGGAGCCTATAGTGACATTTGCCTGATCACGGCCGATTGCATGCAGGCTTTTTGCTCCTACTGCGGAGCCTTTGCCGCAGGCAAGCTCTTCGTGGAGGTCGCCATTCCGACGGCCATGGTCCTGGCATCCGAGAAAATTTCTTATATCGAGAATTTGAAACTCAAGCGCGGCGATATGTGGACCAAAGCCGAAGTAGATGCCATTCTGGAAAAAGCAGGCGCTTCGCTGGAGCGAATGCTCGCGGATTTCCCGCGCGATCGGATGTATCTGCATCCCATCAAATTGTCCCTGTATCGATGAGACGCGGCAGCGCGCCGTGATAAGCGGCGCGCAAGCGCACGTGCTCCATCGCTTCTCAACAGACAGCGAGCTCGCGCAAGAGCTCGGAAGCACGCACGACCCCGGCAAAGCCCTTGCGGCGCCACACACGCTCGGCCGCCAAGCCGCAATGGTAGGCGCCGGCAGCGGCGGCCTGCAGGGGCTGGCAACCTTGCGCCGCCAGCGCGGCGACAACGCCGGCGAGAACATCCCCCTGGCCGCCGTTCGCCATGTAGGGGCCGCCCGTGCTGTTGTAGACGCAGCAGCTGCGGTCGCCGATGAGGCTGCGCGCGCCCTTGAGCAGCAAGGTGCAGCCGTGTTCCTCCACAAAGCGGCGCAGCTGCTCGCGGCGCGAGGCAGCGGGGCGAGGGTCGAGGCGGCGCATCTCCCCCGGATGGGGTGTGAGAATCCAGTGCGCGCCGATGCTCAGTCCGTGCGCGGCGACGGCATTCAATCCGTCCGCATCGAGCACCACGGAACCCGCAAAACGCATGGCCAAGCGATGCAGCGCCTCGGCTTCCGCGCGAGTGAGCGCCCCCAGACCGGGACCGATCAGCAGCGCCTGCGCCTGCGGCGCCGCCAGCTCCGTATAACGTTCCACGCAGCGCACCATAACCTCGGGAGCCACGCGCGCCGCCAGCAAGGGATAAATTTCCGCGCGGCAGCAAAGCTCCACCAGCCCGGCGCCCGCTGCTGCCGCCGCCTCGGCCGCCATTTGCGCGGCACCCAGCATGCCGCGACTCCCTGCCAGCACCACCACGCGCCCGGCGCGATTCTTAAAACAGCTGTAGCTCCGGCGAGGAAGCTGCAACAGGGGCTCCCCGGGGGCGAGCACGCGATCGCCCGCCCCCTCGTCCGGCAGCACGCAGCTCGGCAGGGGGATGGGCATGATCCGCCCGACCGCATCGACAGCGGCATCGGCCACCATGCCCGGCTTCACACAACCGATGGGGCAACTGATGTCCGCCCGCACTCCCATGCCCTCTCCGCTTTCGGCATCCAGCCCTGTGGGGATGTCGATGGCCAGCAGCAGGCTGTGCGGCGAGGCCGCCCGCAGGGCATTCATCTCCGCGCAGAGCGCCGCGTAAGCAGGGCGCAGCGCGCCGCTCGCTCCGCTGCCCAGCAGGCCGTCTAGAATCAATGTGTGGGGCTGCGGCTCCGGAGCCCGATCAAGCACTCTCAAATCCGCGCAGCGCGCCAGCTGCCGTGCGCTGTCGGGGGAGAGTCGCTGTGCCGCATCTGCACAGCGCAGCAAGACGGGGCAAGCAAGCGCCGCCGCCAAGCCCAGGGCATCGCCGGCGTTGTTACCCGTGCCGGCATACACCACCACGCGCTGCGGGGCAATGCCCGCCTGCCGCACGGCGCGGTGCAGGCGCTGCACCACCTCGTCCATCAGCGCGGCCGAATCCGTGATTCCGGCGGCAAACGCGCGCTGCTCCGCACGGCGCACCACGCTACAGGGGGCAATCATCATCGCATGCTCACTCTAGCGCGCCAGAGAGCCCCTGTCAAGCACGCACTGCAAGCAGCCCCAAGCCGCCCGATGGAGCAGCCCTCCGCAGCCCCTCCGCGCCGCACGCTCCTGACCTCACCCTCGAAACTTCGCCTTCTGATGCTGCCACAGGGCGTAGGCCGCGCAAAGGACATTAGGCAGCCAAAGCACGATGTATGGGGTGATGCCGCCGCTCTTGCGCGACATCTCGCAGAGCACGAGCGCCAGGAAATACACGGCAGCCACCAAGATGCCGATGGCAAAGCCCGTGGAAGTGTCGCGGCGGCGCGCCGTAATGGCCAAAGGCACCCCGATGAGCGAAAAGACAATGCAGGCACAGGCAAACGAAGCGCGCTTAGTCCCCTCCGTGCGGAACGCGCGGAGATTCTTCTCATCCAGCGAGCCGTTGTAGTAAGCGGCATCCTTGCAAGCCTCTGCCCACAGGCGCTCCGCACAGGGGAACACCGGGTGCGCGGCGGCAGCCTTGCTGTAGCGCTCCATGCGCCCGAGATCCAGCCCGTCGGTCACGGCACTGTGGCGCAGCACCTCGGCGATCTCGGCGTTGGTGAAGCGGTTCGGTTTGAGCTTGCGGTGCGAGCGAATGGGGATGTGAACCCGCAACGGCATCTTGCTCAGGCGCGGCAGCTCGGTGACGCCGTTGCGCGTGCGCTCGATGATGGCGTGGTGCAACGTCAGATCCAACATGCGCGACTGCACGTCGAACGCGCCGAGCTTGGCGCTCCGGGCATGAATCGAGGTAAACCCACCCCCGGTGGCGATGCTGTTAGACTCCTCATCCTCGCTGAGGGGATAAATATGCAATCCTCTCAACTCATCCTCCTGCCGCGATTCGATGTAGAGCTGCACCTTGTCGAGCTTGGTGGCACTCTGCCCCGAGCGCAGCAGGTTGCGGGGATTATCCATCGCAGCAGAAAGCACCAAATCGCTCATGGACTGCTTGCCGCGCGGTGCCACCTCGATATTGATGTAGTAGCAAAGCGCCGAGAGCACGATGCCTAGCCCGATGGCGGGCAGGCTCAAACGCCACAGGCTCAAGCCCGCCATGCGCATACTGGTCAACTCGTTATCGGCTGCCAAACGCCCGTACACCAGCAGCACCGCCGTGAGAAAACCCCAGGGGACGGTGAACGTAAGCGAGAAAGGAATCACCTGCACAATGAAATCAAACACAATGCGCGGCGGCGCTCCGCTCTCCACCAACAGCGTGTGCAGCTCCTTGAAGAGCTGCCCCAGCAGCATGAGAAGCGTGAGCGCCAACACGCCCAAAGCCGTGATGAACAAGAGCTGTCGGAGAATGTAGCGATCCAGCGTCTTCATGTACCCGTGTGTCGCCCATTGTACCAAATTCGGCAGCCGATGCAATGAGAATTTCCGCCCGAGCCTTGGCTTGACAAGCGGAAAACGGCAGCGTAGAATGCACAGCATGAAGCTCTCCCCCTCCCTCCTTGCCTGTGCGTCTCTGTTCGCCTGCGTCTCGGCCGTGGCTCCGGCAGCCGATTCCCCCGAGCAGATATGCGCCGATTTGACCGCAGCCCTGCGGAATGAGGTGGAAATTTTGGAGGCTGTGCGCTCTTCGGAACAGGCAAACGCCGCCGTCTCCCCCCTGCGCAAATCGCTCGCGCAGCAGGAAGAACTCTTTCAGGCCGACAACGCCGAGCTCTGGGAACATATCAGCAACACCCAGGGCAATGCGCAGCAAACGCTCATCGAGCTGCTGCAGCGCCTGAGCCGGCAGTTCACCCGCCTGGAGGACTGCAACTTTTACGACTGCGACGCCCTGCGCGAGGCGCTCGCACCGCAGATTGTCACCGAGGGTTGAACCCACTCTCCTTCTCGCGGAGCAGAACCTGGAGCAGCGCCAACTCCTCATCCATGAACTGCGGTAAATCCTCGCGCCGTCGCTCGATGTCGCGCAACACGCGGTCGCGATACGCAAGAGCCTCGCGCTGCGAAGCCTCCTCGGAGCCGTATTGCAGGTCAGAAAAATAGCGAGTGATGATGCGACCGCAGCGCTGGATGCTGACGCGCCAGCCCTGAAAATCCGTGTTCTCGTAGGTGTAGCGGGTGATATTCTTCATGGTGACGGGTATCACCATGAGGACGAACGCGAGCGCGGGCAGCTTCAATATAAGATATGCGCTGTGCTCACACGCTGCCATAGAGGGTGAACCCGGTGCATTCACGGATCTGCACAGGCACCAAGCTGCCCACCTCGGCCTGCCCCTCGGTGATGATGACGGGCTTGTTCTGCGAACTGCGTCCCTGCAAGCGGTCGGGATTGCTCTTGCTGGGGCCCTCCACCAAAATCACTTGCTGCGTCCCGACGAGCGCACGATTACGCGCAACGGCGATGCGGTTGGTCACCTCCAAGAGCTCGTGATTGCGCTGTTCCTTGATGCGAGCGGGCACCTGGTCGGGCAGCCCCGCCGCCACCGTACCGCGGCGGGGAGAATACTTGAAAATAAAGGCATTGTCGAACTGCACGCGCTCCACGGCCGCCACCGTCGCCGCGAAATCCTCATCCGTCTCGCCGGGGAAGCCCACGATGATATCCGTCGTGATGGCGAGGTCGGGACGCGCTGCGCGCAGCGCCTCGCAGAGCGCGAGGTATGTCTCGTTTTTGTAGGGGCGATACATCGCCCGGAGAATGCGATCGCTGCCGCTTTGCATGGGAAAGTGAATGTGGCTGCACAGCTTGGGCAGGTAGGTGTAGGCCTGCACCAGATCCTCGCGGAAACCGATGGGATGCGGCGAGGTATAGCGCAGGCGCTCCAAGCCCTCGATGTCGTGCAGCGCCTCCAGCAGGCGCACAAAAGCGCCCTTGCCGTCCACAAGCCCCTCCTGCCGCCCGTAGCGGTTGACAATCTGCCCCAGCAGGGTCACCTCCTTGATACCGCGCGACACCAACTCCCGAACCTCAGCCACGATGTCGGCAGCCGGACGACTCACCTCCGGACCGCGCGTGCTCGGCACAATGCAATAGGAGCAGTGCATATCACATCCCTGAGCGATGGAGACGAATGCTGAGCATTTGCCACCATCATCCAAATGCTCGGTGACCATATTCTGGAATCCCTCCTCGGTCGCCGTGGTGCAGATGTGTGCCCCGCGGCGCAGGGGACGGTCGATGTGCATTCCCAAACGACTGCGCAGCAATCGGTTGCAAATCTCATAAACATGGTGATACTGCTGTGTTCCGGCCACAAGATCCACGCGAGGAACCTCGCGAAAAATCGCCTCGCCCAAGCTCTGGCTCATGCAGCCCATGAAACCGTAGACCGTCCACGGCTTTGCCTCGGGGCGGGCGCAGAGCTGCCCCATCTTGCCGAGCGCCTTGAGCTCGGCCTTCTCGCGCACCGAACAGGTGTTGATGAGATACACATCTGCTTCCGCTTCATCTGCGGTCAGTTCGTACCCCGCAGCGCGGAACATCGAGGCGACCTGCTCGGAGTCGCGTTCATTCATCTGGCAGCCGTATGTTTTAATGAGGACGGAGGGCATTGCAGTAAAAAAGGAAAGAGGAGAAAAACGTATCGCCTCTTTATACCACGTCAACAAGCTGCTGTAAAGCACAGCCCGTTTCGCTTGTTCCATCCCCTCCCCCGACGCCCGGCGGCAAGACTTTCGCGGCTTTCGGAAGCGACAAGTCCGTTTTTCCCTTGACGCCGTTCGCGCCAACCCCTAAAATAACCGAGTTATGAAAGCTTTGGGTCTCTTCTTCCGCTTCATTTGCAGCCTCATCGTCCTGCTGTATGTAGCACTCTACCTGAAAACGGGCACACCGATTGTCGATCTTCAAACCTACCAAGCGGATGACCTCAATGCGTGGCTGACGAGAACCTGCACCTCGCTCAACTGGGTCACCGTTACTGCCGGCATCATCCTCATCCTGACCCTGCTGCGCATCATGAATCTGGTGTGGAACGTAGCCTTCAACCTCGCCGTGCTGGCATTCCTCCTGCTCTTCTTCTGCGCCACCCCGGGGAGAGAAGCTCTGCTTCTGCCGGCCGGGCTCTCCGCCAACCCCTACGTGCAACCGCTCTTACAACTGCCCTTTGACTATCCTGCGGCCACAGTCATCGTCTTTTTGATCTTTATTCTGGGCTGGATCGGCTCCAATGCCGCTATCCGCATCGCCATCACAGCAACCGTATGCTTCGGGCTCTGGTACGGGCTGACCGCGCTGGCCGACTGTGTGATCTCCCCCTGGGCACAGGGTTCGGAGCCCGCCTCGGCGGGAGTCATCATGGCGCTTGAACACCCCTGGCTGCCCGCTGCCATCCTGGGCACCTTCTTCCTCATCTTCTCCGTGCTGATGTCGGTCTTTGAAACCTTCGCGTTCACCCGCAGCAAGAAGAAAGCCGCAGCTACCCAAGCCTCGGCGCAAACGTCCCCCGGCGAGGGTGCTGCGGACACCCCCACCGAGAAGAAGCCCGCCGACAAGCCGACAGAGGAGAACACCAAGCCGCTCGTCATCAAAAAACCCCTGATTCAACCCAAGCCGGCGGCTACTAAGAAAGCGGCGGTGCCCGCTCCCGCCGCACCCAAGCCCGAGGGAGAAAAACCCGCGGTGCCCGCTCCCACTGCGCCCAAGCCCGCCGAGGACAAACCCGCGGAGCCCGCTCCCGCTGCGCCCAACCCCGCCGAGGACAA
>CAMACY010000038.1 GCA_945831585.1 uncultured bacterium | reverse complement strand
ATTTTTTTACATTCCCACCACATAAAACACATTTTCCGCACATCCGACTTGCCACCCCACGCCGCCAAGGGTAGAATACCCCGGCATGGAAAGCGTCATAGAGTTTATCCGCAAGAACGCCCGAGGCATCGCCCGCGCAATGCTGAGCATCACCATACCATCAGCGCGACTAGCGGGCGCCATAGCACCATTCGGCGCCATCCAGCACAACCAGCGGAGCATCAGCCCCAGCGCCGCATCAGGCGAACAACCGACAACCGCCGCCGCACGCGCCAACCGCGCGCGAGGTAAAGTTATCCGAGAAACTATCCATAGCCACCGCTGGACTTGAAGCAATCCTCGCAGAACTCAAGAAGCAATAGGCCATGAAAGAACACAAGGAAAGCAATCATTCCCCTGTCGGAGAATGGCTTAAATGCAACGCGGCCGCGAACATCTTTGCCGTTATCATTCCGGCATTCCTCATTGCTGCCATCTTCCCGCTAGATTACGACTATTACGACTTCGCCAAGCAAGCCGCTTTTATCGCCGCGCTGTTCGCCATCGGCAGGGAAGCCATCGGCGGCAGCGGCAGCAAAGCGTACTGGATTGCGGCGTTTTCCGTACCAGCTATTCTCTTTTGCCCCTTCAACGACTTTCGCTTCCACCGCGAGACATGGCAAGTAATAGACGCAGGCGCCGCGCTTCTCTTCATCATCAACGGCTACGTCACAAACAGCGCTCAAGGCAAGGCTTACCTCCGAAAAATAGCCCTCTTTCCCCTGCTTGCAGCAAAAACAATCCTCCTCATCCCCGTCTGGATCATCAAAGACGAGTTTACCCTGAAGCCGCCGCCACGCGAGATATATCCGTGGGAGATAGACAGGCTGGAAATGCAGAACTACCACAACCGCCGCCGCCCTTCTGTTCATCCACAGGAACCATCCCTCACGAAAGGGGAGACGCTGTTCTACGCCGGTGCCATCATAATCCTGCTTGCCGCCACGCTTGCCATCGTCGTCTGCTTCATCCTGTAACGTATTTGGCTACAATATGGCTACAAGCTCCATAGACATTATGACAATCAACGCATTACGACGCGCGTCCCGTCTTTTTGTAATCGGATGGTCGTCAGTTCGAATCTGACAACCGGCTTGGTGGAATCAAAGCCCGCAAGTCCTTAAAATAAAAGGCTTGCGGGCATTTTGGTGTTGACTCGTGTCTGTCACCATGCATGCGCGGAAACAAAAAGGCTGCGGGGGTAATCCGCAGCCTTTTTGCATCTGTCTGGCATAGCCCCGGCGGGAATCGAACCCACATCGAAGGTACCGGAAACCTTTGTCCTATCCATTGAACGACGGAGCCGGAACGGGGAAAATTGTGGCATGGCCTCGAGCTGAAGTCAAGCAGGGAAATGAGGGCATGACACATCTGCGCCGTCTTTCTCTTCGGTATCGACAGGGGAGGCAGCGCCGCTGACGGGGCTTTCGCTCATGAAACTGTCGTCGAAGGGGAGGACTTTGTAGCAGCGGCGCAGCAGACGGTAGCGGTGGCGACGTTGATCGGCGGGCTTGAACCACACCTCGAGCGCCACGCCGAAGTAACGGTGATCGCTGCCGTTGCGGATGGTGAAGACCGGCGCGTTGGGCGGCAGGTAGGGGTAGAGGGCGCGGTTGTAGCTCCACGAGGGTACGGAGCCCGGAATGTCGTGGCGGAAGAGCTCTTCGCTTTGGTCGGAATATTGAGCCGGGCAGCTGAAGAGGCGGAGCAGCTCGCCGCTCTCTGACTCTCGGATGTAGAAGAGCAGGGTGCCCTCTTCGCCGGGGTTGACGTAGACTTCGGCTTGGTAGACTCCCTCTTGCCCCGCCGGTTCGCAGAAGCGTATCTCCGGGGCGTCACCGGTGTAGGAGCGGCGTCCGGTGAGCATGCGGGTGATGGTTTCTTCTTCCGGGTGCTCAACGAGGGGCTGCATGCGCCTGTCGATGGCGGCAATGGCGGCATTGAGCGCTTTGTAGGCGGTTTCGGCGTGGGCGGTTCCGCGCCAGGCAAGCAGCAGGTAGTGGTTGCGCCCTAGGTCCAGAGCCAGGTCGGCGACTTGCGTGTCGCTCTCGGTGACGGGGAAGGGGTCACCCGGTTTGATGACGGTGTAGCCTTCGGGCAGGGGGGCGCCTTCGGTGAGATGCCGGAAGCAGACATGCACCAGTCCCGGGGTGCCGGAGGCGGTGGGCGGCACCAGCACGGGATGCCCGGGGCGAGAGTAGAAGGTGTCGCTGGTTTGCAAGCCCTGCCAACGGGGGGAACGCTCCAGGTAGGTGCGCAGCAGCTCGGCGTGCTTGTTTTCTAGCAGGGTGAGGTTGGGCGTCGCGACGACGTTGTCGGTGGGCGCATCGGTGGTGTCGATGGGGATGGTGAGGGCGTCCGGCCCGGTGAGGGCATCGTGCGGCGGGTGCAGGGTGTCGCTTGTTTGGATGGGGGTGTGTTCGGCTTTGGCTTCTTGGGCGGGGACATCGGCCAAAAAGGCGGTGAAGGCGAAGACGCCGAGCGCCCCGCCCCAGATGCTGCCCCATTTGAGGAGTTGCGTGAGCGCTCGGAGGTTGTTGAAGCGCAGCAGATGCGCCGCGCCCGATAGCAGCATGAGCACGCCGGAGACGATGAGGGCGCTCATGAGGGTGTAGCCCGCGTAGCGGAATACCTGGGCTTCTGTCCCTTGGGGGCAGAGCTCGGGGAAGAGGGGCGGCAGGCAGGCGAGCAGGGCACACAGGGCGCAGAGCAGGTGCAGCCCCGTGGGGGCGAGCAGGAAACGGCGCAGGCGGTAGGTCATGGTTGTTCCCGGGGGGCGGTTTCGGCCGGGGCACGTTTTGTTTCGTCGTCCCGGCGCAACAGGGCGCGTAGAATGACGCTGCGTGGTGATTCTTCCTGCAGCGCGTCGTAGCGCGCGCGCAGCAGGGGCAGTCCCTCCTCGGTGACGCAGAGCTTTCCCTGCTCATTGGTCAGCGATTCGAGCAGGGCGGCGTGTTGAGGCAGTTGGTGGGTGCGGAGCGCGCGAATGGCATCGGGCAAGAGCACGGGATCCCAGTCGCCGACGCATCCCCGGTGCAGGGCGGCGTCGGTCAACAGGGCGGCGCGCAGGGCGCGTTGTTCCTCGTCGGCAGGGGGGTCGAGCTCGTCCGGCGGGGTGATGCCGCGCAGGCGGAGCTGCAGGCGCAGACAGGCCTGCACCAGTTCGGGATCGTAGCTTTGGGCGTAGTGCAGGAGGTCGGGCAGGGCGCGCTCGCCCTCCTGGTCTACCAGCATTTCCAGCAGCGCGGTCATGGGGGCGGCCGCATAGCAGTCAATCATCTCGTCGCGCGAGGCCGGCAGCATGGTGGCGAGCTTGTTGAGCGCTTGCCGCAGTTTGCCTGGTGCGACGCGCCAGTGCTGCGCGCGCAGTTCCTCCAGCAGCTGCGCGGGTACTTCCTCCAGAAAATGCTCGCCGTGCTGCCAAAGATTCAGCCCCTCGATGAAGGCGTAGGCGCGCTCGGCATCGGCCATGCGGAGGAAGGCCAGCGTATCGGCCAGACCGCGGGGCGGGACTCGGCGCAGGGTGTCGAGCGCCAGATAGTGGCGCAGGAGGGCGCGGGCGCGATTGTAGGCGGGGAGTCCGTATTGGCTGCTCAGGTAGCGCAGGCTGCCTTCGGCAGGAGCCAGTGCTACCTGCGCGGCACGCAGGGAGATGTAGCGCTGCAGGGCGGCTTCCTCGCGCGGCAGCCGCAGCGCCAGCACGGGTGGCAGGAGCTTCGCCTGCTGCAGCCGGGCGAGGAACGCCGGCATGGCGTGCAGGTAGAAGAGAGCGTTGCAGCCTTGCGCGTTTTCCGACAGGGGGGCGGCGCCCTCCTGCAACTGCCAGACGATGAGCGGTTCGAGCAGGCGCGCGGCCTTCGGGTCGCGCGCGGCGGCGGCGGACCAGCGCAGCAGGGGGGTGTTGCCCTCGGCATCGGGCTCGGTATCGAGGGCGTAGCGCAACACGGATGCCGGAGCCTCTACGGCGCTGCGCAACGGCGGTTCCGCCCCCATCGTCTGACTGATGGGGAGGAATACGGCGAGCACGGGGAGGAGGCTTCGCATGGTCACTGCCAATTTACACCATGAGCGGGATTCTGTCAACCAACGCAGTTAAAGTCAGGCGCCTCATTCCGCATCGGCGCCGTCGGCCTCCGGGGGCGCACAATCGCAAGGTGTCTCGCCGCCGGGTTGGCGAGCCTGCAAAAAAGCCTCGCGGTTCTCCCAGATGAAACGCGCCACGGCAGATTCTAAATCCCAGCTCCAGCGCTCGCTGTCAGCGGTGAGTCGATCGAGTTCGCGGGGATTGTCCAGCACCTTGGCGATGGCACGGTAGCGGTCGGCGATCGCCTTTTGCCCGATGTCTTCCATGTAGAGGAAGAGTGTCTGTTGTTCGTTGGTATCCATGTCCCCCATCCAGAACTCATCCAGCGAGGTGAGGTGCAGCGCCTCGACCACGGAGGCGGACATGGCGGCGGGGTTCAGCTCGTGCGTGTGCAGCCATGCGGCCACGTTGCCGGCTTTGGCATCGGGGAGTCCTGCGCGGTGCAGGCGCACGGTCCACGCTGCGGTGCGGATGGCGGCATCCTCCCCCTCGCAGAGCTCCGCGAGCAGGGGCTCGACCCCGGGGCTGCGCTCCATGAGCTCGGTGACGGCGGCGGCCTCGTGGCCTTTCCCGGCTTGGCTGAGCATGCGCGCGGTGGCGAGCAGTGCCTCGGCCGGAAGTTGCAGGGAGGTGTCTTTGGCAATCGCGCGGATGATGTCAGGGGCGTCATCGCCCTCCCACAGCGAGAGCTCGCTCCATAGGGGCAGGGTGAGCACCACGCGGGCGGCGCGCTCGGGGTCGGCCTCGGCGAGTAGGACGATAGCCTTGGCCGCGAGTTCGCCGCGCACGCTGCCCTGCTGCAGGGCGCGGGCGAGCGTGTCGGCAAAGGGGGCGAGCAGCTCGGCCTTGTTCTCATCGCGGCGCAGCGCGGCGCGGCGGATGTCGCAGGGCAGCGTCTCGCCTTCGCGGATGAGCAGCGGTGCCTCGGGGATGGTGTAGCCCTGCTCGCGCAGCTCTGCCGCGAGCTCGGGGTCGGCTGCCAGTAAATCCGCTGCGCAGAGCCCCGCCCACTCGCTCGGGGGGTCGGCTTTCAGAGTGGCATCGGCGCCTTTCTCCAGCAGCAGAGTGAGCAGCTGGGGTAGATCCGGGGCGGCTTCCTCGGTGCTGAGCTCCGCCGCGAGCAACATGAGGGCGGGTGTGTTGTCTGCGAGGCGCGAGTTGGGGTCTGCCCCGGCTTCCAGCAGCAGGCGGAGGCATTCCTCTCGGGTGCCGTCGTCTTCCTGCGTGCCGCCGCAGGCCTCGGCCAGCGCTTCGGGCGGCAGCGCTTGTTCCGCCACCAGCCGCGGGAGCGCTTCGAGCCAGTGCATGGCCGCCGCGGCCGTTAGGGGATTGATGTTGCCTGCAGTGGCGCCCTTGTCCAGCAGGTACAGGAAGAGATCCTCGCGATTGCTCATGAGGGCGACATCGAGCGCCGTGAAGTTGCCCGTCATGCGGGCGTTGAGCTCGGCGCCGTGGCTCAGCAGCAGCTCGATGAGCCGGGTGTCGCTCTCCGGGTCGTTCTCGCTGCCCGTGCCGCGCAGCTCGCCGCGAATGACGCAGGCCAGCGGGGTGTCGAGCTCGGAGTTCGCGTTGACATCGGCTCCGTCGGCAATCAACTTCGTGACCAAGGCTTCGTCATGCGCCATACAGGCCAAGTGGAGCATGCTGCACCCCCGGATGGCGAAATCGGCCTGCTGCGTGTCGGCGTAGTGGCGGATGAGTTGGGCGGCCTCGTCGCAGAAACTCTCGGCGGGGGCGTAAACGCTTTCAAAGTGCTCCCGTTGTTCGGGCGGCATGGGCGTGGCGGCGGGCTTGCAGCCGGCGAGGGCGGCGGCGGCCAGTGCGGCGAGGAAGAGGTGGCGGTACATGGTGTTCAGCAGGTAACGGTGGTGTTGAGGTGGGCAATGTGCACCTCGCCATCGTGCAGGGGTGCCAGCGCGGCCTTCATGGCGGCGGCGCATTCCTTTTCGCCGTGGACGAGGTAGAGCTTTTGCTTGCGCCCGCCCGTGGCGCGGAAGTAGCGGATGAGCTCGTCGTGGTCGGCATGGCCCGAGAAGGAGTCCAGCGATTTGATGGTGGCGCGCACGGGGTAGATGTCGCCGAGGATGCGCACCTCCATCGCGCCGTTCATGATGCGGCGCCCGAGGGTGTTTTGGGCGCAGTAGCCCACGAAGAGAACGGTGTTGTTGGGGCGTCCGATGCCGTTTTTGAGGTGGTGCAGGATGCGCCCGGCCTCGCACATGCCGCTGGCGGAGATGATGATGGCCTGCTCGTGCAGGTTGTTGAGCCGCTGGCTTTCGGAGATGGTGCGCACGAGGTGTAGCTGCTCGAAGCCGAAGGGGTCGCGCTCGGCAAAGAGGAAGTTGTAGACCTCCTTGTTGAAGCATTCGGGGTGGATGCGGAAGATTTCCGTGGCGCTGACGGCCATGGGGCTGTCGACATAGACGGGGTAGTTGGGCAGCAAGCCTTGGCGGTACGCGCGGTTGAGCAGGTAGAGCAGCTGCTGGGTGCGCTCGACGGCAAAGGAGGGGATGTAGACATTGCCGCCGCGCTTCATGGCCGTGCGGATGGTGTTGCGGAAGGTTTCGTCGTCGCGGCTGGGCGATTCGTGCCGCCGTCCGCCGTAGGTGCATTCCATGAGCATGATGTCGACGTCGGGGACGGGCTGCGGATCGCGCAGCAGCTCGTTGTTGCCGCGCCCGATGTCGCCGGAGAAGAGCAGGCGCTTGTGCTGCCCGTCCTCCTCATCGTCGATATCCAGCACAATCTGCGCCGCGCCGAGGATGTGCCCCGCGTCGTAGAAGGTCAGGGTGATACCCGGAGCCAGGGGGAAGGGGACTTCGTAGCCGATGTTGAGGAAGTGCCGCAGGCATTGCTCGGCATCCTGCTCGGTGTAGATGACCTCGGCCACCTTGCCGCTGCCGCCTTTGCGCGCATCCATCTTGTTGAGAAACTTGCAGTCGCTTTCCTGGATGCGGGCGGCATCGGCCAGCATGATCTGGCAGAGGTCGCGCGTGGCGTAGGTGCTGTAGATGAAGCCCCGAAAGCCTTTTTTGACCAGGTTGGGCAGGTTGCCCGAGTGGTCGATGTGCGCGTGTGACAGGACGACGCAATCAATGCTCGCGGGGTCGAAGTAGGGGAAATTGCGGTTGATGCGCAGTTCATCCTCGCGGTGTCCCTGGTACATGCCGCAATCGAGGAGGATGCGCTTGCCGTTGACCTCCAGCAGGTGCTGGGAGCCCGTGGTCGTTTCCGCCGCGCCGCAAAAGTGGATTTTCATTAGCCGCCATCATAGGAGAAAAGCCCGGGTGCTGCAAGGAAAAAAAGGAGGGCTGCGCTGTCTTTTCCCTTGGCGTATTCCCGGGCTATGTGGTAGAATGCTTCGCATGGAAGAACCTCTGGCAATCGGTATCGACATGGGCGGCACCACCATCAAAACGGCGGTGGTGCAGGGTAATCGGGTGTTGTTCAAGGCGCCGCCCATCGATACGCGTGCCTATGCCACGGCGCAGGAGGCTTTTGTGGACATCGGCGCGCTGGTGGCCGAGCTGCGTCGCAGCTATCCGGCGATTCAGGCGGTGGGTATGGGGATTCCCGGCTTTGTTAACCCGCTGGCGGGCATGACGCATATCCTGACCAATGTCGAGGGCTGGAACAATTTGCCCATTCGCGATATGCTGGAGGAAGCCACAGGGCTGCCCGCCGCCATCGATAACGACGCCAACTGCATGGCCTATGCCGAGTGGAAGCAGGGTGCGGGGCGCGGTATGGACAATTTGGTTTGCCTGACGCTGGGGACGGGGGTGGGCGGCGGCATTATTGTGGACGGTCACATGCTGCGCGGGTTTATGGGAATCGCGGGTGAGCTGGGGCAGATGAGCATCGATTACCGGGGGCGCCGCGGCTACTACAACAACGCCGGGGCGTTGGAGGATTATATTGGGCACAACGAGTTTACGGCCGATGCCGTGGCGCGCTATGCAGAGGCGGGTATCACGAAAACGGCTGCGGAATGCACCCCGCTGGCGCTGGAGCTGGCGGCCAAGGCCGGCGATGCCGTGGCGCTGGCCTGCTACGATGACTTTGCGCGCAAGCTGGCCACCTGTCTGGTGACTTGCCATTACCTGCTTAATCCCGAGGCTTTTGTCATTGGTGGGGGACTTTCCAAGGCGGGGGACTTGCTCTTTGCTCCGCTGCGCCGTTACATGGGCGAGCAGATTAACGAGCGCTACTTCAGCCGCATCAAGCTGCTGCCCGCCGCCTTCGGCAACGAGGCGGGGCTCATCGGTGCCGCGCAGCAGGGGCTCAATGTGATGCTGTGATGGAGGAGCCCACTGTCGGCAAGGGGGAGGCGCGCTTGTGCGCGCGGCTGGGCTTGAGCGCTGAGGAATCGGCGGCCTTGCTGGCGGCCATGCGAGCGGGGGCGAGCAGCCGTAGCGCGGCGGTGCTGACGCCGCGCGCGCCGCAGGGCTATGTGCCGCCGTTTCCCTGCGCGGAGGGCGCGGTTTATCCCTGGCTGCCGCCGCGCGTTTTCCTGCCCCGACCGGGGGAGGAAAAACCGACGGCATACGAGGATTATCGCGCGGGGATGTACTACATGCTTGACCTCTCGTCTTGCTGGGAGTCGGCGGCGCTGGCGGCGGTGCCGCCCCCGGAGCGCTCGCTGGATTTGTGTGCCGCCCCCGGGGGCAAGACGATGCTGCTGGCGGCGCGCCATCCCTTGCAGTATCACATGGCCAACGAGGTGAATCCCGGGCGCCGCATGACCCTGCGCAAGAATGTCGAGGGGTGCGGCCTGCCGAACACGGAGGTGATGGGTCTGCGCCCCGATCAGTGGGCACGCTCGGGCGAGCTCTTCGATTTGGTGTTGGCGGATGCGCCTTGCAGTGGGCAGTCGCTGCTCTGCAAGGGGGTGAAGAATCCGGGCTGCCTGAGTGCCTCCATGGTCAACGGCAATGCGAAGCGCCAGCGCGGCATCATGCTGGCGGCGACGGCCTGTGTGCGTCCGGGGGGGCACTTGCTTTACAGCACCTGCACCTATGACCCTGAGGAAAATGAAAAGGTGATGGCCTATGTGCTCCGGCGCGTGCCGGGATGGCGGGCGGTGGAGCTGCCGCAGTTGGCGGCGTTCCGTTCGCGGCTGGCGGATTTTCCCGCCTACCGCCTGCTGCCGATGCAGGGCTGTGGGGCGGGGGGCTTTTGTTGCCTCTTGCAGCGCGAAGTTTGAAGCTTTTCCGGGGCGCCGATGTCTTATGAGATGTATGCGTAACCTTCTCTTGCTGATGGCCGTCGTTTTGGCGGCTCCTTTGTCGGCTTCTCCCCTGCCGGAGAAGGCGGATTTGCTGGCGCAGAACACGGTGGTGGCTCGCTATATCGGTTCGCAACACCGCCCCTGTATGTTTCGTACGGCGGAGTGCCCCGACCGCTGCGGGCACGCCACGACGGTGGCCATTTTCGAGGTGCTGAGCAACGAGGAGTACAGCAAGCCGGGGCAGTACGGCGATGACAAGGCCGAGCCCGGCAGCCGCCTGATGCTCGATGTGCAGCGCGACATTCCCGGGCAGCCGGAGGCGGTGCGCGAGACCCTGCAGCAGCTCACGCCCGGTGAGAAGCTGCGCCTGACGGTGTCGCATTACTATGTTAACGTCGACAACAGTCACTTCCCCGTGCGCCCGGTGACGCAGTTGGAGAAGTTGGAGCCGACGGCGGAGGATGATGCGCCGTTGTCGCCCCTGCCGGAGGTCGAGGAACCGCGGGTGATGCCCTGCGCCCGCTGAACGGCGGCGACAGGTGCCGGGGTGCTCGGTGGTGAGCTTGTTCCGGCGCGGCTCTTCCGTGCTCAGCGCTGCGCGTTCTCCCGGAGCTCGTGGTAGAGCGCGAGGTGGGCGCCAATCATGTCCTCGCGGCGGTAGGGCGGGGGGATGGGCAGCTTTGGCGCGGGGGCATGGCGGTACCACTCGATCAGCCGTTGCGCCATCGCGTGGGCATCGCAGGCGGGCACGCGCCCCTGCGGCAAAAAGACCTCCAGCTGTTCGCCCACGCCGCCGTGCTCATAGCCGGCCACGGGGCGCCCGAGGGAGAGGGCATCGAGCGTGGTCTTGCCGAAGGATTCAGGTTGCAGGGTGAGCGAGAGGGTCACATCGCAGGCGCAGAGTACCTCGCGCAGGTCGCGGCGGTGCCCCGTCCACGTGACATCGGCGCTCAGTCCTGCCTGTGCAAAGGCGGCTTGCAGCTCGGCCTTGAGGGCTTCTTTGCCCTTTTTGCATTCGCCCACGATGACGGCGTGCGCGGGGATGCCCGCAGCGTGCAGCTCGCGCAGAATGGGGATGAGATGCTCCGCCCCCTTGATGCGGGTGATGCGCCCGGGCAGGCAGAGGGTGTATTTGCCCTGCAACTCGGGGTAGTCGGCGCGCCAGCGCGCCCACCAAGCCTCGTCGGGGCGGAAGCCGGGGTAGTTGCGGCTCAGGTCGACGGAGTTGGGGATGACGCAGATGCGCTCTTCCGGGGTGCGGGGATAGTTTTCCAGAATATGCTGCTTCATGCAGCGCGAGACGGCGATGACGCGGTCGCCGGCGGCCATGATGGCCGAGTAGGCGTTGACGGAGTGGAAGCCGTGGAAGCTGGTGACGATGGCCGGGCGCTCCTCGGGGCGCAGCCGTTTGCAGGCCAAGTAGCCGACCCAGGCGGGCACGCGGCTGTGCAGGTGCAGAATGTCGGGGCGCTCGCTGCGCAGCAGGGCGACCAGCGGGCGGATCTGCAGGAAGGTGAGCAGGGACTTGCGACCGATGGGGCGCGTCAGGTGTCGCGCTCCGGTTTGCTCGATGGCGGGCACCATGGCGCCGCCTGCGGAGACGACAAGATTGTCGACCCCCTCAGCTTGCAGCCCCTCGCAGAGTTCCAGCACCACTTGCTCCACGCCGCCGCTGGAGAGCGAGGGGAGAAGGTGGATGACCTTCATGAGAGCAGGCGGGGGAAGTGGGCGAGAATATGGTCGGCGGCGCGCCCGGCCTCGTTGAGCGGGGCGGTGCCGTGCGGCAGGGTGCGGCTCTTGGCCCATTCGGTGTAGCGGCACACGCTGCCGTCGGCAATCAGCATGTTGAGCCCACGGGCGATGCGCGAGGCATCGGGCTTGTGCGGCCCCTCCTTGGCGGCCATCTCGATGATGCCGACGGGAGCCCCGCTGGAGAGCGCCTCGTAGACCATCGACACGCTGTCTTGCGTGACCCACACATCCTTCGCTTGAGCCAGGTGCTCGGCCACCCAGCCCGGCCCTGTGGATGCTACGGGGATGACGCGGATGCCGGGGCAGGCGGTGGCGACATCGCCCGCAAAATCCTCGGGGGTGCGGCGGCTGGTGGTGAGCACGACGGGGGTGCTGCTGTGGCGTGCGATGGCGGCAATCTGGTTGTTGATGAGCTCGGCATCCCACTTGTAGCTCTTGCTGGGACCGCCGATGAGGATGAGGGTTTCGGTCTTGGGGGTATCCGGTTGGGGGGTGATGCCGTTGATGGCTCCGTTGGTCGGGAACACGCGCGCGTTGACCGCCGCGCCGTCGGGCAGGTCGTGGCGCGGGATGATGCAGAGGTCAAAGCACGCGAGCGGGAGGCTCGGCTTCATGCAGACCATGCACAGGCAGCGCAGGTGGCGCGCCAAGCTGAGCGCCGCCAGGTGGGTGCCGTGCCCGGCGCAGAGGATGAGGTTGGGGCGCGGCAGATCAAGCTCCTTGCCTTTGTAGAAGAGGCGACCGAAGAAGCTCAGCCCCGTGATGTCGACCTCGTGCACGCTGTGGGCTTGTTCGGGTGCCCGCTGCGCCGCGCGGGCGAGCAGGGCGCCTGCCAGCCCGCGCGTCTGCGACAGGTGGCCTTTTTTGCCGTCGCTGATGATGTAGATAATCATCGGATGTCCAAAAAGTGGGGGTTAGAGTGGTAGGGTCACGGCACCGAAGAGCCGTTGACCGAGTTGAGGCGTGTTGAGGGTTCCGCAGGGCAAATCGGCGGCGGTGACGAGAGTTTGAGCCTGCGGGTCGAAGAGCAGCAGCGGTGCGGGGGTGGGCTCGCCCTCCTCGTTGCGGGGCGCCACGAGCGCGGCGGGGCGGGTGCAGCAGGCCGCCACCAGCTCGGCCCAGCTCAGCTTGCCGGGTTTGACCAAGTGGGTGTAGAGCGCGGGCAGCAGGTAGTCCAGCGCTGCCATGCCCTGCGGCGCGCTGATGAAGTCCTGCTTCTTGGCAAAGGGCAGGCAGGGGGTGTGGTCGCTGACAATGCAGTCGATGGTGCCGTCGCGCACCCCGGCGAGCAGGGCATCGCAGTCCGCCTGTGTGCGCAGCGGGGGCAGGGTCTTGTAGGTCGTGTCGTAGTCTCCCACGCAAGCATCGGTGTAGAGCAGGTGGTGGAGCGCTACTTCGGCGGTGACGCGCAGTCCCCGCGCCTTGGCGCGCCGGATGATGTCGACTCCCCCGGCGGTGCTGACGGTTTGCAGGTGCAGCTTGGCACCGGCGTCCTCGGCCAGACGCAGCATGGTTTCGATGCCGATTTCCTCGGCACAGGGCGGGGTGCCGTGCAGCCCCAGGCGATAGGCCGTCGGCCCGGGGTTCATGCAGGTGTTGCGGCTCAGCTCGGGCACATCGCCCCGGATGGCGAAGGTGAGCCCCAGCTCGGCGGCGTACTGCATGGCGTGGTGCAGGGTGAGCAGGTTGCCCGGCACATGCTCGGCATCGCTCAGGATGGTGACACCACGAGCCGCGAGCGTGTTGTAGGGCGCCTGTTGCTCGCCCTGCATGCCCAGGGTGATGCAGCCGGCGGGAATCATCTCTGCCGCGGAGCGCTGCGCCACGGCATCGGCAAAGCTGTCCAGCGCTGCACCGTTGTCGAAGACAAAGCCGGGTGTCGGCATGACGAGCATGCCCCAAACTCCGCCCTGGTGCGCCGCTTGTCCGGCGCGGGTGACGGATTCGCGCTTGCTGCGCCCCTCCAGCTCGACTTTGGCGTGCATGTCAAAGAGGGCGGGCAGTACCAGCTTGCCCGTCGCATCCACCACGGCAGCGGCGCGCGCGGGTATCTCCATCTGCCCCGCGGGGGCGACCGCCTCCACCCCCGTCAGGGGAATGCCGTCAATCTGCGGCGGGTTGCTGCAACCGCCCAGACAGAGCCGAAAGTCATAGGACTGCCCGTTGGGCGCCCAGATGGCGCGGGTGATGTAGGTGTGGTTCATCGGAGGGTTTGCGGGGTAAGGTGGTTGAGGATGGCCATGCGGGCGATGACGCCGTTCTGCACTTGTTGGCAGACCAGGCAGTTGCGGTAGTCCATGGCGGCGTCGCAGAGCTCGACCCCGCGGTTGACGGGGCCGGGGTGCATGATGGCCATATTCTCGGCGGCGATGCGCTGCAGGCGCTCCTCGGTGATGCCGAAGGCCTGGTGATAGTCAGCGGCGGGGAAGAAGGGGGTGTCTATGCGCTCGTTCTGCACGCGCAGCAGGTAGATGACATCGGGCTGCCAATCGAAGGCGGCATCCCAGTGGGTGAAGCGCGGCAGCCCGGTGTGCGCGGTGGGCGGCACCAGCGAGCCCGGTCCCATGTAGGCGACTTCGGCACCCAGACGCTTGAGCATGAGCGAGGTGGAGCGCGCCACGCGGCTGTGCAGAATGTCGCCGATGATGATGACGCGCCGCCCGGCAAGGCTGCCGAAGTGCTCGCGGATGGTGAAGGCGTCGAGAAAGGCTTGGCTGGGGTGGGCGTGGGCGCCGTCGCCGGCGTTGATGACGGCGGCCTTGCAGTGCCGCGCGATGACGGCGGGAATGCCGCTGTTCTTGTGGCGCACGATGATGTAGTCTTGCTTCATGCTCATGAGCGTGTCGATGGTGTCGTGCACGCTCTCGCCCTTGACCACGGACGAGGTGCCCACGGTGAAGGTGGTGACATGGGCGCCGAGCCGATGGGCGGCCAGCTCGAAGGAGGAGCGGGTGCGGGTGCTCGGCTCGTAGAATAGGGTCAGCACGGAGCGCCCGCGCAGGTTGGGCAACTGCTCGCCATCGCGGAGGAACGCGGCCTTCATCTCGACGGCGGAGTCGAGGATGGCTCGGAGTTCCTCGTCGCGCAGCGAGGCGATGTCTAGGAGGTCTTTGCGGGGTTGCATGGGGCGGGAAAACAGAGGGGGGATTACTCGGCCAGCTGTAGGATGCGGTGCGCCGCCATGGCGGCGTTGACGGGGGTCTTTTTGTGCAGGCCGACGGTGGTTGCGGGTACGCCGCCGGGCAGTTGCGCGATGGCCAGCAGGGCATCCATGCCGTTGAGCGGGCCGCAGGGCACGGGCACGCCGATGACGGGCAGCTTGGTGTTCATGACCACCACGCCGGGTAGGGCGGCGGAGAGCCCCGCCACGCAAAGCAGCACGGCCTTGGTGCCGGCGGCATCGAGCCCGTGCAGGTAGTCCAGCAGGGCGGGCAGGTCGCGGTGTGCGGAGTAGATGACGGTCTCGTGCTCTACACCGTGTTCCTCAAAGTACTTCTCCGCGGGTTCCATGAAGGGAATGTCGCTCTTGCTGCCGAGAATGGTGATGACTTTCATGCGTACGGGTATTGTACACCCTCGGGCTCCGCGCGCGCAAGCAAAAACGCCGCCATGCGCGCGCCCGCATTGACAGCGCTGCGGCACTGGGTTAGGATAGTGCGCGTTATGGCGCAGCGCGTATTCTCTCTTCTGTTGTCGGCCGTGTTGGCCGGGTTCTGCATTGGCCTGGGCGGCAGTGTCTTCCTGCGGGTGCGCGACACGGCGCTCGGCATGCCGAGTGTGGTGCTGGGTGCGCTGCTCTTCTCCGTGGGGCTGTTTACGGTGTGCACGCGCGGCTACGCGCTCTACACGGGGCGGGTCGGCTACCTGTTCGAGCAGGACAACATCCCCGCCTATGTGGGGAAGCTGGTGGTCATTTGGCTGGGGAATTTCCTCGGCTGCGCGCTTCTGGGCGGCTTGGAGAACCTGACGGGTATTTGCGGCAGCTCGGGCATCAACACGGCGGCTCTCGGCATGGTGAATGCCAAGCTGGCGGATTCGTGCCTCTCGCTCTTCTGGCTGGGCTTCCTCTGCAACGTGTTCATGTTCATCGCCGTCAACGGCTATGCGAAGAATCCCCACCAGATGGGCAAGTACCTGGCGATTTTCTTCGGGGTGGTTTGCTTTATCGTGCTGGGAACGGAGCACAGTATTGCCGACATGTACTACTTCTGCGTTTCGGGCAAGGTGCTCAGTGACCCGGCGGGCAGTTTGGGTGTGTTGGCGGTGGTGACGCTGGGCAATGCGTTGGGCGGGGTATTTCTGCCGCTGACGGAGAGTGCGCTGCGCCGCTTGGGCGGTCAGGCCTGAGCGTTTTAGGTGGACAAGCCCCCCGCCGCTGATTTATAATGCCGCCATGCTGCGCCGCTGCTACAGGGTCTACGAGGCAAAGCTGCGCCACCGTGTGCAGCAGGCGCTGGAGCTCTGCCGCGTGATTGACGAGGAGAGCCTGCCGCCGCTGACGGAGCCCGTGCTGGCGGCGCTCAGTGTTTTACAGCACGATCGGCGCGTGCTGTTCTGCGGCGGGGCGGGCAGCGGCAAAAGCTCACTGCTGGCGGCGGTGGCGGAGTGCCCCGTGATGGCTAAGCGTCCGCTGGAGACAGCCTATGTCTGTTGGCGCTACCGCTGCGACGACGGCGATGCAACGGCTTCCTGCTTTTTGCCCGAGGAGTCGCTGGAAGGTCTGGAGCTGGTGGACACGGGCGATTGCGCCCTGCCGGAGGTGGCCGACACGGTCGCGGCGCTCATGCCGGGGGCGGATGTGGTGGTGGCGGTGATGGACGCTCGCCGCGTGGAGGAGTCGCCTGCGTGGGCTCTGCTGGCGCGTCCCGAGGCGCAGCAGGCAGGCACGCTGATGCTGGCGCTCACCCACACGGACGCCCTTGCTGCCGAGGAGCTGCTGCAGCTCAAAAGCACGGTGCGCGAGCTTTGCCGCACCCGCATGTCCAAGATGCCCGTGGCTTACGATGTGTCCCCCACGGTTCCGGCGGTGGTGGAGGCGTTTACCTCGCGCGTGCAGGATGCTCTGGCGGCGCCGGGGGGGCTGCGCGACGCTCTGCAGGCGCTGCGCGAGCAGGCTATCAACCTGGTGTACAAGGCGAGCGATGTGCTGCGCGGGCGCGCCCTCATCATGCAGAAAGACAGCGGCTTTCTGGCCGGGGTGGAACAGGAAATCGAAAACTTCCTTGCCCACCAGCGCCGGGGGGTGCAGGGCTGCTGCGAGCACTACACCGAGGCGGTGCAGCGGGTGGCGCCCCGCTTGTGCCGCGCGTTGCGCCGCGCCTACGGTTGGTTCTATTCGCCCGTGTTGCTGGTGCGTCTCGAACATTTTGGCGAGGCGGCTGAGCGCTGCTACACCGGCCTGTTGCAGCAGGAAATCGGCCGCCACCAGCAGGAGAACGACCGCAGTTTTGTGCTCTCTTGCGCCGGGCACTGGAAGAGCGTGCGCCCGCGCATGAAGCAAGCGCTGGGCTGCGAGATCGGTGAGTTCCCCGAGTCCGCGCTGAGCGCGGAGCTGGAGCTGCTGCGCCGCCGGCTGGAGAATGCGCTTGCGCGCCCCTTCCAAGAGCTGAAGTGGCGCGCGCGCATGGGTGAGCTTTTTCGCGCCTCACTCCCGTGGCGCCGCATGGTGCTGGTGCTGCTGTGCCTGCTGCTGTTGCTGGCGGGGGTGACGGGATTTTTGGGGCAGGACAGTCTGGCGCTCGTCGTGTTGTCCGTGGTGGGTGGTCTGTGGTTGCTGGCCACGCTGCTGCACTATCGGGATGTGTACGCTGCCTGCCGCTGCGTGCGCGGCGGCAGTGAGGAGCTGCGCGAGGCGATGGCTCCTCTGCTGGCCGAGGAGGTCGAGGCGCTGGTGCTTTCCCGCGTGGCGGCTTACCGCCGGCTGTTTGCCGAGCCACGGCAGCGCGTGGCGGACTATGAGGCCTCGTTGACCCCGCTGCAATCCAAGTGCCGCCAGTTGCTTGATCAACTGCGCGATCCCGTGCCACACACCTGATGTTCGGTATGGAAGCTGACTTGTTTACCCCCTTCGGCAGCTCTCAGGTGCAGCGCGCATCGGTCGATGCGAACATGCCGCTGGCGGCGCGTATGCGCCCCGAAACGCCGGACGAGGTGGCGGGGCAGGCGCACCTGCTGGCGCCCGGCAAACTGCTGCGTCGCGCCATCGAAACCGACCGTTTTTCGTCGCTCATCTTCTACGGCCCCCCCGGCGTGGGCAAGACCTCGCTGGCCTATGTCATCGCCCGCTGCACGAGCGCCTATTTCGAGATGCTCAACGGCGTGGAGTCCAACGTGAGCGACATCCGCAGCAAGATTGAGCAGGCCAAGGCGCGCCTGTCGCTGCACGGGCAGAAAACGATTCTGTTTGTCGACGAGTTGCACCGCTTCAACAAGGCGCAGCAGGATGTGCTCCTGCCGCATTTGGAGCGCGGCACCGTACGCTTTATCGGCGCAACAACGGAGAATCCCTACTTCGCCATCAACAGCGCCATGCTGAGCCGCTCGCAGATTTTTCCGCTCGAGCCCGTGCCGGATGAGGCCGTTATCGACCTGCTGCACCGCGCCGCTGCCGACCGGGAGCGCGGGCTGGGCAAGATGCCGCTGGTGGTGGACGAGGACGCTTATGCGCACATGGCGCTCAAGGCCGACGGCGATGTGCGCAAGGCGCTGACGGCCTTGGAGGTGGCGGCGCTCTCCACCCCGCCCGATGCGCAGGGGCGCATCGCCATCACGCTGCAGGTGGCGGAGGAATCCATCCAAAAAAAAGCGGTGAAGTACGACCGCGCGGGTGACGGCCACTACGACACCATCTCCGCCTTCATCAAATCCATGCGCGGCAGCGACCCCGACGCCGCCCTCTACTGGCTGGCCACCATGCTCAATGCGGGCGAGGACATCCGCTTCATCGCGCGGCGCATCGTCATCTGCGCCAGCGAGGACGTGGGGCTGGCGGACTCCAACGCCCTGCGCGTGGCGATGGCTGCGGCTCAGGCAGCCGAGATGGTCGGCATGCCCGAGGCTCGCATCCCGCTGGCGCACGCGGCCGTCTACGTGGCGACCGCCCCCAAGAGCAATGCGGCCTATGCGGGCATCAACGCAGCGCTGGAGGATGT
>CAMACY010000037.1 GCA_945831585.1 uncultured bacterium | reverse complement strand
ATGACCTGACCCCCACCGCGCGCCAGATTCTGCTGGCCGTCGCCGCCGGGCTCGACAACAGTGCCGATATTGCGCGGCTGACCGGCATGTCCCCCGGCACCTGCACCAATGTCCTGCGCTCTCTGGCCGCCCGCCACGAGCTGCACTGTGTCAATCGCAGCGCCGGCTTCTATGTGTTGGGCCCCTCCGGCAAGGAGCGCGTGCGACACCTGCTCGATTTCAACCGCCATGCGTAAGAAACGCCATCTGAGCATCGACGAAAAGCGCGACTGGCTCGCCGAGGTCTTTCGCGACGCAAGCGGGCAATACTCGCAGGCGGATCGCTTCAAAGCCATGGTGGAGGACACCAAGCTGGCCGAGCTGGAGGAGGCTGCCAAAGCCGCTGCCGCTGCGTCAGCAGCACCGCCCGCCCCCACCATCGACCTCGAGCTGCTGGCGCACCTGCCACCCCCGCTGAGCGAGGGCTGAGGGCTCAATCGAAGAGCCCGGGCAGCAGGAGCTGCGCTACCGGGGCAAAGCTGCGGCGGTGCTCGGGGCAGGGACCCAGCCGCCGCAGCGCCGCCAGATGCGCCGCTGTGCCGTAGCCCGCATGCTTCTCAAAACCGTAGCCCGGGTACTGCTGCGCCAAGTCCTGCATGAGGCGGTCGCGCGTCACCTTGGCCACAATGCTGGCCGCCGCAATGCTCAGGCAGCGCGCATCGCCCTTGACCAGCGCGCGCTGCGGCAGCGGGAACTGCGGCACGGGCAAGCCGTCAATCAGGCAAAAATCCACAGCTGTTGGCAGAGCCGCCACCGCCCGCGCCATCGCCGCGTGCGTGGCGCGCAGGATATTCAGGCGGTCAATCTCCGCTGCCTCCGCCATCCCCACCCCGATGAGCACGCGCGCGTCCTCCCGCAATTGCGTGTACAAAGCCTCGCGGCGTCGCGCCGTCAACTTCTTGGAATCATTGAGCCCCGGCAGGGCAAGCCCCGGCGGCAGCACCACCGCCGCCGCCACCACCGGGCCGGCCAGCGGACCGCGCCCCGCCTCGTCAATGCCGCACACGCAAGCATAGCCCGCCGCCCGGGCAGCGCGCTCCTCGGCATCATCGGGCCAAGCCCCCTGTTCAGCGGCGCGCACGGATGGGAACTTGGTTGAGCAGGCGGTCGGGCAGCGCTTCGCCCTCCTTCTGCAAGTAGAGCGCCTCGATATCATCCAGATAATCCGAAATCGGCGTGGGCGCGCTCGGCGTTTCGCGACGCAGCAGCCGCATCGCCTCCGCATAATTGTCGAAGGAGCGGCTGTTTTCCTTGCCCAGGTGGGTGATTTCGTACCAATCCAAGTAGTCGCGACCGCGCAGACAGGCCGCCACATAGGCCTGGCGCAACTCGCGCAGCGGGCCTAAACTGTTCTGCGCCTCGTCCGCCGAGCCGCCGTTGAGCAGCTCCGTCACCACACGGCAGTACTCCGCCACAAGCGGTCGGTAGCCGGGGAAACAGCGCAGGCTCAGCTGCATCAGGCGATCCAGACAAGGGCGCAACAAGCTCTGCCAACGCGGCTGAGCCGTCAGCTCATACACATTGTCGGCCGACAGCGGGCGCGGCACCTCCGTCTCGGGGTCGACGTAAAACACCGTCAGCGCCTCGCTCAGCTCGCGCTCCGACGCCAGCGGCGTCAGCACCTCCTGCGCCTGCGGCAGCGCCAAATTCGCCAATTCCAGCGCCCACCACTTGCTCAGCAACTCCCGATCCACCCCCAGCTCGTGGAAATGCGCCGTAATCAGCTCGCGGGGGCTGCCCTCCGCCGTGGCCGCCTCGTCCAGCAGACTGCGGAGCTGCTCGACCCCGCCATCGCGCGTCAGCAGCGCCATCACCAGCACCCCGCAGGAGGCATTGTACACCTGGCGCGTCACGGCATCCAGCTGTTCCGGGTGCTCCAGCGAGACAATCTCCTCCGGCGAGAGCATCTCGGCGCGGTCGAACAAGTGGCGGTACAACTCGCGGTCCGTCGCCTTGTTGCTGCGCCAAGCCACCGCCTGATACAGCCCCGTCACCAGCCAATCCGGCAGTGCCACCGTATCGGGAATCGCCCCCGGTTCCAGCGCGCGCAGGGCACGCTCACAGAGCACCATCGCCACAAGGGCGCGGTCGAGCGCCTGCAAATCAATCCCCCCGCCGGGGTAAATGCGGATCTGGAAATTCGGCTGCCCGTCCAGAATGCGGATGCGCGTGCGGATGGGGTGGGGCTGCGGTGGGTCCGTCGCCCTGTCCAACAGGCGGATGGACACCTTGCAGCGCACATCCGGCTCCAGACCCAGCAGCGCGAGCAAACGACCGCGCACCTCGTCCGCATGGGTCGCAATGGCCCCCAGACGCAGCGAATCTGCTCCGCTGACCGAGAAATACCCACTCTGCGAGATGACGTGCTCATCCGCATCGGGCAGTAGAATGGGCGTGCCCGGAGACGCTGCGGGATGCGGATGAACGGCCGTCGTGCGGCGGGGCGGAGCAGGGAAGTTGGGCGGCTGCTCGGTCGCCGTTCGGCGGGGCGTCTGCTCCTGCGCCGCTCGCCGCGCGGCATCGCGGCGGCGCACCTCCTCCTGCGCCCGGCGCACCTCCTCATCGCGGTGGGCATCAAACTCGCGGGTGGCGCGGATGGCGGCCGCATCCTCATCCTCCTGCTCCCCCGTCAACCAAGCCGGCTGCTCATCCCCGCCCGCGTCCACCACCGTGTCATCCTCTGCCGGCAGGGGAAAGCCGCCCAGCAGAAGCAGGAACACCAGGAGGGAAGAAAAACGCATCACCCCCATGCTAGCAAAAGCCCCCCCGAGCTGCAAGCCCCGATTGCGCCCGCGAACGCTCCCCGCAGCCGCCTGCGGACGCGACACGGAGGCATCCGCGGGCGGAGGAAGCGAAAAAACAGCAGGCGAGGGTGATTTCTTCTTCACAAACGCCCCGGGGATATGTAGAATAAAGGCATCATCATGGCTATCCGTAAGCAAAAGACACTCGCCAAATGCGCCTCGATTGCCGGCACTTCCCTGCACACGGGGCGCCCCGTCCAGCTGACCATCAAGCCGGCTGATGCCAACACGGGTCTGACCTTCCGCCGCATTGATCTGCCGGATAAACCCTTCATCCCCGCCAGTGCTGCCTATGTGCAGACGGTGGAGCGAGCGACGACCCTGGCCGTGGGCTCCGTGCGCGTGCATACGGTGGAGCACATCCTCTCCGCGCTCACGGGCATGGGGGTGGACAACGCCATCATCGAGATGGATGCCAGTGAGCCCCCCATCGGCGACGGCTCGGCCAACCCCTACGTGCAGCTCATCAAGCAGGCCGGCTTGGTGGAGCAAGAAACACCCTGTCAGGTATGGGACATCCGCGAACCCATCTCGGTCGAGACAGCGGGAGGCTCGCAAATCATCATCCTGCCGTCTAAGGACTTCCGCGTCAGCGTCACCGCCGTAGGACCCGAGGGACGCGTCACACAATACTTCCACAGCGTCATCACCCCCGAGAGCTTTGAGAAAGAGCTGGCCACCGCCCGCACCTTCTGCTTCTACGAGGACATCCAGCCCCTGCTGGAGAAAGGGCTCATCCAGGGCGGCACGCTCGACAACGCCATCGTCATCAAGGGCGACGAATACATCTGCGCGGGCGGTCTGCGCTTCCACAACGAATGCGCCCGGCACAAAGCCATGGACATGATCGGCGACCTCATCCTCAACGGGCGCCGCATCCACGGACACGTCATCGCCATCATGCCCGGCCACGGCGTCAACACGCAGATGGCCGCCAAGCTCCAGCAGACCTTCGAGAGCATGGAGGCCATGCGCCCCAAGCCCTTCATCTTCCCCGCCGGTACCACGGTGCTGAACACGGAAGAAGTGCTCAAACTGCTGCCGCACCGCTACCCCTTCATGCTGGTGGATCGCATCCTCGGCTTCGAGGGCGATACCAAGTGCATCGGTCAGAAGAACCTCACCATGAACGAGCTCTTCTTCCAAGGGCACTTCCCCGGCGCTCCCGTCATGCCCGGCGTGCTGCAGCTGGAAGCCATGGCGCAGGTCGGCTCCATCCTCATGCTGCGCCGCCCCGAAAATCAGGGCAAAATCGGCTACTTCATGAGCGCGGACAAGGTCAAATGGCGCAAGCCCGTCGTGCCGGGCGATGTGCTGATCATTGAAACCGAGCTGACCAAGATGCGCGGCGCCATCGGCATGGCCACCGCCCGCTGCACCGTCAACGGCGAGGTCACCTGCGAAGCCGAACTGAAGTTCATGGTCGTTGACCGCTGAGCAGACCTTCCTTTTCGGGCACCCGGGGCTAAAAAGAGCGCTCGGGTGCCCGTTTTTTTGCAAGAACAGGCTTGACACACGGCGTTTTTGGGGTATCATAGCCCTCCCGACCGTTGTGAAACGGCCGCCGCTGCGTCGCGAGGCGCATCTCACCACTTCAACCACTGCACAAGAATTATGAGCAAGAGAACATACCAGCCTTCCAAGCGCTGCCGCAAGCGCCAGTTCGGTTTCCGCGCCCGCATGGCCAGCAAATCCGGCCGCGCCATCCTCGCCCGTCGCCGCGCCAAAGGCCGCAAGCGTCTGCTGCCCAAGGGTGCCGAAATTCACTACAAGCGCCACATCATCCAGCACGGTTGATGCGCGGCCTCCGAGGTCGCAGTCACCTGCGACCCGCGGCATACGCCACTACGCCCTGTCACGATGCAGCTCAAGCGGTGTCAGACCATGAAGCGAGCCTCCGAGTTCGCCATGGTACGCACCCGGGGCACATCCCGAGCAGGGCGTTTTCTTGTTTTGAGCCTTCTGCCCCGCCGCCAGGGCGATGCGGTGCTGCCCTCGCGCTTCGGCATCATCACCACGCGCCGCCTGGGGCATGCCGTGCTCCGCAATCGCTTGCGCCGCCGCGTGCGCGAGATTCTGCGCGCGCAGGGCGAGCCGCTCGCACAGGGCTACTACGCCGTCATCATCCTCCGCGCCGCCGCAGCCGACGCAGACTACCGGCTCCTGGAGCGCGATTTCTGCCGCCTGTTGCAGCGCGCACACCTTTGCCCCCCCCAGACACCATGCTCAAGCAGCTCCTCATCCTCCCCGTGCGTTTCTACCGGCGCTATCTGAGCCGCCCCCTGCATCTGCTGAGCGGGCCGAACAGCGGCTGCCGCTTCACGCCCAGCTGCAGCGCCTACTTCATCGAAGCGGTGGAACGGCACGGTGCACTGCGCGGCTGCGCCTTGGGCATTTGGCGTCTCCTGCGCTGCAACCCCTGGGGCGGCTGCGGCTACGACCCCGTTCCCCCCGCGCGCCCGCGCCGCTGAGTATTCTTCCCCCACTTTCCACACCCCAACCAAACACCCCCAACAGTTATGGACAGAACAGCATGGTTTGTCGTCAGCCTCTGCGTGGCGCTTCTCGGCCTGCAGTGGTACCTCAACAAGCAGGATGCCGATGCCGCAGCAGCAACCGCCGCCGCGGCACCGAAAACGGAACAAGTGAGCCCCGCGGCGACTCCCGCCGAGGCGGATTCCACCCCTGCGGCTAGCCCTGAGACTGCCCCCGCCGCGGCTGTCCCGGCGGCGCCGACCGCCCCCCAAGCCCGCGAGATTGCCACCCTCACCTCGCGTAATGCGCAGGGGCAGCCCGTGGCCACCTACCACTTCCGCGACATCGGCGGCAGCATCAGCAGCGTGCAGATGCTCGGGCAGGCTGTCAACAGCACCAAGCCCGACGGGCAAGACGACGTGCGCATCAACGCCAACCCCGCGCAGGGCATCGGCACCCTCCTCTTCGGGCTGAGCAACGACGCCGCCCCCGTCTTCGACCAAGCCTGCTACAGCCTGCTGCCCGAGCAGAGCAACGAGCGCCAAGTCACCCTCATCGCCAAGAGTGGTGAGCTCATCATCCGCAAGGTCTACAGCCTCAAACCCTTGCAACAGGGTGAGAAAACCCTCGACGGCAACGCCTACGTCATCCACCTGACCGTCGACATCCAAAACACCGCGGCGCAGAGCATGCAGGCCGAGCGTTGGGGGCTCTACGCCGGCGGCATGCAGCAGATCTCCGAGGAAGAGTTCCCCCGCTACTCCTACTTCGTGCGGCTGGAAAACGGCAGCTTCGAGAAAGAGACCGCGGGCTACTTCAGCCCCTGGTTCGGCAAGAAAAAGAGCCGCGTGCTGGAGACCGACTGCGAGCAGCTGGAATGGGTAGGCGCCATGAACCAGTACTACGCCGCCCTCATCAAGCCCGAACAGGGCAGCGGCAACAACAGCTACTACGCCGCCCCCACCCAATACCCCCTGCAAGGTAAGAGCAAGGAGGTCGAGGGCGTGGAAACCGCGCTGGGGCTGCCCGCCTTCACCCTCTCGCCCAAGAGCGGCGAGCTGCCCGGCGGGCAAAAGAGCTTTGCCTTTGACATCTTCACCGGCCCCAAGCTCAACATCATGCTCAACGCCATGACGGACGAGTTCCGCATGCTCGACCGCGTGATGGACTACGGCGTGCTCACCGTCATCAGCTACCCGATGAACTGGCTCATCACCCTCTTCCACAAGTGGTTCGGCAACTGGGGCTGGGCCATCGTGGCCATGACCTTTGTCGTGCGCCTGCTCATCTGGCCGCTCTACCGCAAGAGCTACATGAGCATGAAGCGCATGAGCCTGCTGCAGCCCAAGATGGTCGAGCTCAAGACCAAGTACCCTGACGACCCGCAGAAAGTCAACATGGAGATGATGAAACTGTACCGCGAGTACGGCATCTCGCCCATGGGCGGCTGCCTGCCCATGCTGTTGCAGATTCCCATCTTCTTCGCCTTCTTCTATGTGCTGCAAACCGCCGCCGAGTTCCGAGGCGCGCCCTGGATCGGCTGGGTCACCGACCTGTCGCAGACCGACACCGTGTGGAGCTTCAGCGCCCTGGGCTTTGACCTCCCCATCAACGTGCTGCCCATCCTCATGGCCGTGTCCATGATTGTGCAGATGCACATGACCCCCGCCACGGGCGACCCCACGCAAGTGCGCATCATGCGCTGGATGCCGCTGATGTTCTTCCTCTTCTGCTACACCTACCCCAGCGCCCTCGCCCTCTACTGGACGACCACAAACATCATCTCCATCATCCAAACCATCGTGATTCGCCGCGTGATTCCCGAGCCCAAGCTCGAAAAAGTCAGCGCGAAAAAAGGGCGCAAAAAGAGCTTCTTTGAAAAAATGATGGACGCGCAGCAGGCCGCTCTCGCTGCCCAGCAGCAGCAAGGCAAGCGCTGAGCCGCGCGTAAAAGCCGATACACAAGGGGCAGCCCTCCGCGCGGGGGGCTGCCCCTTCTGCCTGCAGCAGGGCAGGGCGCCTCACAGAATACCGCAGCGACGCAGCAAGGCCGTGGGATCGGGGTCGCGCTGCATGAAATCACGGAACAGCTCGGCGGCGGGGCGGCTGTTGCCCTGCGACAGGATGCAGCGGCGGAAATCGCGCCCCGTCTCGGGATTGAAAATCCCCTCGGACTTGAAACGCGAAAAAGCATCCGCCTCCAGCATCTCCGCCCACTTGTAGGAATAGTAGCCCGCCGCGTATCCGCCGTCGAAAATGTGCAGGAATGCGCGCAGCATGCTGCTGTTCTGCTCCGTCGTTGGCACACGGTAATCCGCCAGCAGCTCGCGGTCCAGTTGCTCGATATCCGCATCCTCCCAGCGCTCCGTGTGCGTGTGCAGCTCCAAATCCAGCTTGCCAAAGCAGAGCTGGCGCATAAAGAAACTCGCCGCTCCGTCATTGCGCGCCGCCAACAACTTGTCCAGCAGCGCATCGGGAATCGGCTCGCCCGACTGCCAATGGCGCGCAAAGCGGTGCAGCGCCTCGCACTCCCAGGTCCAATTCTCATTGATTTGGCTCGGCAACTCCACAAAATCCCACGCCACATTCGTGCCCGCCAGCGAGCGCACCGGCACATCGCTGAGCGCCTGGTGCAGCAAGTGCCCGAACTCGTGGAACACCGTTTCCACCTCCTCATGCGTCAGCAGCGCGGGGCGGTCGCCCACCGGGCGGCTCAGATTGCCGCACATCAGCGCCAAATGCGGCACCCGCGGCTGCCCCGCCATCGGCGGCAGCCCCGTGACCAGCGCATCCATCCACGCCCCCGCACGCTTCGACTCGCGGGGGTGCCAGTCCGTGTAGAACGAGCACAGGTGCTCCCCGCTCGCCACATCGTGAATCTCGTAAAAACGCACCTCCGGGTGCCACACCTCCACCGCCCCCTCGGGCAGCGTCTCCCCGGGCTGCAGACAGGTCGTCGGGCGCTCCGTGAAGCGAATCCCGTACAACTCCGCAAAAATCGAAAACATCCCCTCCATGACCGCCGACATGGGGAAATAGGGGCGCAGCGCCTCACTGTCCACATCGTAGAGCGCGCGGCGGCGCTTCTCCGTCCAATAGGCGATATCCCAGGGCTTCATCACGGGCATCGGCCGTCCCGACTGCTGCTCCGCAAAGCGGCGCAGCTCCTCCTGCTCTGCGAGGAAGGCGGGCTTCACCCGCTCATGCAGGTCATCGATGAACGCCAGCGCGTGCAAGCCGCTGCCCGCCATGCGGCGGCGCGTCACATAGTCCGAATAGCGCTCATAGCCCAGGAGAGCCGCCTGTTCCCGGCGCAGCTTCAACAGGCGGTGAATCAGCGGCGCATTATCATACTTCCCCGTGCCCTTGGTACCCACGGCGCGCCACACCCGCTCACGCAGCGCCTCATTGTCCGCATAGGTCAGCACCGGCTGCACACTCGTAAACTGGAGCGTGAAGCGCCACTGCGGCGCAGACTCGCTGCCGTAGCCCTTGGCGCGGGCGTCCTGTAGCGCCTGTTCGCGCACCGACTCCGGCAGCCCCGCCAGCTCCGACGCATCAGCCGTCACATACTCCCAAGCATTCGTCGAATCCTGCACATTCTCCCCGAAGCGGCGCCCGAGTTGAGCCAGCTCCGTAGCCAGCTCGGCATAGCGCTGCTTCGCCTCGGGCGCGAGCTCGGCACCGCTCTCGCGGAAATCCTCCAACGTCTCGCGGATAAAGCGCTGCTGCACGGGCGACAACTGCGCCACCCAGGGCTGCTGCGACGCCCGTCGCAGCACCGCATACAGCTCGGGATTCAGCCCCACACTGCTGCTGTAGCTCACCACCGCCGGCAGCAACTCATTGACCGCCGCGCGTAGCTCGGGACTATCCATCACACTGCGCAAATGGTTCAGCCGCTGCCACCCCGCCGCCAGCGCCCGACCGCTCGACTCCAGCGCCGCAAAAGTATTGTCGTAGGTCGGCTCCGTCACCGCGCAAATCGCCGCGACCGCCGCCTTGGCGCGCTCAATGGCCTGCGGAATCTCCACACGCGCCCGCTCGGGCGTCAGCTGCGACCAGGCAATCGCCGGCACATCCTCCGAAAAAGGGTACTCACTCATCACCCCGCATCATAGGACAGCGCCATGCCTGCGTCAATGCACAATCGCGTGCGCAGGCGATCGGCACGCACCCTTGCCCCGAAACACAAACAAGGGAACCACCCATGGGGTGATTCCCTTGTTGCAGGAACGAAGCGGACGAGGCTTGAACTCGCGACCTCAGCCGTGACAGGGCTGCGCTCTAACCAAACTGAGCTACCGCTCCTTGCCTTGCTGCCTGCCTTGCGACCGGCTGCGGGCGAATTATAGCGAAAGCCGCGCTGCATGGCAAGCATTTTTTGCAAGAAAATTCTATTTTTTTTCGCGATGGGGAAATTTTTGACACCGTTTGCCGCAACAGACCCCGATGAGGTCGACGACTCAGCCCCCAATGTGCCCGAGCAGATCCCCTTGGCGCGCATAGGTCTCAAAACCCTCGGCCGTGTTGGTCGCGAGGTCGGGCGCGAGGGTGATGCGTCCCGGCTCGAAGAAGCTCATAACGGTGGAACCGCCGAAGGCAAAATAGCCCTGCTCATCCCCCTTGCATACGGGAGCCCCGGCGCGGTAGGTCTGGAAAATCGAGCCCACCCCCGTCGCCCCGACAGCTAGCAGCAGCACCTCGCCGCAGTCGGACGTGTGCAGCACCGTCAGCTCGCGCTTGTTTGTCCACAGCCAGCTGAGCTGCCGCCGCAAGCAGTAGGGCGACACACTGGCCAGCGGCCCCGGAATACGGCGCGGCGCCTCAGGTGTGCCCGCCGCGGGAAAGTGAAAACGGTGGTAGTCCACGGGGCAGAGCCGACTGAGCACAATCGTCCCGTGCGCGTAGCGCTCCGCCAGCTCGGCACTGCCCAGCAGCGCCGGCAGGTCAAAGCGCTGCCCCTTGACAAACACCCCGCTCATCGCGGAGGCATCCTGCCACGCGCTGTGGCGCCCGTCGGCGGGCAGCGCCACCGTCGCCCCGCTGCACACCGGGCGGGCTCCGGGCTTGAGCGTGCGCGTGAACCAATCGTTAAAACTGCGGTAGTCCTCGAGGGGGCGCTCCGCCTCGCTCATATCGATGTTGTACTCGCGCACGAAATCCGCCAGCCCCCGCGCGCTGCCGGGGCGGTTCTTGAGCCAGCCCATGAGCTGCGACACGCAGGCGCGCTTGAGCAGCAGTCGGAGCGCCAGCTGTCCCGAGGGCGTGCCGTAAATCCAGCGCAGGGCTCGCTCGCCCATGACCTTCTCCTGCTCCGTCTGTCCCGTGTAGCGATTGCGGTAGAGGATGGGTTGTGTGTTCATGGCGGGGAAGGGGGGGAGATACTCAGACACACATCTCGCGGCGCAGCTGCGCCACGGCCTCCCCCTTGCCCAGTGCCGCAGCGAGGGCAAAGCCGAACTCCAGCGCCGCCCCCGGGCCGCGACCCGTCACCAGCTTGCCCTCCGTGCAGGCGGGGCATTCGAGCACATTGGCATCAGCCTTAAGCTCCGCCGCCACCCCGGGGTAGCAGGTGATGCGCTGCCCGCGGAGAATCCCGGCAGCCTGCAGCGCCAGAGGCGCCGCGCAGATGGCCGCCACGAGCTTGCCCGCGCCGTGAAAGGCTCGCAGGAGGGAGAGCACCCCGGGCGTGTCGCGCAGCAGCCAACTGGCCGGACCGCCCGGCAGGATGATGCCGTCAAAATGCTCCGGCTGCACATCAATCAGCAGCATATCAGCCTGAATAACCAGCCCGTGTGCGCCCTCGACCGAACGGCTGTTCAGCCCGGCGGTCGTGACGGGAATGTCGAGCCGACGCAGAATATCAATGGGGGCGGTGAGTTCGATTTCCTCAAAGCCCGGAGCCATGAGCACAAGAAGCGGTTTCATGCTCCTCATGATACGCTGCGCTTCTTTCTCCGTCAAGCATGGATTGGAATCGGGAAAATCCGCAGGGGACTCAACGCACTTCCGGAGCGGAGCTCGCGCAAGCCCGGTGTGTCGGACGGGATAGCATTCACAATGCTGCTTATTTCTATATATTGATAATCTGATAGTTATAATATTTTCGCATTGAAGTAGCGTATCGTCCTGATGCATAGAATTTCCTGAGCCGATAGGGGAAATCTTGACACAGCATTGTGAAAGATGGGAGCGTAACGGCCGAGTTGCACTTAGCCGACGGTGAGCAGGGGCGTTATCGGATCGAACGAACACCCGCACACGGGGTTATTCTGCGGGCGATTTGATGCCATCGCCCGGTGCTGCTGAGCTGCTGCCCGGATGCGCTGAATCGGCCTCGCACAGGGCGGTCGTGAGGAATTGCAGTGACTCACGGCGTCTTTGCGCCAAGCGCTGCCTGACGGGCTCGTATGTAATCGGGAGCTGTTCGCTCGCGTGGGGCGTGTCGACATGCCGCACCAAACGCCCGGAAAGCCCCAATTGAGCGGTTAGGGTTTCCAAACGGGAGTTGCGGTCGTTGCGATTGAGCAGACACAGGAATTGCTTTTCGAACAGAATGCTGAAGACGCAGCCGTGGAAGGAGCTGGTGATCACATAGTCGGCATCACGAACAAGCCCCAAAAATCCCTGCGGACCCACATGGCGAGCGTTGATAAAACCGCGTTTCAGCACATCGCGCACGGAGCCGATGCGCACGATGCGGAGCCCTTTTTCCCTGGCGACGCGGCGCACATAGGCATCGCTGCCGGGGAGGGAATCCAAAATGGAGAAATAGAGCAGATAATGCCGGTACGGTGAGTCCTGCGCCACGGATTCCCAATCAGCGCGCTCTAGCAGCATCGTGGGATCGAGCACCAGTGGAGCCTCACGTTGCAGATGCTTGCGGATGAGCTGTTGACCGGATTCTTCGCGCACGGAGAGGTGGGCGATGTCGGCAATGAGGGGCATATAGCGCGCTACTTGTTCCGGGGTATACTCGCTGACACCGAAGCTGGGAGCATAGGCAATTTTTCGGTGGCTCGCGATGGGAATGTCAAGGAAGAAGCTGGTGTCTCCCTCGCAAATTTGCGGGTGCCAAACCTGATCGCTTCCGGTGATCATCGCATCGTACGCAGCGCATTCCCGTTGCAGAGCCGGGCGGCTCATGCAGGGTGCCGTGCGCCCGAGCAGGCGTTGCGAAAACTCGCGGAAGCGGCGATGGCGGGTGCGATTAAAACAGAGGCTCAGGATATTGTTGCGCAGCGAACCGAGCAGCGCACGCCCACTCGCGCATGACCAATGGAACAGCCCGGATTCTCCAATGGTGTTGCCGTCCAAAACCGCTGCCCGGTGCCCCAGTTTCTCCACAACCTTGCGCAGGGCATAGGCTTGCAGTTGGGCACCGTAATTTTGGGAACGATGGTAGGTGATGATGCCGACATTCATATTCGTGACCCTTACTTCTCCAAGGATTTGAGGGTCTTTTCCAAAGACCCGCTGTTCTTGAGGTCGAGGCGGCGGCGGATGAGTCTGAGCCACACCGCCCACAGGAAGAAGAGATGGCGCCGCTTGGAGTACCAGGCTTCGATGAGATAATCGGCCACACGCGCGGGCAAATAGCGATAGAGGGTGCCCAAGTGGGTGCTGAGGGAGATGGCGCGGTACGCGGCTCGGTTGGAGTAGATGCGGGGATTATTGGTGAGGGCGGTGCGCCAGCTGATGGGGGTGGAGTCAATGCCGCAGCATTGCCGGATTAGGGCGCGCCCCTGCTCGGTGTTCGGGAGAATGACCGATACGCCGAGCGGATCGTATTCCTTGGTAAAGCGGTAGGCCCATAAATCACCAATGGTGAGATCACTTGTGCGCCGGATGTTGCAGAAGCGGCATTTGTAGCAGCTCGGGCGGAAACAGAGTTCCGCCATAAACGCATGGTAGAATAAATTGTCGGCGCGGTCATCGATAATGACCTCGTCCTGCCCCTTGCGGATGGTGACAAAAGAATCACGCCCCCACCCGCGGGATTTGGCGCGGAAAGAGACAATCGCCTCCCCGCCGTTCAGAGCCAGGTGACGCTCCGCTAGCTTGTAGGATGGTACACCGTGGCAGACAATGTCGACGGTGATGAGTTGCGGATAGCTTCGCCCGAGGAAGGTGCGCAGAGCGTTGCACTGACAGGGGGTGCCGGAGAAGAGAACAAAACGACCGGCGCGCAGGCATGATTGCACATAGCGGTAGATGCCCCTGGTATCGCTCTGGGCATATTTGCTGCCCTGAAGAGCGCGCAACTCGCCGATGCTGTCGACGGCGCGGTGGCGGATGACATCCCCCTCGCAGACGGCGCCGACGACGATTCCCCCTCGGTCGGTGATGACATGCTCAGCCAGGGCGCGGAAGATGCCGCCGCTGGTGCTGTGGCGGCGTATCTCCGGATCGCGGGCGTATCCTTTGAGCGGCTGCTCGGCGGGGAGGGGGGCGAGTTCATTGTGCCGCACTTGGTGGCAACGGCGTTCGCAGAGCTTGCAGCCGACACAGCGCTCGGCATCTACCTGCGGCATCCAAAAGCCGTTTTCATCGATGCGGAAGCTGATCGCTCCGTGCGGGCAGGAATCGGCACAGAGCATGCAGCCGAGGCAATCTTCATATCCGGCGAGTGTGGGAAGCGATGGCATGTTTCAGTTGTTTTAGACGGTGTAGAATCCGCACAAGGGGGCAGGAGATGCGAAGTGGGAATTTTAGAGCCCAATCCTCAATGCGTTGCATGCGATTTGCCGGAGCTGCCAACGGTAGCCAGCGCCGGTGAGTCCGCAAAAAATCCCCGATGGCCGAGGTGACAAACGAGAGCTCCCTGTCCGATTGCAACAGGTCGGAAATGATGCCTCGAAACGTCTTGATATACATGCGACGGGTATCCGTCAACAAGCGGACAGAGGGGCGATCTTCCATCAGCGCCATCGCTGCTTCCCAATTCCAATCTGCGGCCTGTTTGGACTCCTCGTAACTCCGTTTCCGCATGGTCAGCCCCCCGGGGTGCGGGTGGTAATGGTAGTGGCATGCGTGGACGACACTCATGTTGCGAGCATAGCGGAGATAGTGCAGGGCAAAAAGGCGATCCTCGCTCAGGCTGCAATCTGTCCGAAAGCGCAGGTTCCGTTGTTCAATGATGCTGCGGCGGTATAGCTTATTACACACATAGCCGAACATGGACCATTGGTTGATGTCGGAGATGCCGTCCGGCACCGCGCTTCGGTCATAGCGGCGTGCCTCCGGTGTCTTGCGGAGCGCTTGCCCGTTATGCTCCTCAATGATTCCCTGAAAGACCAAATCCGTAGCATCATCCAGCCCGGAGACAAAAGCATCCAGATAGCCCGCATCCACATAATCATCGCCATCGACAAAGCAGATAAAATCCCCCCGGCTGCACTCTAGCCCCCGGTTGCGGGCGGCGCTGACACCGGCGTTGCGCTGGTGAATGACACGCAGGCGGGAATCCCGAGCGGCATAGGCATCGCAGATGTCCCCGGAGCGGTCGCTTGAACCGTCATTGATCAGAATCAGCTCGAACTTGCTGTAGTGTTGTGCACACAACGAGTCGATACAGCGGGGAAGGAGATGCTCGCAGTTGTAGACCGGCACAACGATGGAGATGAGGGGAGGCATCAATCAGGCGGAGGAGCAGCGCTCAGGCGAGGAGGCAGAATGAATGTGTGTGGTGTGGACTCATGTGCGGCGTGGTGCGAGTGTCCCCAGCCCCGCCGGAATCACTCTATCATATACCCCCTCGTTCCGTGAAGAATTTTTAGCGTTCTAAGAACAGAAAATACCGCTCGGGGGACAAGCGGGCGTTGTCGCGCAGCCCGAGGGGAGGTCAGTCGAAAACGAAAAATGCGCGGGTTGCGGGAACTTTAGCGGGGGATGCTTGAAACCACGCGCGGAATGTGCTAGAATCGAACCGCGCATGAGCGAGGAAGCCGAGATTCCCATCTACAAACAGACCGATGCGAGCCCCCTGCATCGCATGTTCGGCAATTATTATCTGGAATACGCTTCCTATGTGATTCTCGAGCGCGCCGTGCCGCACATTGGTGACGGACTCAAGCCCGTGCAGCGCCGCATCCTGCACGCCATGCAGCAGATGGACGACGGGCGCTATAACAAGGTGGCCAACATCGTGGGCGACACGATGAAATACCACCCGCACGGCGATGCCTCCATCGGCAGCGCGCTGGTGACGCTAGGGCAAAAGGGGCTGCTCATCGACACCCAGGGCAATTGGGGCAATATCCTGACCGGCGATGCCGCCGCCGCCCCCCGCTACATCGAGGCGCGCCTCTCCCCCTTTGCTCGCGACGTGGTTTACAGCCCCAAGGTGACGGAGTGGAAACTGAGCTATGACGGGCGCAACCGCGAACCCGTTTCCCTGCCGGTTAAATTCCCCTTGTTGCTGGCGCAGGGTGCGCTGGGCATTGCCGTGGGCATGAACTGCCTGATTCTGCCACACAACTTCAATGAACTGCTTGAGGCGGCCATCCACTACCTGCGCGGCGAGCCCTTCGAGCTCTACCCCGACTTCCCCACGGGCGGGCTACTGGATGTGAGCGGCTACAACGACGGCACGGGCAACAGCCGCCTGCGCTGTCGTGCTCGGCTCGATTGCAGCGGAAAGAAACTCATCCGCATCACCGAAATTCCCTACGGTACCACCACGGAATCCCTCATCGCCAGCATCGAGAGCGCCATCGAAAAAGGCAAGCTCAAAATTGCCAAAATCGAGGACAACACCGCCGCTGCCGCCGACATCCTCATCCACCTCAACCCCGGGCAGGATGCGGAAAAAACCTGCA
Organism: uncultured bacterium; assembly: GCA_945831585.1. GTDB lineage: Bacteria > Verrucomicrobiota > Verrucomicrobiia > Verrucomicrobiales > Akkermansiaceae > Akkermansia. The sequence continues at coordinate 2,332 of CAMACY010000037.1, read as the reverse complement.
ACGCCCTCTACGCCTTCACGGAATGTCAGGTGAGTATCTCGCCCAAGGCCGTGGTGATTGTCGACCGCAAGCCCGTATTCATGGGGGTGTCGGACATCCTGCGGCGCAACGTGGCGGACACTAAGGAAACCCTGCGCCGCGAGCTCGAGGTGCAGCTGGTCGAGTTGCAGGAAGCGTGGATGCAGGCGAGTCTGGAGAAAATCTTCATCGAAGAGCGCATCTACAAAGTGTTGGAAACCAGCGAGAGCTGGGAGCAGTCGCTGCGCGACATCGCCGAGCGGCTGGAACCCTTTGTGCGCGATTTTTTGCGCCCCGTTACGCAGGACGACATCGTGCGGCTGACGGAAATCCGCATCAAAAAAATCGCCAAGTACGAGATTCACAAGGCCGAGGAGCGCATCGCGGGGCTGGAAAGCGACATCGCGCAGACGCAGCGCAACCTCGCGCAGCTCACGCGCTACACCATCCGTTGGTTCGAGAGCCTGCGCAAGAAATACGGCGAAGCCTGGCCCCGCCGCACCGAGCTGAGCACCTTCGACACCGTGAGCCGCGCCGTGGCCGCCGTGGAGAACGAGACGCTTTATCTGGATGAGGACGGCTTTGCCGGCTATGGCGTCCGCAAGGGCGAGGCCGTGGACAAATGCTCCACCATGAGCGACATCCTCACCATCGACCGCGAGGGCATCCTCATGGTGCGCCGCGTGCAGGAAAAATTCTACGTGGGCAAAAAGCTGCTCGACCTGCGCGTGCTGCGCCCCGGCGATGATTGGGTGTTCAACATGATCTACCGCGACGGGCGCGACGGCATTACCTACGCCAAGCGCTTCCGCCTCGGCGGCTTCACGCGCGAGAAGGAGTACTGCCTGACGCAGGGCACCCCCAACAGTCGCATCTTCTTCCTCTCTGTCCACGCGACCGAGGAGGATAGCGCCGCGATGGTCGTCAACGTCTACCTCAAGAACCAGCTCAAGCGCCTCAACCGCCCGTTGCGCTACCCCTTCGGCAACCTACGCGTCAAGGGGCGTGCCGTGCTGGGCAACATCGTCACCAAGAACCCGGTGGAGCGCATCGCGCGCATCATGCCCGCCGCCCTGCCGCCGGAGGAAGCTGCCGGGGAAGCGCTGGTCGTCCTGCCGCCCCCGTCCGAGGGCGGTGAACCCGCCCCCGTGCGCCCCGAGCTGACGGGCGAGCAGGGGAGGCTGAATTTGGAGCTTCCGCCCGTGGAAGCCCCGACCGAGGGCGGGGCAGAGCCCTGAGTGCGGGAGCGTCCTAAGCGTGCGGGGAGTTACCCCGGGGGGGGGGAGCTCAGGCTTCCTCGCGCAGCCACTGCGCTACCTGCGGCGCCGCGTAGGTCAGAATCATGTCCGCCCCCGCGCGGCGGATGGACAGCAGCGCCTCCAGCATCGCGGTGCGCTCATCCAGCCAGCCGGAAGCCGCCGCCGCCTTGAGCATTAGGTACTCGCCGCTCACATGGTACGCCGCAATGGGCAGGGTCGTTTCGCGGCGCATGTCCGCGATGACATCCAGATACAGCGTCGCGGGTTTGACCATGAGAAAATCCGCCCCCTCGGCCGCATCCAGTGCCGCCTCGCGCAGCGCCTCGCGCCGATTGCCGGGGTCCATCTGATACGTCTTTTTGTCGCCGAACTTGGGCGCGCTGCCCAGCGCCCCGCGGAAAGGACCGTAGTAGGCCGAGGCATACTTGGCCGTGTAGCTCATGAGCGACACCTGCGCAAAGCCCTCCGCATCCAGCGCAGCGCGCAGGGCGGCGATGCGCCCGTCCATCATATCACTGGGCGAAATGATGTCCGCCCCGGCGCGCGCGTGGCAGAGCGCCTGCCGCACCAGAGCCTCCACCGTCTCATCATTGAGAATCTCGTAGCGCCCGTCCGCATACTCGCGAACGATGCCGTCCTGCCCATAAGTGTTGAAAGGGTCGAGGGCGACATCCGTCATCACCATGAGCTCCGGCACCGCCGCCTTGATGGCGCGGATGGCGCGCGGAACCACCCCCTCGGGATTCCACGCCTCGCTGCCCTGAGCATCCTTCTTCTCCTCGGGCACCACGGCAAAGAGGTCGACGCAGGGAATCCCCAGCGCATAGAGACGGGCGCACTCGGCGGCAATATCCCGCACGCACCAGCGCGTGCAGCCCGGCAGGGAGTCAATGGGCGTGTTCTCGCCGCCCTCCTGCACAAACATCGGGTAAATCAGGTGAGCCGCGCTCAGGCTCGTCTCGCGCATCATGCCGCGCACCGCCGCGCTCTTGCGGTTGCGGCGCGGGCGAATAGGCAGGTTCATCATAGCTCCGCCACTTTAGCACTCAGAACCC
>CAMACY010000036.1 GCA_945831585.1 uncultured bacterium | reverse complement strand
ACATGGCCGGGGGTAGGGCAGCGGCAAGGGGATTGAGCAGGCTGCACACCCCCATGAGCATCAACTTCGCGGCGAGACGCTTCATCATGCAGCCGGAGTAGCTTCCGTTGCCGCGGGAGCAGCCCCGGCGGGAGCGGCTTCTTCTGCGGGAGCCGTTTCTGCAGAGGGGGCGGCCTCCTCGGCGGGCTTGGGCTCTTCCTCGTTCACGGCTTCACGGGTGGTGTCGCCGTTATCTTGGTCCAGCTCGGACTCAATGCGGTCAAAGGCGGCATCTAATTGAGCCGTCATGCCGGAAATCGAGCGATCCAAGACGCCCGTCTGGCGCTCCAGCTGGGTCTTGAGACGCTGATAGTCTCGCTGCCGGGTGCGGATGGTGTTGCTCATGTCCCGATGCTGCTCCATCAGGGGATCTCGATATTCCGAGGGGAGCAGCTGGCCTTTCAGGCGGGGAATGATTTTGAACACCGGATCCGATTTGAGAATGTTTTCGGCGCCCTCCAAATCACCGTTAAGCATCGCTTGGCGCGCTTTGTCCATCGCCTCCCAGTACTGCGTCAGCAGGGTGGGGACGGTGCCGACCTCCGCATCGAGTTTGGTCTTTTCACTGCGCATCAGAGCATCCTTGACCTTGTGGCAGCACTCGATGAGCATTTTCTCATTGCGCGTGTTGGGGTTGTACCACACCGCCGCAATCTTTTCTCCCTCGGCTTCAAACTGCTCCTCCAGGCGCTTGTATTGTTCGGCATCACTCTGATCCAGTCGTTCCTTCTGTGCCGCCTGGAGCTTGCTGCGCTTGGACTTTTCCGCAGACAACATCTTGCTCCACTTCTTGTCGAGAGCTCGGAGCGTCTTTTGGTACCACTCGTAGGCCTGCTTGTATTCGGGAATGCCTTGGTAGCGCTCGCTCATGAGCTCAAATTTGTCAATGCCCGCCACTTTGCGCTTCCCCTTTTTCTCCTTCATGTCGATGACCATGGCCTTGTAGGCAGCCTCGCCGTCGCGCACATATTTCATGCGATCATCGGGGCGAACCAACCCAAAGTTGTAGTCTCCCGCTCCGGCCTCGTTGAACTTCCGCTGGAGATCCGCAATTTCGAGAGCCAGCTTGTCCACGCGAGCCAAATCATTTGTAATACGTCTTTTTGCAGAGTCGCATGTGCTGCGCAGCGCTCTCGTCGGATTGCTGATAGCGGCCAGTTTGCTGTCGAGTTCGGCCAGACGCTGTCGCAGGCGCAGGGTGGCGTCGGTGGCCACGTCGCCCCCCTCACTCTTGGCAATATTGCCATCGGCAACGGCTTCCTGAGCGGGGGCGGGAGCAGCTTCAGCGGGTGGCGGTGCGGGCTGTTCGGCATTGTCCGCCGCACAGGCGACGGAACAAGCCAGCAGGCTGAAAAGCAAATGGGCGTGTTTCATGGGATGGCAGGATAAAGGTTTTCTGAGTCGGATTGTAGCAGATGAATGTATCCTTGGCAAACTCAAATCGCGGCGCAGGTCTTGCGGATGGCGTTCGCCGCCTCGCGCACCAGCGGGGGGCCTTGGAAAATAAAGCCGCTGTAGAGCTGCACGAGCGAAGCACCGGCTTTGATTTTCGCCACCGCGTCCTCGGCCGTGGTGATGCCGCCCACGCCGATGATGGGGATGTCACCCCCGAGCTGCTGCGCAAAGGCTTCGAGGGTTTCGTTGGCGCGGTTGTAAAGGGGTTTTCCGGAGAGTCCGCCGCTTTCGGTGGCCGCCGGGTGCCCCTCCACCCCGCAGCGGGAGGTGGTGGTGTTGGTGCAGATGAGCCCATCGAGCTGGCAGTCGAGGAAGACATGAGCCAACTCGGAAATCTGCGCATCCTGCATGTCGGGAGACACCTTCATGACCAAAGGAACATAGCGCCCGGTCTCCTGCGCGAGATTGGACTGCTCGCTCTTGAGCAGCGAGAGGAGGTCGGCGGCCGAGTCGGCCTTGGCCAATTCCTGCAGATTGGGGACATTGGGGCAGGAGAAGTTGATGGTCACATAGTCGGCTACATCCCACACGGCGCGCAGGCAGGCGAGATAGTCCTGATGAGCCTCGCGGTTGGGGGTGAACTCGTTCTTACTGATGTTGACCCCCAGAATCCCGTGGAAACGGCGGGTGCGGCGGATGTTTTCCACCCCTCGGTCGACGCCCGGATTGTTGATACCCATGTGGTTGATGATGGCCTGCTGGGGGATGCAGCGGAAGAGCCGTGGTTTGGGGTTCCCCGGCTGGGGGCGCGGCGTCAGGGTGCCGACTTCGACGAAGCCGAAGCCCAAATGGCCGAAGGCTGCGATGGTGTTGGCCTCCTTGTCCATGCCGGCCGCTAAACCGACACGGTTGGGGAAGCGCAGCCCCATGACCGTGACGGGGTCGTCGACGCGTGCGCCGGCGATGAGCGGGATCAGGCGCAAGCTCTCAGCTAACCTCAGCCCGGTCAGGGTGAGGTGGTGGGCTGTCTCGGGGTCGAGGCAGAAGAGGGCGGACTTGGCGAGTCGATAGAGATGCGGATTCACGAATAGGGGTGGCGTTCGGGGTTTACATATCGAACGTCACGTGGTAATGGCTGCGGAACCAGTCGATGACACTCGGCAGAGCTTCCTCGCAGTCCCAGACGGGGGAGTAGGCGAGGTCGCGCTCCAGCTTGGTCGTGTCGGCGTAGATTTCGGGCTGTTCGCCGAAGGTGAGGTAACCGGAGAGCGTGCGGACGATGTTGGCGGGGCGTCCGACGTGGGCGGCGATGGTCTGCACCAGCGTCTCGATGGAGACGGGTTTGGAACGGCCGATGTTGAACAGGTCGTAAGAATTGCCCGAAAGATTGATGGAGGTCGTGTTCAGAGCGGCCATCATTCCCTCGAGAATATCCTCGATGTAGGTGAAATCGCGCACGATGCCTCCATGCGGCGGCAGCTTGATTTCGTTGCCTTCCAACACATCGCGAATGAGACGCATGGGGATAGAATCCTTGCGCCCGCGGATGCCGTAAGCGTTGAAGAAGCGGAACACCGTGATGTGCATGCCGAATTGGTGGGCGTAGGCGCTGCACATCATTTCGGCGGCTCGCTTGGAGGCCGCATAGGCCTGCGTCGGCGTGCCGGCAGAAGCCGTTTCGGTAATGGGGGAGTGGACATTGCGGTCGTACACGGCGCTGGAAGAGGCAAAGAGGACATGGCGTGTGCCGTGGCGGCGGGCGGCTTCCAGGACGGAGCCGGTGCCGCGCACGTTGACGTCGAAGCAGAGCGCGGCGTTGGTGCTGCTGAGGTGGGAACCCGTCACGGCGGCCAAGTGGAACACGGCATCGAAATGCTCGCGGGCAAAGAGTTCATCCACGCCCTTGACATTCAGCACATCGAGGCGCATGAAGCGCCAGCCGCCGGTTCCGGTGAGGGTGCTGCGGCTACCGATGGCTTCGGTATCGATACCCAGATGTGCCAGACGCTCGCGTTTGAGATCCAGATCGTTGTTGTCGAAGAGGCTGTCGATGCCGACAACGGTGGCACCCATGCTGAGAAGATGACTGACAAGGTGGCTGCCGATGAAGCCGGCCACTCCGGTGATGAGGATATTCATGGCTGTGCGTGGTTCGGGAAAGGCGGTGACTGGGTTTGTGATCAGTGTATGGTAAGTGGCGGGGTTTTGCAACATTATTTCGCGTTTATTTTTCCTGCTCGACCACTTGGCGCACGCTGCCGATGCCCCTTGCGGAGAACTCGACGCAATCCCCCGGTTGGAGATAGCGCGGCGGATGCATGCCGAGCGCGACGCCGGAGGGAGTCCCCGTGGAGACCACATCGCCCGGGGACAGGGTCATGAACTGCGAGACATAGGCCAGCAGGTCTGCCACGGGCATGATGAGTTGCGAGGTATTGCCGCTCTGGCGCAGCTCGCCGTTGACGCGCAGCTCCAGCTGGATGTTGTCGGGGTCAGGTAGTTCGTCCTTAGTCACGAGAACGGGACCGAAGGGCGCAAAGGTGTCGTAGCTCTTCCCCTTGGTCCACTGGCCATTATGCTCGAGCTGGTAGGAACGCTCAGAGTAGTCGCACATAAGCGTGTAGCCCAAAATGGCGCGGCGCGCCTCGGCGGGCGTGGCGCGGTGCAGCGTGTCGCCGAGAATGACGGCGAGCTCGACCTCGTAGTCGAGTTTGGTGGCGCCCCGCGGTCGCAGAACATAGGACAAATCGGAGGCAATGGCACCGACAGATTTGAGAAAGAGCGCGGGCTCCGTGGGGCTGCTGCCGTCAAACTCCCGCGCGTGGTCGCCATAGGTCGTGCCTAAACAGGCGATGGTTCCTGGCTGCACATGCAGGGCGCTGGAGAGGACAAGCCCCTCCGGGTCCACCGGAATGCCATCGGGCGCACCGCGGGAAATCCAGGTCTCGATTTCCTTGCGGAGTTTCTTGCCGCCGGGCAGCATGGCGCTCCACAGAGCCTCCTCGCGGGCGCTGACATCAATATAGCAGCGGCGCTTCGGAATCCACAGTCCGATGACGCTTTCGCCTTCTTCATCTGCGTAGTATTGCAGTTTCATGTCGGTCAGGGGTTAATCCCAATCGTTAATATCGTCGGGGATGTCGTCGAGTTTGCCGGGGGAGGAATCGGGCAGGGCAGGCTGCTGTTCCTCGGCAGGCAGCACCGTGGTTTCCACCGACGGGGACTCCTCCACCGGGGCGGGGGCTGCAGGGGGAGCTTCATCCGTGATGGGGGTGTTGAGGAGCGGGTCATCATCGCGCACGGTGTCGTCCTCCTCGGCGGGGGAGGGGGCTTCCTCCGTCTCCGGCGTTTCGGGCGCGGCAATGTCGCGGTAGAGGAAGACACGGTCTCCGCGGAGCACGATGCCGGAACGGATGTCGGCGGCAATCATACCGTTGCGTGACCCCTGTGCATGGGACACGCAGAGATTGCCCGCGCGGTCGTTGGACCCGTCGGCAGGGTGGGAAATGAGGGTCGTTCCCGGAACGGGAATCGGGCCGAGCATGCGCAGTAGGCAAAAGCCCTGCTCGGGGTAGACCTGGTGCACCGCTCCCAAATGCAGCGGGGGAGGCATGGTCGCCCGGTTCTCGTCCTCATCGGCTGTTGCCTCCGCCGGGTTCGTCTGTTGCTGCCAGCTGCAGGCCGACAGACACAAGGCCGAGAGGGCGGAAAGCAGAAACAGGCGGCAAGAGGGACTCATGACGAGGGGTAGTTTAGGTCATTCAAGAGTCGAGGTCAAGCATGCGGCGGGTCAGCTTGCCGCTGCGTGTGCGGGGCATTTCGTCAGATGCCGTCGCAGTAGGTCAGTGAACCATGGCTGCGCTCCCGCATATCCGCCAGGGTGACCCCCTGCAGATACTCGCGAATCACGTCGGCCAAACCTTGCCACACCGGCAAGGTGGCGCAGGATTCCCGCAAGGCACAGGTATTCTCGCTTTGCGCCAGGCATTGCACGGGCACCAAATCCCCCTCGGCAGCTTCCAGAATATCATAGGCGGTGTACTGCTCGGCCGAGCGTGCGAGCCGATAGCCGCCCGCCTTGCCCCGCACGCTGGTCACCAGACCTTCGCGCAGCAAAATGGCCATGATGCTCTCCATGTATTTCGGTGTAATGTGTTGTCGCTCGGCGACATCGCGCAGAGAAACCGGCACCCGCGACGCATGCTCGGCAAGATCGAGCATGATGCGGAGAGCATAGCGCCCCTTGGTGGATATCCTCATCATGTCGGCGTCGATTGTAGAGGGGAAAGGAGGCGGAGTCAAGGAGAATATCCCTATATCTCCATAGGAGAATCGCCTTAGATCAGCGTGGCCGTCAGGCGTTGCACGCGCTCGTTGAGGAGGGTGTCGGCGGCCATTTTCTGCTCAATGCTGCGCTCGGCGTGGAGGACGGTGCCGTGATCACGCCCGCCGAATGCGGCTCCGATGTCTTGCAGGGAACGCCCTGTGTGCTTGCGCGCCAGGTACATGGCTACCTGTCGCCCCTGGGCAACCAGGGCGGTGCGGCGGCGCCCGTTGAGATCGGCCACGCGGATGTTGAACTCGTCGGCGACGCGCTGCTGGATGTCAGCGATGCTCACGGAGCTGTTGCCGCCCCGATTGCTGCGCAGTTGGTCGCGCAACTGAGCGCGGGCATCGGCCACACTCAGTGTGCGGTTGCAGAACGAGGCATAGGTGGTCAGTTGCACGAACGCCCCCTCAAGCGCCCGCACAGAACGGGTCACATGCGTGGCGAGGAATTCGATAACCTCCGGCGTGAGGAGCTTGTTGCGCCCGTGCTTGAGGCGGCTGCGCAGAATAGCCAGACGCGTCTCGTAATCCGGGGGCAGGAGGGAGACCGTCAGCCCCTGCTCAAAGCGCGAGACGAGGCGTTGCTCGAGGCTGGTGATGGCGCAGGCGGGGCAGTCGGCCGAGAGAACAATCTGTTTACCGCTGGCGAAGAGGGCGTTGAAGGTGTGGAAAAACTCCTCCTGCGTCTTGGAGGTGCGGGCGAGGAACTGCACATCGTCGATGAGCAACACATCGGCCTTGCGGTACTTGCGGCGGAAGGCGGCAATGGCATCGCCCTTCTTACCCACGGCATCGATGTAGTCGTTCATGAAGGTCTCGCTGGTCAGGTAGAGCACCTGGGTGCTGTCATCGCGCCGGCGGATGGCGTTGCCGATAGCCTGCAACAGGTGGGTTTTCCCCAGACCGGACTCGCCGTGGATGAAGAGCAGGCGCGAGGCTTCGCTGCGGTTGGCCACAGCCTGCGCGGCGGCGTAGGCAAAGCTGTTCGCCGACCCGACAATGAAGTTCTCAAAGGTGAAATCCGTGTTGAGTCCGCTGTTGAGCATGTTGCGGCGCGGGTGGTTCGCCTTGGTGCTCCGGCGGGGATTCGGCAAATCCGCAGAATGGGGAGCGCTCGGCTGAGCCGCGGCCGGCGTGCAGGGGGAGGGCAGGGGGCTCCCCTCGGGGACGAAGACGATGCGGCGCGGCGCCCGCAACACGCGGGCGGCCGCATGTGCCAGAATATCCTGGTAGTTGACCTCGACCCAATCAATCATCATGGAGGCCGGGTAGGTCAGTGTCAGGCAGGTGCCGTTATCATCGACGGGCGCCAGATTGGAGAAAAGAGAATCGAGGGCATACTGACCCACCTCACAGTGGGAGCGCAGTTCAATCAGCATGCGTTCCCAAAGTTCCTGTACTGTCATTGTCGGCTCCATGTGTCGATGAAAATTGCGGTTGGAAATCTGGCCTCTCCTCCTACCGTCGACACGCGCCACCGTTGCTGAAGGAAGCGGTCACTCGTTCGGCATTGCGGCCGGGGCGGGGGGGAGATGCGGGGAGAACTATGCCATGCGCCCCCTGGCAGCAAAAGAATTTTTTTTTGTCCGGGCGAGCTGCCCATGCTCATTCGTCCATATTCCACGGGGGTTCCACGAGCTTAAAAAAACTGCGTCTGCAAGTGGTGTTTAGTTAATGAATCTTGATTATTATTTCCCTCTTTTGGCCGATTTTAAAAATCCTGTGGAACATTTTTAAAAATTAATGCAACTAATTGATAATAAGGCACTTGAACTATTTTTAATTCGAGCGAAAAAGGGCAATGCAGCCCCAGGGAGGTGATGCGCCTAAGTGCTTGGGCCGGGCACTGTTACCGGTTTCGGAAATGCTGCCACCCGCCACCCAATGTGGAACAGCTCTCGGCAGTCAGCCTGCCGATGCGGGTGAGCACCACGGGAGACTCAAACTCCCGCTCTGCGCGCAGAGCCTGCTCAGGGCTCAGCGCAAAGAGCAACTCGTAATCCTCGCCGTCGCCCAGAGCCTGCTGCACGCTGCAGCCGGGATGGAGCGGCAGTCGCTCGGGAAAAAGCTCATAGCCGCAGCCGGAGGCGCCCGCCAGCCGCGGCAAGTCCGTGGCCAAACCATCGGAGAGATCCATCATGGCGCGAGGGCGCAACCCCGCTGCCAACAGGGCGCGCGCCAGTGTTACGCGCGGCTCAAAGCTCAAGTGGCGTTGCGAGGGGAACGAGCCCCCGAGCCGTCCGCTGACGAACAGGGCATCGCCCGGCTTCCCGCCGCTGCGCAACACCGCACAGCCCTTTTCCACCCGTCCCGTCAAGGCCACGTTGATGACCAAACCGTCGACGGGCAGGGAAGAGGTTTCACCGCCGATAAGATGCACCTCGTAGGCTTGAGCAAGCTCCTCCATACCGCGGTAGATGTCCTCCAGGAGCGACACGGGACGCGAGGAATGCACCAGCAGGGTGACCAGAGCATGCTCGGGCAGCCCGCCCATGGCAGCGATGTCGGAGAGGGGGCGCGCCAGTGCCTTGCGCCCAATGAGCCGAGGCTCCGTCTCGCGCAGGAAATGCACGGACTCCACCACGACATCGGTCTTGAGCAGCGTGTCCCAGCACGCGTCGCGCGGGACAACGGCACAGTCATCCCCCGGCCCCACAACACCCGCCTCCGTCGGGCGCAGCAGACGCAACAAACGCCGCAGGACGGCGTTCTCGCCCAGTTCGGCCAAGGAGGAGGGGGCATCCGGCATCAGGAAACGCACAACATGTAGATAATGGAGCTCAGGTTAAACAGCGCGTGCACCACCATCGGCAGCCACAAACGCCCCGTCTTTTCCAACAAAATGCCCTGCACCACGCCGAAGATGCTCAACGGCAGCATCTGCACCGGTGACAGATGAATGGCGCCGAAGAGGAGCCCGGACGCCAGCGCCGAGAGCCACATCCCCGCTCGGCGCCGCAGCACCCGATACAGAAAGCCGCGAAAGCAACATTCCTCTACCAAGGGAGCCCCCAGCACGGCCGCTGCCGCAATCACAAGCTTGGCGGCGGCATCACTCCCGCTGAAGAGAGAGACAATCTCTTGTTCAGGGGGACAGTGGGTCAACTCGGTGATCCAAGCGTCCCAGCCGAGCTCCTGCAGCAGGAAGAGGGCAAGGTAAATAGCCCCCAGCGCCCCCGCTAACGCAAGGGCGGCACGCCGAAAGCCCAAGGGCTTTTCCGGGCGCGGTAGGGTGGCATAGCGCCACAGCATCGGCACATAGAGCACCCACTGCAGGGCAAAGGACAGCAGGAGCTCGCTCCCCGCACGCGCACTCGCCGCCTCTGCCGCCACGTGTTCGGCGTGTCTCCCCCACGGCAGAGAAAAAGCCATCGCCACAAGCAGCAGGGTACAGAACAGCGCCGTATACCACGCATCCCAGCGCGTGGGGAATCGCCCCGCCCCCCCCTCCGGCGGAGCCGGGTGCCCGAGGGCATACACCAGCACGCACAGGGCGCCGGAGCCGAGCAGACAGGCCAAACACAGCCAACCGTAGAGAGGAAGCATGTTCGGGGGAATTATAAGGTGAAGCAACGCATGAGGCAAGACTAAAGGGGGCTGTAGGCAATGGCTCCGCACAGCCCCCCCGGCGGAGACAGGAGCTCGACGACCGGCGCAGGCGCAAACAGGGGGCGGACGCGCTCCCCCTCCAGCTCAAAAGGAAACTGCTGCGCCCGCAGCACGGAGTCTCCGGCCCACTTCACCAGCGCCTCGGCAACACACCAGCAGAGAAAAAATTCGCGCTCCGGGCAGCCCCGCTGATCAAACGCGCGCCACTGCGCCGCCGTCATGATGCGCCGCGCTATCGACTCCCGGTAGCGCAGGGGGCGAGGCGCCTCAATATCAATCCCGACGGGGGCGCCGTGGAAAGCCACCGCCAGCCATCCCCCCGCATGGCTGATGTTGAAGGGTTGCGGCGGGAACAGCGGCTTGCCGTGCGGACCGCAGGTCACCTGCACCTCGCCGGGCTCGCAGCCCGCCCGCCGCGCCAATTCGCGCTTGAGCAGGCAGCGCACCGCCGCAAAATCGGAGCGACTCCGTGCGGCCCGCTCGCGCTCGTCCTTGTCCAGCAGGCTCAGATCGGCCGGAGGCAGCTCATCTAGGCGATAGAACGCGTAATCCATCGTATGCTCAAAAACGGGAAAGAATCACCAGGGGGGACAGCGGGGGCAGCTGCTTTGGCAGCCGCTGAGCGCTTGTCGCGCGAAAACGCCCCTTGACCACATACCAAACCCACCGTTCCGGCTCCAGCCGACGATTCAGCACCGGCTTACCCTGTCGGTCGACACAGCCGCAGCACTGCGCGCGCAGCGCCTGTGTCTGCTCCACCTGTTGCCGGAGCTCCTCGGCGTAGTCGCGGTCGCCGTGTTCACGAAACCAGGCTCCCCAAGCCGCCTCGGCGTGTTGATAGGCCGCCGTGCGCGGTTGCAACCAGCAGTCGCCGGTCAGGGGAAGCGAGGTAGCGCGCTGCAAGCGACGGAAGGAAGCGGCATCCGCCCGCAAGCTCGGGCTCAACAGGCGCAGCGCCTCCGCCGCCGTATCGGGAACCTCGGTCAGGCTCAGCAAGTGGTGGAACACATAGGCTCGGGCCAAAGCAGGGCATTGGGGGGCAGGTGTATGGACGATGTTCGTCAGGAGCTGCGCCAGTCGTCCCTCTTGCAGCGGAGGGTGATCCGGCCATCCCAACAGCTGCTGCAAAGGCTCGGGTCGGCACAGCTCCACCCGAGCCAGCTGAGGATCTCCGCGCCGCACCTCGCGCGCCTGCCCCAACGGCAGGAGCGGGTCAAAGGGAGAACGCCGCAAGCGCAATTCACCATTGGCAAACGAAGGAGGCTCGTCGCTGACATAGGCGGCGCCATCGGGCATCTGGATGTGGTACAGGCAGGCGGCCAGCGCGCGGTTGCTTTCCAATTCGCGCAGCAGCGCCACCTGCTCCGCCGTCGCAGGAGAAGCCGGGCCGAACGTGGGTTCCGCACCCGACAGAATACCGCTCCACCGGGACAACTGCTCGGCAGACAAGTGCAATCGCTCAGCGCGCAGCATCATCTCCAACTCGGCAGGCTCGGGTAGCGACGACAGAGACTCCAGCAATTGCCGTGCCGGTTGGTACAGCTGCAGAGCAGGGGAGCGCAGCAAGTCTCGATAGTCCGCATAACTCATCCGGCGCCCCAGCTGCTGTTGCAGACGGGTAAATACCGCAATCTCCTCCATCATCTGTGTGCTGAGCCGATAGAGCTGCGAGTCGGTATCGCCCCCGCTTCGGAGCGAGGCGCGAAATTCCTGCAACGCCGCCGCATCCTGCGCACAGTTACCCGTCATCGTGGGTAGAGCGGCCGGCAGCGCCGGGCGGCTCGTTGGGCGGGGAGCTTCGGGCGATGCTGCTGCCGACTCCGAAGATGTTGCGCCTACCGCAGCCGCCCCGGCACCGGGCGCTCCCCCCGGCAGCGTCAGCCACAGCCCCGCTCCCGTCGCCAGTCCCAGCAGGAGCACAGAGCCCAGCAACAGGCACGCACGCCGCCGCTCCCGGCGAGCAGCGCGTCGCAGGCGCGCCAGCATGGCATCCGCCGCCCGGCGCTCCTCCGCCGTCAGGCCGAGCTCCGGCATCGCGGCCAGCGTTTCCAGCTCACCGAGGCGCCGACGCACAGCCCGAGCCCCTCTCGGCAGAGGCAGCTCTAAGAAATGCGACAGCAGCTCATGCTGCTGTCGCCGCTTGAGCTCACGCTGCGCCGCAGCCTGCAGGTTGTCGTGCAGGGTAGCGCTGCAGGCCGCCGTAGCGGCGGGTTTGGGGCGAGAACGTCGAGCCACGGGGGCATGCTATCACAGTTCCCGGGCAGGGTCAAGGATACGTTCCGGCCTTGACCCCGCCCGCCACCCGCGTTATGATACCACGCATGCAACGCATCGGCATCTATGCAGGCAGTTTTGACCCGCCCACCAACGGGCATTGCTGGATGATCCGCCGCGGTGCCGAGCTCTTCGATGAACTGGTGGTGGTGCTGGCCGTCAACCCCTCCAAGCAGGCCTTTATGAGTCTGGAGGAGCGCCGCAGCTGCCTGACCGACATCGTGCGCGAGATTCCCGGCAAGGTGCGTATCGAGGTGGTCGACAGCGGCTTCCTCGTCGACTTCGCCAAAGATGTCGGCGCAGGCTACCTGCTACGCGGCATTCGCAACACCCCCGATTTTGAATACGAGCGCACCATGGCGCGGCTCAACAGCCGCATGGAACCCGACATCCGCACCCTCTTTCTCACCCCGCCGAGCGAACTGGAGGAAATTTCCTCCACCGTTGTGCGCAATTGCGTGGGCATCCCCGGCTGGCAGCGCTGGGTGCGCGCCTGCGTGCCGCCCTGCGTTTTTGAGCGATTGAGCCGCCGATCATGATTTACTGGGACAACAACGCCACCACCCCCTTGGCTCCCGAGGTGCTCGAGAGCATGCTCCCCTACCTGCGCGAGCAGTATTTCAACCCATCAGCCGCCTACGCCGAAGCCAAAGCCGTCCGCCGCGCCCTCGGGGCAGCGCGCGAACAGGTTGCCGCCCTCCTCGGCGTCGAGCCTGATGAAATCATCTTCACCTCCGGCGCGACCGAGGCCACCAACAGTGCACTGCGCGCCGCGCAGCGCTGCCTCTGTCCCGCCATCGAACACCCGGCCACGCTGCGCAGTCTCGGCGCGGAGAGCAGGGCGGTCATCGCCCCCGTCACCCCCGAGGGCGAGATTGATGCCGAGGCCTGGGCGCGCCTGCTGCCCGGCTGCGATGCTGCCTCACTCGCCTGGGTCAACCACGAGACGGGGGTTATTCAGGCAGTCGGCTCGCTTGCCCGCGCCGCCGCCCAAGCCGGGGTTCGCGTGCACGTCGACCTCGTGCAGGCGGCCGGCAAAATCCCCCTCGCGCTGCATGAACACCCCATCAGCTTCGCCTCGCTCTCGGCGCACAAGTTTCATGGCCCCAAGGGGGTTGGTGCCCTCTATGTGCGCCGCGGCACTCCTTGGAAGCCCCTGCTGCTGGGCGGAGGGCAGGAGGATTACCGCCGTGCCGGCACGGAGAACGTGGCCGGCATCATCGGCATGGGGCGCGCTGCCGAACTTGCCCGCGACGCCTGCCGCGACCGCAGCGCCCTCGAAGCCCTGCGTACACGCTTTCTGACCACCCTGCGAGCCGCGGGCATTGAGCCCGTCCTCAACGGCGGGGGCGCGAGCGCCCGCTTGCCTCAGGTGCTCAACCTGCGCATCCCCGGCATCAGCGCCGAATCGCTCAGTCTTCTGCTCGAAGCACAGGGCGTGCTCTGCGCGGCCGGTTCGGCCTGCACCAGCGCCGAGCCCGAGCCCAGCCATGTGCTGCGCGCCATGGGAATCCCCGATGCCGCCATCCGCGAATCCCTGCGGCTCTCCTTCAACCGCTACAGCAGCGCCGAGGAAATCGACCGCGGTGCCGACATCTTCATCCGCTGCATCCGCAAGATTCGCTCCGTGCAATCCTCGCGAACCGGTCCCGTCACCGTCTACCGATGAACCGCGCGCCGCACGCCGTTGAACAGCTCTCACTCTCTATATATAGGGAGAACAGACAGAGGAGGAGATCAAGGAGGTAGGCGCGTGTGGTAAGATTTACAACTTCGCATAATATATGTAATGCAAAGTCGGCTGACACATTTCCGCCGGACATGAGCCGAGGGCGGCGGAGATTGACCTTGAAGAGGCAGAACCAAACTGCTAAGATGTTCGGGCGTATGAGTATGGTCGTTGCGGAACATTTGCACAAATCCTTCGGGCGCTTTATCGCTGTCAGGGACGCCTCGTTCAGCATCAACAAGGGAGAAATCGTCGGTTTCCTCGGCCCCAACGGCGCGGGCAAAACCACCACCATGAAGATGCTCACCGGCTACCTGCCGCCCACCGCCGGAACCGCCCGCATCGCCGGGCACGACATCATCCGCAACTCGCTCGAAGCCCGACGCCACCTCGGCTACATGCCGGAGAACGTGCCGCTCTACGAGGATCTGCGCGTGTTTGAATACCTGCAATATCGCGCCAAACTCAAAGGCATCTGTGGCAAGTCTGTTCGCGCCCAAATCGGGCGCGCGATGGAGCGCTGCGGCCTCACCGAGCGCTACCGCAACCTCATCAGCACCCTGTCCAAGGGCTATCGCCAGCGCGTCGGGCTGGCCGATGCCCTGTTGGGCGAGCCCGATCTGCTTATCCTCGACGAACCCACCAACGGGCTCGACCCCAACCAAATCCGCCAAATTCGCGAGCTGATTCGCTCGCTGGCCACCGAGCACACCGTCATCCTTTCCACGCACATCCTCAGCGAGGTGGAAATGATCTGCAACAAGGTCATCATCATCGACCAAGGCGACATCAAAGCCGCCGACACGCCCGCCAAACTCACCCACGACCTGCGCGCGGCCGGTCGCGTCTCCATCGAATACAAGGGAGAGCTCGAACCCGTGGTTCGCGAGCTGGAAGCCTTTGAACCCGTCAAAAAAGTGCTGGTCGAGGGGCCGCTGCCCGACGGTTGGCAGCGCGTCATCGTGCGCGCCGAACCCGGCACCGACACCCGCGAAAAAGCCGCCGCCATCATCAGCGCCCACGGCTACCCCCTGCGCCACATCTACCGCCACATCCCCACACTCGAAGACGTTTTCGTCGAAATGACGCGCCGCGACTAACCCCCCTATCCCCCCTCGCCACCATGTCCGACCCCACCCCCGGCATTCAACGCACCCGCAGCTGGCTGGTCACCCTCCACACCATCTTTGCCAAAGAACTGCGCAGCTTCCTCTGCACCCCCTTCGGTTGGGTGCTGCTCGCCTGCACCATGGCTCTGCAGGGCTTCTGGCTCCAAGCTGCAATACAAACCATGAGCAAAGCCACCGGCGAGGGCGTCATGTACTACCTGCTCAACAACATCCACTTCTGGTTCTACTTCATCTTCATCTTCCCGCTCATCACCATGCGCTCCATGGCCGAGGAAGAGCGACTGGGCACGCTGGAAGGGCTTCTCACCGCCCCCGTGACCACCACCCAAATCGTCCTCGGCAAGTATCTCGCCGCCCTGCTCTTCTACATCACCCTGTGGCTACCCCTGCTGCTCTACCCCTGGATGAGCGACATCGGCAACTGGTACACCCAACTGCGCTACGGCATTGCCCCCGAGGGGCGCATCATCTACCACCCGGCAGACTGGTACGGTCCCATCAGCATCCTGACCCTCTGCGGCAGCTTCTTCATTGCTCTAGGCATCTTCTGCTCCTCCCTCACCCGCAGCCAAATCATCGCCGCCATCATCTGCACCTGCCTCATGATTATGTACTACTTCACGGGGCGTGTCACCGAACTCTGGGGCGAATTCCCCGCCGCACCCCTCTTCCACTACCTCTCCTGCACCGAGCAAATCAGCGCCTTCTCACGCGGTCTGGTCGACACCCGCCCCCTCGTCCTCTACCTCAGCCTCGCCATCTTCACCCTGGCGCTGACCGTGCGCGTCGTCGACTACCGCCGCTGGCACCGCTGAGGCTCCCCACCCCTCCCCCTCTCCTCCTTCCCCCGACATGAGCAAAACCGCCTACCAAGGACATCCCGAAGCCCGGCGCAGCAAGGGCAGCCCCCTCGCCTGGATCAACCTCCTCCTGCTGGCTGTCATCGTCATCGCCTGCAACTACATCAGCTGCCGCGAATACGCCCGCCGCGACCTCAGCGAAGACCAGCGCTACACCATCTCCGAGCGCACCCTCAACGTCCTTCGCAGCCCGCAGGTGCAGCAGCGCGACACCCCCGTCCACATCCTCTTCGCCTTCAAGCGCTCCACCCCCAACTACGCACGCATGCGATCCCTGCTCGAGGAATACGCGCGCCATAGCAAGGGGAAAGTCGTCATCGAATGCTTCGACCCCGTGCGCCAGCCCAACCGCGCCCGCGAAATCGCGCAAATATACGGCGTCGAGTTCAACCAGAACCTCTGCGTCATCGACGCCCGCGACAATGTCAACGCGCCCCTGAACTCCTTTGAAGAAGAAAAAAGCGACCGCAAGCATGTGCGCATCCGCCCCGGCACCTCCTTCGTCAAATACGAAACCCTGCCGGACGAGAGTCGCCGCGCCGTCGCCCTCATGATGGATGAAGTCGTCTGCGGCGCCATCACCGAAGCCATCGAGGGCGACATGCGCCGCATGTACGTCATCGAAGGCAAGGGCGGTGTCTCGCGCGACAATCAGGAGCTGCTCGAAGCCATCGGCCACATCACCAACTCCCTCAACATCCAGCTGGCCTGGATCAACATCGCCGATGGTCAACTGCTGCCGGACGATGCGCAAGGGCTCATCATCATCGCCCCGAACACCGACTTCACCGACAGCGAGATGAACGGCGTGCGCGAGTTCTGGGAGCGCGACGGACGCAACTCGGTCTTCATCGCCCTCGATCCCTCCGCCGACAAACTGCCGCGCCTCTACCGATTCCTGCGCGAACAAGGTATCCGCCCCAACAGCGACCGCGTGCTGCTGCGCGACCGCAAACGCGCCTACTACGACATCAGCGCCGTCTTCCCCAAGGGGCTCAACTGCACCAAGAGCTTCTGGAACGGCTCCACCCACATCGACGGCCAGTGCATGTCGCTCACGCTGGAGCACGCCAGCGAAAACGAAGCGGCTATGCGCCGACTGACCACCTACCCACTGCTCCTGACCACCCCCGACTACTACGGCGAAACCCGCAAAGACCTCGAACCGACCTTCGATGAACGCGAAGACCACCCCGGACCTCTGTGCCTGGAGGCCGCCGTCACCCGGGGCAGCACGCAAGATCCCAACAACATCTCCACCCTCGTCGTGCTGGGTAACATCGACATGCTCGGGCGGGACAACGCGCGCACCGAGCAGCGCGACTACATGTACACCCTCTGGGCCTGGATGAGCCACCGCCCCGAATACGCCGGCAAGAGCGCCAACGAAGACCTGACCATGAAAATCGACCTCAACCGCCACACGCGCAGCGCGGTTGAGTACCTGACCCTCATCATCATGCCCGGGCTGGCGCTACTCATCGCCCTCTTCATCTGGAACACCCGCCGCCACTGAGTCGTCCCTGCATCCCGGACACCTGCACCCATCTCCGCCATGCGTCTTTTCCGCACCATCCTGCTGTTCCTGCTGGCTGCCCTGACGGTCACGCTGGCCGTGTTCATGGCCATCGACGGCAACCTTGCGCGCATCACCGGCTGGTACCGCTACGAAATCGGCATGCCCCTCTTCAGCAAGGAGAACGCCGCACGGCTGGACGATGTCTCGTGGATGCGCCTGAGCGACCTGCACGACACCATCGAATGCAGCCGCGATGCGCAGGGCATCTGGTGGATTACCAGCCCCTTCCGCGACCGCCTCAACCCCGAGGTCGTAGCCGGCATCCTCAACTTCACCGCCCGAGCCAAGCTGGTCGAAAGCCTGCCCAACACGCGCGGCATCCGCCGCAACATGCGCGAATACGGCGTCGAGAGCAACCCCATCCGCATCACCCTCAAAGTCGACAATCACGACGGCAGCTACAGCACCGTCGCGCGCTACACCCTCGGCAACCCCTCCCCCTGGCTCGAAGACGCCGGAAACGGCATCGACGTCATCCCGACCACCTACCTCCGCACCGACTTTTACGGGCGGGACAAGCGCATCCACGTGGTCAGCGGCAATATCGCGCACTTCTTCAAAAACGGTCTCGAGGCTCTGCGCGACCCCCGCCCTCTGCAATTGGACCCCGAGGCCGTGCTGGACATGAACATCACCGGCAGCGGAGCGCACAGCACCCCCCTGCAGCTGCGCCGCCTGAGCAGTGAATCCCCCTGGAACATCGCCGAGCCCATCCCCACCGCAGCGGATGACGACGCCGTCCGCCGTTTGGCGACCCAACTCTGCCGCCTGAGCGCCCTGCGCGTCAGCGAACCGGTCGACGTCACACTCCCCGCAGAGCCCGAGTGGCGCATCCGCCTGCAAAGCAGCGACGGAGCCGCCCCCATCGAACTCTGCCTCTACCCGCCCTTCCGCGATGAAGAAAGCGGCAGCGAGCACTGCTACGCCACCGTCAGCAACCGCCCCGTGGTCTTCACCCTGCCGGCCGAACGCCCCATCGGACACCGGGGCAGCTACGCCGACCTCATCAACGCCGTGTGCGAACTGCCCGTCCTGCCACAAAAAGCGCTGGCACAAGTCCGCACCGGCCACAGCACCACCTACACCCGCGAACTGCAGCTCAGCCTTCCCGAGCTACGCTCGCTGCAACTCCTCGACCTCGACCCGAAGGACATGGCGCGCTTCTCGCTCATCGACCCGCAGCAGCGCCACAGCCTGCTCTTCCGCCTCATCCCCGGCAACAGCGACAACCAAGTCGAAGACCTGTGGATGTGCAGCGAATCCCCCGGCCGCCACCGCCCCTACACCGCCGAAGTCTCCCTGGTGCAGCGCTTCCTGCGCAGCCTGGGCGACATCCCGGTAGAAGCCGTGGTCGCCGATGCCCGCCCGGGCGAGGACATTGCCCCCCTGCTCTCCCCCTACGGCCTCGACCACCCGCGCTACATCCTCATGCTGCAGCCCAACCCCTGCGCCGTCCGGGTCAAAATCTTCGGGCACGACCTGCCGCTCGTCAAGGATCGCCAACCGCGCACCGTGCTCATCGCCCGCGCCACAGCCCCCGGCAGCAGCCGCGCCGCGTGGTACGCCCACGAACTCCACACCGGCAGCATCAAGCAACTCAAACCCCTCTTCACCCGCCAGCTCTCCCTGCGCGTTGCCAAATGGAAACAGCGCTCGCTGACCGACTTCCCCATCTCCGCCGTGCGCCGGCTCACCCTCGACTACGCACAAGCCCCCCTCATCCTCGACTACGACTACATCGGCGAAAGCTGGAGCGGCACCCTCGGCGGCCAAGACATCACCCCGCGCATCAACCCCAACCGCGCCGAATACTACATCCGCCGCCTGCAAAAGCTCAAAGTATCTCAATGGCTCGAGGCAGACGACCCCGAAGCCCTCGCCACCCTGGCGAAGCCCGTCTTCCGCGTGCGGCTCGACTTGGAAATCACGGACTACAGCGATGCCGAAGCCGCCATCATCCGCAGCCAAGAAGCCGCGCCCACCGACAACGGCGACACCGAGGCCCTCCTGCATGGCAGCGATGCCGCGACAGCCGAGCAACTGCGCGACATTGCCCTGGCCGAGCGCCCCACCCGGCGCGAAACCCGCACCATCGAAATTGCCCCCGCCGTCTACGACAGCGACAAACCCCACTTCTACGGGCGACTGGTTGAAACCGGAGAGCTCTTCCTGCTGACCTTCGACGATGCCCAAGGACTCGCGGGCGACATTCTTGACCTGTGAGCGTGCTTTTTCCTTGTCAGCCCCCCGCTCCTGTGACAGAATGGGCGGGCATACAGGCCACAGTGGCGGAATGGT
>CAMACY010000035.1 GCA_945831585.1 uncultured bacterium | reverse complement strand
ATTGAAAACCGTGTGCTTGCATTTCTTGGCTCTTGACAACGGTTTTCCTATCCGCAGCAGGAAGCTTTCTTGTTGAACCCAATACCTTGACTAAGAATAATGAATACAGAATGCGACATCGATGGGGCTTTGGCCGCTGCCGGGCTCACGCGGCTGCAGGCGGCGCGTTTGGCGCTGGAGCTGGTCGAACTTAGCGGGGCGCGCCGCTTGCACGGCGATGCTCGGCTCAACCGCTGCCGTCGGCTCATGCAGCTGGGCCTGGAACAGCAGCAGCGAACCCGGCGCCGCGACGTGTGTCTGGGTGAGGCGATGGAGACCTATCTGAGCGCCCGCTGCGGGCGCCGCCCGCGCACGCAGAGCGAGGCGCGCAGCATCTGCCGCCGCATCCTGCGCGCCTCGCCCGGGCTATCCAAGCGGCGGCTCAGCAGTTTTTTACCTGAAGAATGCGCGGCGCTTCTGCGCCACATCTTCCCGACCCTGCGGCAGCAGCGCAAGGGGCGCAGCATCCTCCACGGCGTCTTTGCTCAGGCCGAGACGCAGGGGCGCTGCGGCAGCAATCCGCTGCGCGCTGTGCAACTGCCGCAGCCCGAGGAGCAGGAAATCCGCCCGCTGACGCTCGAGCAAATCAAGCGCTTGTTGCGGGTGATGCAGCAGCGCGAACACCGCGCGTGCAGCGCGATGGTGGCGGTGATGCTCTGGGGCGGGGTGCGCCCGGCAGAGGCGGAGCGGCTGCGCTGGCAGGATGTGGATTGGGAGGAGCGGGTGCTGGTGCTGCGTGCGCGGCACAGCAAGACGGGGGGCTGCCGCCACATTCCGCTGCGGCCGGTGCTGGCGGCGTGGCTGCGTGCGGCGCAGCAATGGGCACGGGAGGAGGGCGTCGGTGCTCCCGAAGAGTCGTCCCTGTTGCGCCCGCCCAACTGGGTGCGGCGCTGGCGGGCACTGCGCGCGGCGGCGGGGCTGCAACCCTGGCAGCAGGACGCGCTGCGGCACAGCTTTGCGAGCTACCACGTGAAGCGCTACCACGACTACGCAGCCTTGCAGGAGGAGATGGGGCATCGCTCGGCGGCGCAGCTGCGCACGCGCTACCTGAGCATGAGGGGCATTACGGCTGCCGCTGCCGAAGCCTTTTGGCACAGCCCCGCGCTGCGCCCTAAGGGGCGAGCGAGCAGCTGAGTGCCCCGCATCCTGCCTCAACATCAACGCGCACCGAAGGGGGATGTTGCCCCGTGTTCTCGCTGCATCAGGCGAGCGGCTTCGGCGCGAGCGGGCTTGCCCGAGGTGGTGCGGGGCAGGGCATCGGTGCGGCACAGGAGTCGCGGGCGTTGGTAGCGTGGCAGCTGCGCCGTCGCTGCGAGCAGGCGCGCTTCATCGGCGGGAGAACCCTCCCACAGCAGCGCCACGCACTGCCCCAGGAGCGGGTGCGGCGCGGGTACGGCGATGCAGGCGAGCCCCGTGAGCGCCCTTATTGCTTGCTCTACCTCCTCGGCCTGAATCTTGATACCGCCGCTGTTGATGACGGCATCGCGACGCCCCAGGATGCGGAAGCGCCCGTCCGGTGCCAGCTCAGCCACATCGTGCGTCACCAGCTCGCTGCCGCCCAGATGCGCCGCGGCTACGGTCAGACAGCCCTGAGCATCCCGTCCCACACGCACCCCCGGCAGCGGGCGGTACCACGCATCGGCCTCCGGCCCGTTCAGGCGTCGCAGGGCAATGTGCGACAGCGTTTCCGTCATGCCGTAGGACGCAAACACGCGCGAGCGCAGCCCGGCGGCTCGCTCGGGCAGATCCGCAAAACCGCCGCCCAACAGCAGGGTGTGCACGCGGTTCAGGCGCTCGAGCCCGTCGGGCTCTTGCAGCGTGCGGTACAACTGCATCGGCACCAGCGGTGCAAAGGCGACCTCCTCCTCCGCCGGCAGCAGCGAGGACGGCTCGCGCAGCAACAGATGCAGCCCGCCCACCAGCGCCCGAACCACCATCATCTGCCCCGCAATGTAGCGCAGCGGCAGCGCCAGCAGCACCCGCGCCCCGCGCTGCAGCCCGAAGGCCGCCAGCGTGAGCTCCGCGCTGCGGCGCATGGCCTCCTTGGGGGCGCGGATGGTTTTGGGTTTGCCGGTTGAGCCGCTCGTGTGCAGCTCCATCGTGGGGGTGTCATCGAACCAGCGCTCTAAAAAATCCGCCAGCTCCGCCTCGATGCCGCTGCGCCCTCGCCGCCAGTCATTCAGGCTGTCTGCCCCCACGAGCTCTCCGTTGACCCACAGCTGCCCCCCCGCGCTCATGGCATCTCAAAACGGTGGTGAATCAGCACCTTGAAATGGTCGCCTGCCCCGGGCTCGGCGATGAGGTGTGCCTCCTCGGGCTTGGTTGGATTGGCCAGAGGGCTCAGGAAAGCGCGCTGGGTCATGAATTGGCGGCGGTCACCCGCGCAGCCGTCAATCAGCTGCATCAAATCGCTGAAATTGATGTCGGTGGTGATATCGCAGTGCCCCGCCAGCGCGGGCAGCTCCTCCGCCTGCAGGAGCTGGTGCGCCTTGTAGCCGCGCAGCGAGCCCGCCGGGCGGCGGTAATAGAGCGTCTCATTGACATCGCCGTAGTCGATGGTCACCATGCGCCCGCCGAGCCACAGTGGCTGCCACGATACCCACCAGCGGTGGTAGCTCTCGGCCACCTCGACCACTTGCCCCTCCTGCGCCCAGCGCGCAAACACGCAGCTCGCGGGCAGGGGAGTGTCGCGCGTGCGCCACACGATGCGCCCGCCCTCCACGCTGAGCCCCAGCTCGCGCCATGCTCCGCCGCGGTACACGAATTGCCGCGCGGGGAAGGCATCGGGCAGCTCGTTGCAGAAGATGAACGCCCGCCCGCCGCAGTGGCGCAGCGCCTCCTCCATCGTGGGGTAGATGCGTACAAAGTTGCCGCCCACCAGGTGTTGCAGGCGGCGCAGCGCCGCCGAGCGCTCCACCATGTAGTATTTCGCCCGCAACCGTCCCCAAAAGCCCAGGGCGCGCGCGACGGCGCTCACCATGTCGCCGTTGCCGCCCCCGATTTCCAGCAAGGGTAGGGTGCGCCCGCAGGCGGTGCAGGCAGCGCGCCACTCGGCCACGAGCCGCCGCGCCGGCAGGTCGCTGAGTGTGGCAGAGGTCGAAAAATCCCCCCGGTAGCCGATGCCGGGGATGTGGGTGCTGTAGTATCCCCCCTCGGGCGCATAGAGCGCAATCTCCATGAACTGCTCGACGGAGAGCCAGTTGCCGTGCGCCAGGATGTGCGGAGCAATGTTCACGCGGGCAGCGGGGGGGCGGGGGCTCGGTTTACTTGGAGAGCTCCAGCATGCGCTCCAGCGGCTTGGCGGCACGCAGGCGCAGCTCTTCGGGCACGCGCACTTCGGGGGCGAGGTCGCGCAGGCAGTTGCGCAGCTTCTCCAACGTGTTGAGCTTCATGTATTCGCACTCCGCGCAGCCGCAGACCCCGAGCTCCACGGGGAAAAACTCCTTGTCCGGCACCAGCTTGCGCAGGCGGTGGAGGATGCCCGTCTCGGTGACGATGATGAACTGCCGCGCCGCGCTCTCGCGGCAGTAGGCAATCATTTTTTCGGTGGAGCAGATGTGGTCGGCGAGCAGGCGAATGAGTTCCTGGCATTCGGGGTGGCACACCACCTCGGCCTCGGGGTGCGCCTGCTTGGCGGCCAGCACTTGATCGCGTGTGAAGCGTTGGTGCACGTGGCAGGCACCGTTCCACAGCGTCATTTCGCGCCCCGTCTTGCGCGCTGTCCACGCGCCGAGATTTTGGTCGGGTACAAAGAGGATGGGGCGGTCGGCGGGGGCGGTTTCGATGATGCGCTGCGAGTTGCCGCTGGTCACGATGACATCCGCCAGCGCCTTGACGCCGATGGAGCAGTTGACATAGGCAACCACATAATAGTTTTTCTCGCGGTTGGCTTCCAAAAAAGCAGCCAGCTCCTCCGCCGGGCAGGAAGCCTCCAGCGAGCAGGCGGCCTGTAAATCCGGCAGCAGCACCCGCCGCGAGGGGTTGAGGATGCAGGCTGTTTCGGCCATAAAATGCACCCCGCAAAAGACGATGACATCGCACGCCGCCTGCTGCGCCGCGCGAGCCAACGCGAGCGAATCGCCCACAAAATCGGCAATGTCCTGAATTTCGGGACGCTGGTAGCTGTGAGCCAGAATGACGGCATGGCGTTCCTGTTTGAGCCGCAAAATGTCGGCAACAAGATCCTCGTTGGTCATGCGCGCGAGCGTAGCACGCCGCCCCCCGCGCGTCAAGGCGTAGCGCTGTCATTTTTGCGCGGGGGTGTGCCTGATTTGGCTTGACTAACCGGGGCTCGGGGCTCTAGAGTGCAGGGGATGCTTGCTCCTTCGCCATGGCAGCGGCTATTGGTGTTGCTGATTGCGCTCATTCTCCTGCCGGGATTGAGCTGCGGTGCCTTGTCGACGGAGCGCGTGTATTGCCCGGCAGCGGGGGGTCAGCGGCTTTGTGAGCAGACCTCCTGTCCGCATGCGGGACACCCGCATGTGCATTACCGCGTGACAGAGGCGCAGGCGCGCCCCGAGTCCCCGGTTGCTTGGTTGCCCGCGCCCCCCGTCCCGGGGCAGCGCCCGTCCGGACCGCGCCCTCAGTTGTTGGGGCATTCGGCGGGGGCTCGCACCTTGAGCCGTGCTCCGGACGAGCGCTGTTGTTTGTGCCTGCCGCTGTTGTTGTGAGTAGGGGGAGTTTGCGGCTCCGCCGGCGGAGCTGCCCGTGATTCTTCTCTTTCTCTGACCAACAACACGTTTTTTATGCACATTTCTTCTCTTTTCCCTTGGTGTGCGCTCCTGCTGAGCGCGTGCACCGTCTATCGACCCGCTCCCGTGGATTTGACCCGCGATTCGGCCGAATGGCGGCAGCTTTCCGCCGAGCTTTGCCCGGCGGGACACCGCCTCACGCGCGCGGAGATGCAGCACATCGGCCTGCTGCTCAACCCTGCGCTCAACAAGGCGCGCCTGAGCTACGCGCAGAGCAGCTCGGTGGCCGAGTTCGCCGGGCTGTGGCAGGACCCCTCCCTCTCGGCTGAGCTGGAGCATGTCATGCGGCAGAACATGAACAACTACAGCATCGCTCCCTCGCTGTCGATTCCCGTCACAGGGCTGCCGCGGCTGGCGCGGCGCGTGGCCGAGCAGTACCGCGAGAGCGATTATTGGAACATGGTCGCGACCGAGCGCGATTTTCTGCGCGATTTGGATGTTCAGCTCGCCAAGTTGTTGGTGCTGCATCGCAAGAGCGCGCTGGCGCAGGAGCAGCTGCACTCGCTGCGCGCGGATAAACAGCGCATGGAGCAGCTGCACCGCATGGGCGAAATCAGCTTCGCGGATTATCAGGTCGCCTGCCAGCGCTTGCTGGATACGGAGCAGGAGCTACTGGCGCTCGGGCAGGAGCACGAGCAGCAGCACGCCGAGCTGGTGAGCATGCTGGGGCTGCACCCCGACGCGCGCCGGGTGGAGTCGGCGGAACAACTGCCCGAGGTCGTGCCGCCCGCTGTGCCCCTGCCGGAGGCTGCGGCGCTGGCGCAGCACCCCTCGCTCAAGGCAGCTTTGGCGACCTACGGGGCTTCCGAGACGGAGTTGCAGGCTGAAATCCGCCGCCAGTACCCCGAGCTGAGCCTCTCCCCGAGTCGGGTGCATGAGGAGGGCGAGACGCGCCTGGGCGCAGGCGTGGAGTTGTCCCTGCCGCTGTGGAACCGCAACCGCGAGGCAATCGCCAAGGCGCAGGGGAATCGCAGCATCCGCTGCCGCGAGGCTCTGGACCTGTGGCGAGGCTTGCAGCAGCGAGCGGCCGCCCTGGGCGACCAACAGCAGCTGCTCGCGGAGAACTGCCGCAGCACGGCGGCGGGGGTGGCCGAGCGCGAGCGCGCCGAGCAGCACCACCAACGCCTCTACGACATGGGCGAGTGCAGCCTGCCCGAGCTGGCGCAAGCGCGCTACGAAACCTACCAACGCCGCATGACCTACCTGAATTGCCTGAACTCTCTGCTGGAGGTTCAGGTGCAACTGCAATACCTTAACCCCTCTTTCTCATGAAGATTTTGTTTTGTTTATCCCTGTTGAGCCTGCTGTGCTACGGCGCTCGCGCCGAGGAAGCCGCTCACGAAGAGCACGCCGGACACGAGCACGCAGAACATGCCGAGCACGCCGAGTCCGAAGAGCATGTCGACCACGAAGAGCACGAGCACGACGACCATGATCACGATGCGCACGAGACCTGCGGCGGCGGCCACGAGCACGCCGAGCACGACGACCATGACCACGATGCGCACGAGACTTGCGGCGGCGACCACGCCAAGACCCACGACCACGGGGCACCCGTGGAGCTGAAGGTCGACGAAAAAGCCCGCGCCATTCTCCGCATGCAGATCGAGGTGGTGCCGCCGAGTTCGCGTCCGCTGACGGGGTCGGTGTATGGGAGACTGACGGCGCCGAATCACGAGATGGAGAGCTACTCGCTCCCCGTGGCGGGGCGCATTGCCCTGCGCGTCAAGTCGGCGCAGCAGGTGGAGGCGGGGCAGGTGCTCTTTGCCCTGCAATCGCCTGCCGTCGCTGAGCAGATGATGAGCTTGGAGAGCCTGCGCAGCAACCGCGAGCGCTGCGCGGCCGATGCCGCCGTCATGGCCGAGCGTGTCGGGCGTCTGCACGCGGCGGGCGCGCGCAACGGTGATCTGGAGGAGCAGCTGCGCTTCAAACAGAGCGAGCTGGCGCAGGCAGAGAAGGATGTGCAGGCCGCCGAGACACGCCTGCGCTTGCTCTGCATGGGCGCGGAGCTGGTGCAGGAGGAGGGTCTGCCCACCCTGCTGGTGCGTGCCACGGCGGTGGGAACCGTCCGCAATGTGGGTGTGACGCAGGGCAGCTGGGGCGAGCAGGGCGCGGCGGTGCTGACGCTCAGCCACCCCCGCTCGCTGGAAATCGAGGCCGCCGTCTACGGTAGCGATGTGCCCGAGGTGGAGGAGATTCGCGCGTTGGTGCCCGATGGGCGCGAGATGCGCGCGGTGAGCGGCAGCTGGCGCCTGTCCGAGCAGCTGAACCCCGAGACGCAGACCCGCAGCCTCTACTTCACCCCGGATGCGTTGCCCGCCACCGCCCGCGCGGGGCAGCTCTGCCGACTCGACCTCTACGGCAGCGCGGCGGGCGGGAGCATCGTCTGCATCCCCGATTCGGCCGTCGTGCGCGTGGGGACGGATGATGTCGTCTTTGTCGAGGCGCGCGAGGGGCTGTACTACATGTACAAAGTGCATGCGGGGGCGTCGCGCCGCGGGATGACCCCGGTGGATGGATTGCAGCCCGGCATGCGCATCGTGGTCAAAGGCGGCTACGAGCTCAAGTACTGTCTGCCGACGGACGGCACGCCCAAGAAAGCGGCGGGGCATTTCCACGCCGATGGTAAGTTCCACGAGGGAGAGCACTGACCATGAATGCCTTGGTTGTTTTCTGCCTGCGCCATCGGCTCACGGTGTTGCTCAGTGCGGCGCTGCTGGCGCTGCTGAGCCTGTGGGCGGTGTCGACACTGCCGGTGGATGTGTTCCCCGAGCTGAAGGTGCCGCGCGTCACCATCCAGACCGAGGCGGCGGGGCTTTCCGCCGAGGAGGTCGAGCAGTACATCTCCATCCCGCTGGAGTCGGCCATGAGCGGCACGGCGGGGGTGACGCAGGTCAGCTCCTCTTCCGGCACCGGGCTCTCCTTTGTCTGGGTGGATTTTGACTGGGATACGGATGTGTACCGCGCCCGCCAGATTGTCTCCGAGCGCTTGGCGGCGGTGCGCGACTCGCTGCCGCAGGGGGTGGAGACGGAGATGGCTCCTATCGTGTCCGTCACGGGCGAAATCATGGTCGTGGCGCTGACGGGGGATGCCGGGGTCGACCCGCTGGAGCTACGGCGCGTGGCGGAGTTCGGTCTGCGCAACCGCCTGATGTCCATCCCCGGGGTGGGGCAGATCACCGTCATTGGCGGTCGCCTGCCTGAGTACCAGGTGCTCTACGACCCGAACCGCATGCAGCAGGCGGGCATCACGCTGGAGGAGCTCAAGGAAACCGTCGCTGCGGCGCAGAGCAGCGTGCCCGCCGGCTATCTGGAGGATGTCTCCGGGCAGGAGCTGCCCGTGCAGCAGTACACGCGCGCCATGACGCCTGAGCACCTGCGCCGCACACCGGTGCCGGGGCACCGCAGCGGGGTGCTGCGCTTGGAGGATGTGGCCGATGTCGTTATCGACGGCGCTCCCCGGCGCGGCAATGCGGGCTTCAACGGGCAGCCGGCGGTGCTGCTCTCGGTGCAGAAGGTGCCGGGTGCCAACACGCTGGAGCTCACGGAGGCGGTCGATGCCGCCGTGCGCGAGTTTGCGGAATCGCAGCTGCCGGAGGGGATGCACCTGAGGGCGGATGCCTATCGCCAGTCGGACTTCATCACCCTGTCGCTGGAGAACGGGCGCGAGACGCTGCTCATCGCTGCGCTGGTGGTGATGCTGGTGGTGGTGCTCACGCTGCTCAACCTGCGCACGGCCGTCATCACGCTCATCACCATGCCGCTGTCGGTGCTCTTCGGGCTCGCCTGTTTCCCCTTGCTGGGGTTGGGAATCAACATCATGACGCTGGGCGGTCTGGCCGTGGCGGTGGGCGATGTGGTGGACAACGCCATCATTTTTGTGGAGGTGGCCTGGCGCAACCTGAGCCGCAACGCCGCGCTGCCGCCCGAGCAGCAGCGCAGCCGCATCGCCGTGCTCACGGAGGCCAAGGGCGAAATCGTCAGCTCCATCAGCTTCTCTTCGGCCATCATCCTGCTGCTCTTTGCTCCCGTCCTCTTCCTCAGCGGGTTGGAGGGGCAGTTTTACCGTCCGCTGGGTATCTCCTTCATGCTGGCGCTGGCGGCCTCGCTGCTCGTGGCGCTCACGCTGGTGCCCGCGCTCTGCTACATCGGCTTCAAGGTCTCGCCCCGCCGCCGCGGAGATTCGGTGACGGCGCGTGCCATCTGCCGCTGCTACGAGCCGGTGCTGCGCTTCTGCATGCACTGCCCCAAGACGATTTTCGTCAGCCTGCTGAGCCTGACGGCGGGGGCGCTGTGGCTGGCTTCGACCTACGGCACGAGCTTCCTGCCGCCCTTCAACGAGGACTGCTACACGGTCTTTGTCAACATGGTGCCGGGCACCTCGCTGCAGGAGACGGAGCTCGTCTCGCAGCAGGCGATGGAGCGCATCGGGTCGATTGAGGGGGTGCTCAGCGTGGCGCAGCGCACCGGTCGCGCGGAGAACGACCAGCACGCCGAGCCCGTGAGCGCCTCGGAGCTGCTGGTGCGGGTCGATTTGCGCCAAGACCAGCGCCGACTCCGCGAGGAGATGAACGCCGTCATCCGCGGCATTCCCGGGGTGAGCAGCATGGTGGGCTATCCATTGGCGCACCGCATCAGCTCCGCCCTCTCGGGCTCCAACTCCGAGATCGCCATCAACATTTACGGCGATGAGCTGCCGCAACTGCGCGCCGCCGCTAAGAAGGCCGCGGGTATTCTCGCCGCCCTGCCCGAGGTGGCGGACGCGCGCGCCAACCGCGAGGTGATGGTCGACACCATCTGCATCGACTATAACCGCGAGGTGCTCGCCGCCTACGGGCTCACCATGGCGCAGGCCGCCGAGCAGGTGTCGGCCGCCCTGCGCGGGCTGCAGATGGGTGAGGTGATTCGCAACCTCGACCACTGGAACATTGTGTTGCGCCTCGCGCCGGAGCTGCGCACGAGCGAGGACGACGTCCGCAACCTGCAACTGGTCGCTCCGGGGGGCAGAACCGTGCGCCTGAGCGATGTGGCGCAGGTCTACCGCGACGAGGTGACGAACCTCATCCTGCGCGACAACACACGGCGCAAGGCGATGATTTCCTGCAACCCCTCGCCGGACTCCAACCTCGGGGATCTGGCGGCGGCCTGCCGCGAGCATCTCGACCCTGCGATGAACGCGATGGGTTGCACGGTGGACTACACGGGCACCATCAAGAGCCGCGAGGCCGCCGAGAAGCGCCTCGGGCTGCTCAGCCTCGTGGTCTGCGTGCTGGTGGTGCTGCTGTTGGCGAGCTCGCTGGGCAGTGTGCGCCGCGCGCTGCTGACGCTGCTGAACATCCCGCTCTGCCTGGTGGGCGGCATCATCGCCGTGTTCCTCAGCTCGGGGGATACGCTGCACTCGCTGAGCACGGGGAACTATGTCCCGCCCATCCTCTCGGTGAGCTCCATCGTCGGCTTTGTGACCGTCATCGGCTACGCCATCCGCTCCGGGCTCATTTTGCTCAACCGCTACCGCGCCTTGGAGCAGCAGGGACTGAGCAGCGAGGAGGCCATCCGCAGCGGCTCGTTGGAGCGCGTCATCCCCATCATGATGACCTCGCTGACGACCATTCTGGGGCTTCTCCCCCTCATCTGGGCGCGCGAACAGCCCGGCGGCGAGCTGCTGGCACCGCTGGCCATCGTGCAGTTCGGCGGGTTGGTGAGCGCCACGGTGCTCAACCTGCTGGTTATCCCCGCCTCCTGCACCCTCTTCGCCCGCTGGTTGCGACCGGCGGAGGGTGATTGAGAGTTTGTCTTGACTATCTTCTGCTCCGGGGCGTATGCTGGCGGACAGCTGCCCCCGGGGCAGAACAAGAGCTTCCTCCCCGGTCTTGCGTTTGGTATTCAGCCGGGGAGGGGAGAACCGAGCCCGCGGGAGATGCCGCTCCCGCGGGCTCCTTTCTGCCCCCTTTTGTGCGTGCTGACGCGCGCGTGCGGGCATTCTACCTTGACGCGTACGCGGCGTGGTGATACTTTCTTTTCATGAGTACGAAGTTCACTTGGGAGCTGCGCCCAATGAACGGAAGTGATGATTTCGGTGACGAGCTTAATCGGTGTTTGCCTCCCTTGGTGCGCCGTTTGCTATGTCAGCGGGGCATTTCCGGGGCAGAGATGGCGCACAAGTTCCTCAGACCGCGTTTGGCCGACTTGGGCGACCCTTTCGCCCTGCGGGAGATGGATGCTGCCGTTGAGCGCATCTTCCGCGCGGCAGACAACGGGGAGCACATCTGCATCTACGGCGATTACGATGTGGACGGTGTGAGCTCGGTCACGCTGCTGCACGCGATTCTGACGGCCTACGGCATCCGCACGGACTATTTCATCCCGGTGCGCACGCGCGAGGGCTACGGCCTGAGCGACGAGGGCATTCGCCGAGCGGTGCAGCTCTGCGGCGGCAAGCCCGATGTGATGATTTGCGTGGACTGCGGCACCTCCTCGGTGGACGAGGTGGCCAAGTTGCAGCAGCTCGGCATCGACGTGGTGATTCTCGACCACCACGAGGGCAGCACGCGCGGCCGTCCCAACGCTGTGGCGGTGGTCAACGCCAAGTTGGAGGAGTCGAGCCCCTTTACCTACCTGTGCAGCGCGGGGGTGGTGTTCAAGCTGGCGCATGCGCTGCTCAAGGTGCGCCGCCTGCCCGATTTCGACCTCAAGAGATACTTGGATGTGGTGGCCATTGCGACCGTGGCGGATATCGTGCCCCTGGTGGCGGAGAACCGCCTGCTGACCCGCCATGGCCTGCAGCGCATGGAGATGGGGGGCAATATCGGGTTGCAGGCGCTCAACCGCATCACCGAGTTGCAGCACCGCCGACCGAACGCGAGCTTTGTGTCCTTCCGCATTGGCCCGCGCCTCAATGCGGCGGGGCGCATGGACAACCCGCTGGATGCGCTGCGCCTGCTGATGGCGCACGACAGCGCGGAGGCCGATCGGCTGGCGCAGCGCCTCGAGCAGCACAACCGCGCCCGCCAGCAGGAGGAGGAGCGCATGCGCGAGGAGGCGCTGCAGATGCTGCGCGAGCATTTTGACCCCGCGCGCGACCATGTGATCGTGCTCGGCTCGCGGAGCTGGCACCCCGGGGTGGTCGGCATTGTCGCCTCGCTGCTCATGCGCCGCTACCACAAGCCTACCTTCATCATCTCCTTCGACGAGAGCGGTCTGGGCAAGGGCTCGGGGCGTTCGGT
Source organism: uncultured bacterium (assembly GCA_945831585.1). Taxonomy (GTDB): domain Bacteria; phylum Verrucomicrobiota; class Verrucomicrobiia; order Verrucomicrobiales; family Akkermansiaceae; genus Akkermansia. Next base: position 7,998 of record CAMACY010000035.1, on the reverse strand, counting down.
GCCGGGGGTCTCGCTGGTGGATGCCATTCACCACTGCGCCTCTACCCTGGTGTCCGGCGGTGGGCACGAGATGGCGGCGGGGCTGGTGATTCGCGAGGAGCGGCTGGATGATTTTCGCCGTGCCTTCGAGCGCTATGTGTGTGAGACGACGACGGATGAGCAGCTCAAGCCCGTGCTTCAGGTGGATGCCGAGGTGTCCTTCCGCGAGCTAACGCTGGATTTGCTCGACAGCTATGAACTGCTGGAGCCTTTCGGCAACTCGAACCCGCAGCCGGTGTTCATGAGCCGCTCGGTGATGTTGACGGATGCCCCGCGCCGTTTGCAGGGCAACCACCTGCGCCTTTGCCTGCGGCAGGGGGTTTGCGAATGCGATGCCATGTATTTCAACGCCGGCCATCTGCGCCTGCCCGACCCGCCCTGGGATATCGCCTTCACCATCGACCGCAATGTGTGGCGCGGGCGCTCGTCGCTCTCCGTGTCGATTCAGGATATTCGCCCCGCTCAGGCTTAGTGTCTCATGCCCCGCCGTTCTCCATCGCTGTTTCCGAAGCCGCCGCGCAAGCCTGCGAGCAGGGAGCACGGGGACTGGCGCGTGCCGCTGGAGCATCCCGAGGAGGTCGAGCACTACTACAACCCCTCGCTGAGCACCTGGCGGCGCCTGCACTTGCAGGTGGAGTATCTGCAGCAGGGAAACACGCAGCAGTGGTTGCGCGCGGCCGAGGAGGAGGGCTACGGTGAGTCCCCGGAGCGGTGGCGGAGGGTGCTGCATCGGGTGATTGCCTATGCCTTGTTGCTGCCGCTTTCCGTGGTGATGGTGTTTGCGCTGCTGGTGCAGTTGTACCACGATGCGCCCATGCTGAGCGAGCGCTCGTTCTGGCTCAGCGAGCCGGTGTGGTTTTCCGTGATGGGGGCGCTGTTGTGGGTGATTTTGCGCGCGTCGTTGCTGATGGAGGGCTTGCTGGTCTATGTGTATGTGCTGGGGCATGAGCTGACGCACGCGCTTTCGGCGCTGCTGTGCGGCGGGCGCTTGCACGGCATGCGGGTCGACATGAACGGCGGGTATCTGGAGACCGATGCGGACAACTGGTTCATCGCGCTCTCTCCCTATTTTGTACCGCTGTGGATGCTGTGCTGGCTGGGGGTGTTGTGGGTGGTGAATGCCGTGCTGCCCTTCGAGGCCTATGCGCCGTGGTTCTACGCGGGCTTCGGCTTCTGGTGGGCTTTCCACCTGTACTGGACGGTGTGGATTATTCCGCGCGAGCAACCGGATATGCTTTCCTACGGTCTGTTTCTGTCCATGCTGGTGATTTTGCTGGCCAACATTGCCGTGTTGCTGGTGGTGTTGCGCTGTTTCGGCGCCCTGTCGCTGCGGGGCTATTGGGCGGATTTCTGCACCTGCGCGCAGGAGATCGGCGCGATGTTGGCCGATGTGGGGCTGTGGTTGTGGCAGCTCGGTCTTGCCCTGATGTGAGGGGCGACGCAGGCGCGCCGTGCTCGCCCGGTGCACCATTCGCACGAAAAACCCCTTGCCCGTCGGGACAAGGGGTTGGGGGAGGGAGACTGTAGCTGCTTTCAGCCCTGGGCGGCCATGGCGCTGTCGATGAGCGCCTTGATTTCGGCCGCCTTCTGCTGCAACTCGCGCAGCTCTTTGAAAGCATCGGGCAGTTTGCGGATGGCGGCGAATTGGCGCGCGGCATCCTTGGCATCGCAGGCGGGGGCGCCCCAATACTTCTTGCCGCCTTCCAAATCGCTCATGACGCCCGAGCGGGCGCCGATCTGCGCCTGCGGCCCCACGGTGAGGTGCCCGGCCAGCCCGACCTGCGCCGCGCAGACCACATAGTCACTCAGGTGGGTGCTGCCCGCCGCGCCGCTTTGGGCGCAGATGACCACGTTCTTGCCCAGCGTGCAGTTGTGCCCGATTTGGACGAGGTTGTCGATCTTGCTGCCGTCGCCGATGACGGTGCGGCCGAAGCGCGCGCGGTCGATGGTGGTGTTGGCGCCGATGTCGACATGGTTGCCGATGACGACGATGCCCACCTGGTCAATCGTGTCGTAGGTGCCTGTTTGCGGATTGAGCAGGAAGCCGAAGCCGTCGCCGCCGATGACGGCTCCCGGCTGGATGACCACATGGTGCCCGATGATGCAGCGCTCGCGGATGACAACTTTGGCGTGGAACTTGCAGTGCTCGCCAATGCTGACCCCGGCACCGATGACGCAGCCGGCACCGATGTCGCAGCCATCGCCGATGACGGCTCCGGCCTCGACCACGGTACCCGCGCCGATGTGCACCTTGTCCGGGTTCAGCCGGGCACTCGGGTCGATGATGGCCGTGGGATGCACCCCCGGCTCAAAGCGCTTGGCAACCTTCATGAAGGCATCCACCAAGGCGTTGAAGGCCAGCGAGGGATTCTCGACCTCGACGTAAATGCGCCCCTCGGGGTACTGGGGAAGAGCCGGGGGCACGAGAATGACCCCGGCGCGGGAATTCAGATAGTCCTGGAAGTATTTTTCGTTGCCGAGGAAAGCGACCTCATCGGGGCAGGCTTCGGACAAGGTCGCGACACCGGAAATCGCGATTTCCGGTGTCGTTTCCTGCAAAAGTTTGCCACCTGTGAGCGAGAGAATGTCGGAGAGAGACAGTTCCATGGCGCGCAACAGGGAAAAGGATCCTTTACTGAGCCGCGGGAGCTTCACCCTCCGGCTGCTGAGACTGGCTGTAGAGCCGCTTCAGCTCGGCTTCGGGGTCAAAGCCCTTGGGGGCATCGGCGTTGAGCTTCTTGAGCACCTCGGGGGTGATGTCAAAAGCCTTCTTGATGTAGGGGAAGGTGCTGGTGGCAATACCGATGTCCTGCTGGACGGAGACGGCGGCAGCATCGATGACGATGTCGGCCCCGGCGGCCTCGGCCGAGCTGTTGATGCTGTTCTGCACATCCTCCAGCAGGATGCGCATCTCGCGGTTGCGCAGCTCGCGGAACGCCACGGAGCGGCGCTGCACAAAGTCCTTGAGCTCCTGATCGGCGGCCTTGATTTCGTTCAGCTTGGCGTTGTACTCATCGCGGAGCTTGGCCACGGCAGCCTCGGAAAGGCTGGAGTCGTGCTTGTCGCGGATCTTCTTGGCATCCTCCTGCAGCGCGCGGAGCTTGTCCTCGCGAACCTTGACGTCGGCCTTGATGTTGGACAGTTGCTTCTGGAGCACGTTCTCCGTGTCAAAGCGCTTGTAGTACATGGTGTAGAGCTCGCGAACATTGACGGAGGCAACCTTCAGCTCGGCCTGCGCGGTCGCAGCCAGAGCCGCCAAAGAGACCACGGCGGTGGTGATGATGGGGAACTTCATGACAGATGTGTTTCGTTACGATGGAATTGTACACCGAGGGAGCGGGCGGAGTCAAGCGTCCTGTGCGCGGTGCTCAGTAATATGACAATCCGGGCGCAGGATGACGGTTATTCTAACTCCTTGAGACCATCGGCGGGCAAGGGGTATGATGCGTATCTATGAGCATTCGTTCAGAATTATGTCGTCGTGAACGCGATTTTTTGTTGTTTCCCTGGGTGCACCGCCTGCTTTGGCTGCCGAGCCGCGTGGTGATGTCGCCGGGCTGTGTGTCACCCACGGGGGAGTCATCGGAGCTCTGTGCCCGAGCGGCGGAACAGGGGGTGGGGCTGGTGCTGGCCGAGGGGGTGTTCCCCCTGGGGGCAGCGGGGGAGCTGCGCCCCTTGGGCGGGCGGGAGCTGCGGGCATGGAAGCAGTGGCTACGCGCGCTGCATCGCTCAGCCTGTCGCGTGGCAGCCGGGTTGGAGTTGGTGCTGCCACCGGGGGCGAATCGCGGCGCGGTGCAACGGATGGCGGAGCTCGCCGCCGCCGCAGCGGCGGATGCTCGGCGTTTGGGCTTCGATGCGTTGGAGCTGCAGACGCGGGGCGCGTCGGCGCTGAGCCCCGATGTCGCCCGCGTGCTCAGCCGCGTGATGCATGCGCTGCGCCGCGCGGTCGGCAGGCGTTTTCCCCTGCTGCTGCGCTTGCCTGCGGATGGGGGAGCGGCTGCGGAGCTCCTGCCGACGGAGCTCGATATGGTGGCATGCGCGGCGGGAACATCGCCCGATGCGGCCGCAGCCTTGCGGAACCGGACGGGGCGGGCGGTGATGCTGAGCAGCGCCGGTGCGCCCCTGCCGTGGCTGACGCGGCAGCTGCGCGACGGCGGGGTCGACCTCGTGCTGGTTCATGACGTCGCAGAGCTGCAGCGCTTGCTGCACTGAGCGGCGGCTCAGAACTCGCGCAGCTCCTCGAGCTTGCTGCGCAGGGCTTCGATCATGGGGTGAGCCATCATGCGGCTGAAGGAGCTCATGGGCACCGGATGGCGCAGCACGCAGACATGCAGCGGGTGCGGGAGCTTTTCTACATGGGCGGTCTCGCCGGGGCGGATGACCCCCGCGAAATCGCCGTCGAGCTGGTAGGGGAGCGTGGCCTCGGTCGTGATGTCGCAGCTCTCGATGCAGCGCAGTTTGGTGAAATCGGTGGTGTTGCGCATGGTGGCGCCCCGGTGCAGCATGTAGGTGATGACCTCGTACAGAATCCCGATGCTCTCCAGCTGGATGATGGCGGCATCGAGCAGACCATCGTTGTAGCTGGCATCGGCAAAGAGATGCGCGGCACCGCCGTAGCGTTTGCCGTTGCCGAGGATGAGCTGTGTGGCGTGCAGTACCTCACCGTTCGGCAGGCTTAGCTCCATGAGGGGATGGTGTTCCACGGCCACGCGGATGGCGGTGATGATGTGCGCCGCCGCACCGAGGCGCCGCTTGAGCTTGGGCGTGATGAGCTGGATGATGCGCGCATCGGGGCCAAAGCCCGCCATTTGGAGGAAGGGGCGCCCGTTGACGGTGAAGATGTCGACCGACTGCCGCACGCTGTCGCGGATGGCTTCTAGTGCCAGGTCGAAGCGGCGCGATCCGATGCCCATCTCACGCGCAAAGACATTCATGGTGCCGCAGGGGATGATGCCCAGCGCGCTCGGCGTGCCGATGAGCCCCTGTGCCGCATTCATGAGGGTGCCGTCGCCGCCTGCCACGGCGACCACGGGTTCGCCGCTCTCGGCCAGCGCGCGAGCCTGCGCCCTCAGGTCGTCTGCGCTCTTGGTGCCGATGATGCGGAAGTCGGCTCGGTGCTCATCGAGCCAGGCCTTGAGCCCCGAGCGGAAGAGACTGCCCGCCTTGGGGTTAATGAGCAGGGGAACGGGGGGCACCATGGGATTAGAGGAACACACTGATGAGCGGGCAAACGAGCGGGCAAACAGCCCAGGAAAACGCCATGGTGAAGGCCGGGGAATCGATGAGGTCGAAGATGCCGCCGATGCCCGGCAGCAGCGAGCCGCTGTCCTTGACTGCTACACCGCGTTTGATGAGCGAGCCGGCTAAATCTCCGGCGACGGAGAGGATGAAGAGCAGGGTGCCGAACACCCAGAACGAGAACAGGAAAGCGTGGCTTGATGGCAGCTCAAGCATGTACTTGGCGAGGAAGTAGCCCGCCGTGAGGGTGATGATGTAGGAGCCGATGATGCCCTCCCACGATTTCTTGGGCGAGACGACGGGGCTGAAGGGGCGCTTGATGAAGCGCCGTCCGAGCAGCACACCGCAGCAATAGGCCCAGATGTCGCTCATCTTGGTGAAGAGAATCAACCAGAGCAATATGGAAATGTCGTGGATGAGCAGGGCTTTGAAGGCAAAGCAGAAGAGCCAGCCGGGGTAGATAAAGCTCAGCAGGGTGAGCCCCATGGATTTGAGCGCCTCGGCACCGCTGCGCCCGCGATAATCCATGCGGAACAGTTCGCCGAGGAACGCGATAAACGCGTAGACAACGAGCAGCCCCACCGCCAGAGTCAGGCACCATGTGGCTCCGCTTCGCCGCATCAGGACGGTGCTGAGCATGATCCACGGGTAGACCATGCCGCCGATGAGGACGAGCCCGCGGTTGGCACCGCTGCCCTTGAGCATGCGGAACCACTCCCAGGTGGTGAGGTTGCAGAAGAGGGCAATCAGAACGGCATAGCCGATGGGCTCGTTCCACCACACCGCTCCGCTCAGCAGAGAGAGCAGGATGATGGTGCTGAACAGGCGCTGACAGAACGTTTGCAGTTTGGGGCTCATGGGGAGGGGCTCCTGAGGAGGTGTCGCCCGCCCCACGGGTGTGGGGCGGGCAGGGGGAGGCTTTAGTGTGCGCAAGCGCCGCAGCTCCAGTGCGCGCGGATGTCGGCAAAGAAGTCGTTGCCCTTGTCATCCACCAGGATGTAGGCGGGGAAGTCCTTGACCGTGATTTTCCAAATGGCTTCCATACCCAGTTCGGGGTATTCCACGCATTCGATGCTTGTGATGCAGTTCTTGGCGAGGTCGGCTGCCACGCCGCCGATGGAGCCGAGGTAGAAGCCGCCGAACTTTTGGCAGGCATCCGTGACGCACTGCGCGCGGTTGCCCTTGGCAATCATGATCATGCTGCCGCCGTGGCTCTGGAAGAGCTCCACATAGGGATCCATGCGCCCGGCCGTGGTGGGACCGAAGGATCCGCTGGGGTAACCCTCGGGCGTCTTGGCAGGACCGGCGTAGTAGATGGGGTGGTCTTTGATGTATTGCGGCAGCTCCTTGCCCGCGTCCAGCAGCTCCTTGAGTTTGGCGTGGGCAATGTCGCGCCCCACGATGATGGTGCCCGTGAGCGAGAGCCGCGTCTTGACGGGGTACTTCGAGAGCTCGGCCAGCACCTCGCTCATGGGGCGGTCGAGGTCGATGGGCACGCCCGCGCTCTTCGTCTCGCGCAGCTCGGCGGGGATGTACTTGCCCGGGTCGTACTCCAGCTCCTCGATGAAAATACCCTCGGGGGTGATTTTGGCCTTGCAGTTGCGGTCGGCGGAGCAGGAGACACCCAGCGCCACGGGGCAGGAGGCACCATGGCGCGGCAGGCGCACCACACGCACATCCAGAGCGAACCACTTGCCGCCGAACTGGGCACCCAGCCCCAGCTTTTCGGCCTCTTTCTTCAGCTCGGCCTCCAGCTCGAGGTCGCGGAAGGCGCGCCCGTGCTCGTTGCCGCTGGTGGGCAGGCTGTCGTAGTATTTGGTGGAGGCCAGCTTCACCGTCTTGAGGCAGAGCTCGGCGCTCGTGCCGCCCACGACGAAGGCCACATGGTAGGGCGGGCAGGCCGCCGTGCCCAGCGTGCTCATCTTCTGCACCATGAACTTCTTGAGCGACTCGGGGTTGAGCAGCGCCTTTGTCTCTTGGTAGAGGTAGGTCTTGTTCGCCGAACCGCCGCCCTTGGCGATGAAGAGGAAGCTGTACTCCATGCCGTGGTCGGTGGCAAAGAGGTCGATTTGGGCGGGCAGATTGGTGCGCGTGTTGATTTCGCGGTACATGTCCAGCGCCACGTTCTGGCTGTAGCGCAGGTTGTTCTTGGTGTAGCAGTCGTAGGCGCCGCGGGAAATCTGCTCGGCATCGTCGCAGCCCGTCCAGACCTGCTGCCCCTTCTTGCCCACGCAGATGGCGGTGCCCGTGTCCTGGCACAGGGGCAGCACACCCATGGCGGCCACCTCGGCGTTGCGCAGCAGGGTGAGCGCCACGCTCTTGTCGTTCTCCGAAGCTTCGGGGTCGGAGAGAATAGCCTGCACCTGCTTCAGGTGCTCCGGGCGCAGGTAGAAGGCAACGTCATGCCAAGCGGTTTCGGCCAGCAGGCGCAGCCCCTCGGGTGCAACCTTGAGCATGGGTTTGCCCTCAAACTCACCGAGACTCACATAATCCTTGGTGAGCAGACGGTACTGGGTCGTATCTTCCCCCATGGGGAACATTTCCTGATACACAAAGGGAGGTGTTGCCATAACGCAGCCGTTTTAACACAGACGCGCGTGCATAGCGAGCAAAAAAAGCTCCGGGGCGCGCCCGCAGGCGCGCGCGACAGGGCTTTTTTTGTCATGAAGCTGAATTGCAAGACTAAATGCGACAAAGCGAAAACAACTTCATTTTAGGCAC
>CAMACY010000034.1 GCA_945831585.1 uncultured bacterium | reverse complement strand
GCGCCCCGGCGCAGCCCCCCCCCCACACCGGGCGCACCCGCTACCGCGTGCGCCGCAACAGCCCCCCCCGCCCGGCGGGTGAGGGAAGCGAGGCGGCAGCGCCCGGCAACAAGGGCGGCAACAAGCGCTTCCGCAACCGCCGCCCGCGCGGCAATGAGCGTTGGAACCGGCCGCAGACCGCAGCAGCCCCGCAGCAGCCCACGCGCGCCTACATGCCCGTCGGCGACCCCGAACCCCTCACCGGCATCCTCGAAATCACCCCCAAAGGATTCGGCTTTATCCGCACGGCTGATAACAACTGGGCCCCCTCTGACAGCGCCGTTTACGTCCCCGAGGATCTCATTGCCCGCTACCACCTGCGCCCCTACGTGCAGCTCAGCGGCATGGCGCAGCGCTACGAGCGCGGCCACCAGCTCATCTCCGTCAGCGAGGTCAACGGCCAAAGCCCCGAGCAAGCCGCTGCCAACCCCCATTTCGAGGATCTGCGCGCCGTCAACCCCACGCACCGCCTCGCCTTTGAGACCACCCCCGGGCGCTACACCACCCGCACCCTCGACCTTGTGGCCCCCGTAGCGCGCGGCCAGCGCGGGCTCATCGTCGCGCCGCCGCGCACGGGCAAAACCACGCTGCTCATGCACATTGCCGAGGGTGCCCGGGAGAACTACGCCGAGGATCTGCACCTCATGCTCCTGCTGGTCGACGAGCGCCCCGAGGAGGTTACCGAGTTCCGGCGCTCCCTGCCCGGGGTGGAAATCTTTGCCTCCAGCAACGACAGCGGCGTGCGTGAGCACTGCCGCATGGCCGAGATGGCCATCGAGCGCGCCAAACGCCTGGTCGAGGCCGGGCGCCACGTCCTCATCCTCATGGACAGCATCACTCGCCTGGCGCGCGCCTACAACAACGCCGAGCGCGGCAGCGGGCGCACCATGAGCGGCGGTATCGATGCCCGCGCGCTGGAAACACCGCGCCGCCTGTTCGCCGCCGCCCGCAACACCCGCAATGCCGGCTCGCTCACCATCCTGGCTACCGCCCTCATCGAGACGAACAGCCGCATGGACGAGCTCATCTTCCAAGAGTTCAAGGGCACGGGCAACATGGAGCTCGTGCTTAACCGCCGCATCGCGGAGATGTACATCTACCCCGCAGTCGACATCCTCAAGAGCGGCACCCGCCGCGAGGAGCTCATCCTCCCTGAGCTCATGCTGGAGAAAGTGCGTCTCATCCGCCGCGGTCTGGCCAACCTCAAGCCGCAGGATGCGATGGAGCGCCTGCTCTACTTCCTCCGCCGCTGTCCCGGCAACGCGCAGCTGCTGATGGAAATCCGCGCCCGCTGAGCCGCGCCCACGACATCAACCATGGCAAGGTTGATGATGGTCGTTGGCTGCATCATCTTTGACAGACAAAAAGCCCCGGGCTGGTGCCCGAGGCTTCTTGCAGTCAAGCGGATGATGGGACTCCCCCTCCGGGGCCGCCCCCTGCGCCGCGTCTGCTCCGCAGCCGCGGTGCCCGCCGAGAGGTGTCTCGGCGGCGCAGGGGCTGGGAAGCGCACCGCGCTTCCCAGCCCACGACATCAACCATGGCAAGGTTGATGATGGCCGTTGGCTGCATCATCTTTGACAGACAAAAAGCCCCGGGCTGGTGCCCGAGGCTTTTTGCAGTCAAGCGGATGATGGGACTCGAACCCACGACATCAACCTTGGCAAGGTTGCGCTCTACCACTGAGCTACATCCGCGACAGATTTTGTCTTGCGCCTCTCTCTGAGAGAGAAGCGGGGTTATTATAGCGAACGCAGAGCTCTTGGCAAGACTTTTTTCGATGAGGGGGATGAAAAAATGCTGAATGAGTGACGTTCTTGCTTAGGGAATACGCACTTGACGGGGAGAATGCGTTGTTGTACACTGAGCCGTGGGAGCGTTGGGGGGGGGCTTGCTTCGGGCGGTATCTCGTGGGCTTGAGCATATTTCAAGAAATGGAGAATCATTAAATACGAAAATTGGGTGATGTGCGCTGATCTTTTTTGCGAGCCTGTACGTGAATGTCCGTTGTTTACGGTGATTGTCCCTGTGTACAATGCAGCCGCCTATTTGGGGCAGTGTTTGGAATCCATCAGGACACAGAGCTTTGCCGATTGGGAGGCTATTTGTGTCGATGATGGTTCTCAGGATGCAAGCCCCGACATGTTGCGCCAATATGCCGCGCGGGATGACCGCTTCCGGGTGTTGAGCCAGAAGAATCGGGGTGTTGCGGCCGCCCGGAATCGCGGGCTTGATGTGGCGCGCGGGCGCTACATTCTGTTTGTTGATGCGGGTGATTTTCTGGCTGTGGAGGCGTTGGAGATGTTGAGTCGCTGCTTGCGGGAAAGGGAGCTTGAGCTCCTTTGTTTCGGGGCATCGCATGGCGCCCAGGAATCGCTTGAGGCTGCAGAGCCTGTTTTGTCGGAGGAGGTGGCCCATGACCCGGCAGATGATGCCTGCTTGGCGAGGATTCAGCACACGGTATGGGGCAAGGTTTTTCGGCGGGAGCTCATCGAGCGCCACCATCTGCGTTTTTTCGAGGAGGTGCAGGTGGGGGCGGATTTGTTTTTCGTGCTGGCTTATGTGATGATGTGCCGTTCGTGCGGTACCGAACGTTGGCAACAGCTCTACAAGTACCGGGTTGAGCCCGGAGTGACGGATTCTCTGTATGAACGGTGGAAGCAGATGGAGGATCCGGCGTTGCTGCGGATGTTTTGTGAGCCGTTGATGCTGTTGGATTGGCTCGAGCCTCGCTGCTCGCCTGACCGCATGAAGAAGATGCAACGGGCGCTCTTGGCTCGCCTCACGGCTCATTTGTCGTGGCGTTTGGCGCGCATTGAGCCGCAGCGCCGTCGCAAGCTGCTCCTTGCCGCAGCCCGGCAATTTCTGCGTGTCGGGCGCATGGGTTTCTTTTTGTTTTGCCTGGGGAAGGCGTATCCCGGGCTGCCGTGGGTGCGGCGATGGTCCGGAGACCTTCCGCAGTGCCGGGATCGGGGCTCGGATGTCGAGGATGAGGCAGCGAGAGCGAAGGGTGTCGTGATTTTGAATTTTGCGGGGTGTGGGAACTACGGAGCGAATCTGACGGCCTATGCGCTTCGCAGGCAATGTCTGCAATGGGGGTACCGAGCCGACATCATGAATCGTCGGCACGTTTATTATTTCGGTTGGCCGGTGGGTGATGGTGCTTTTTGGCGTTTCGGTAAGCGGCATTTGTCGTGGTCGCGTCGGGTTTGCGGTCCGGCGGATATGGTTCTGCTGGCTCGCCGCTATGAAACGTTTATTGTCGGTAGTGATCAGGTGTGGGCTTACCAACCGACATGGGGTTGCGGTCTGATTACGCAACGGGAGATGTTCGATTTTGCCGAGTTGCCGTCTCACGTGCGCCGGCTGGCGATGGCGGCCAGCTTCGGCAGCGCTGATCACAGTATGGCCCCCGCCGAATTTATCCGGCAACGCCGGGCGGCGTTGCAACGTTTTCAGGCGATTTCGGTGCGGGAGACGGGGGGCGTCGCGATCTGCCGGGATGTCTATGGGGTGCCTGCCGTGCAGGTGTTCGATCCGGTGTTTCTGCTCTCCGGTCGGGAATGGGAAACGTTAGCAGGCGAAAGTCAGCGTGTGTTGCCGGATTCCTACGCCGTCTTCTGCGTGCTGCATCGTGCTTATGTCTCTATGGCGCATCGTGTGGCGACGGCCTTGCAGGAGGAGGGGCTGTCGCCCGTGCATCTCTTGCAGGGGGAGGAGGTCACGGATTGGCTCATGAGTATTCGCCATGCACAGGTGGTCGTGACGGACAGTTTTCATGTGGCTTGTTTTGCCATCATTTTTCGCAGACCTCTCGTGTTGTTTCAAGTTGAGTCGAGGGGCGGGGAGCGCTTGCCGTCATTGCTGCAACTCTTGCAGGCCGATTTCCCCCTGTTTGGCGAGGAGGCTCTGTTACAGCATGCGGACGAAACGCTGCCCCGCATTCTCGAAGCCTGCCGACGACCGGTATCTTATGAGGCCATTGTCCCGGTCTTGGAGGAGCATATCTGCCGGACACGTGCGTTCCTTGCCCAAGCACTCCGCACGCCGATTCCGAGGGCGGATGTCCCCTTTGTTTACGACCAAGCAAGGGCGCGCGCGGAACGTCGTCAGATCCGATACTCCCTCGTTCGGGAGATGGGGCGCACGAGCCTGCGCTGGGGGTACCATCTGCTGCGGAGTGGTTTTTCTGCCGAGAGTCGCCGCAAGCGCCGGGCATGCCGACAGCGTTTGCAGGTGCTGTGGCATAAGATGTGTTCCTGAATGCCGACTCAGGGAAGTCCGGCGCTGCCCTGCCGACATGTATTGAGCCAGCGACGCAGCAGGTTGCGGAGGCGTGTGCGGAGTCTGCCCGGTGTTATTCGGCGCAGGAGCTTCTCCAGGGAGAGTCGGCACGGCTTGGCAGAGAAGAGTTTTCGGCGCATGGAGGATGCGGCCGCCGGGCGCACAGCTGCCCGCGCCAGTGAGGGGTTGTGCCGCAGCGACTGCTCCGGGCTGCGGGGTTCGAGCACCGGGCCGCTGAGCTCACGGCACAGCGCTTCACCCGCCTCGGTGTGGATGACGGCTAGCGAGACGCCCGGTGCGCATTGTTCCTCCGGCAGTTCCTCCCAGATCCCCCAGGCATCGCCCAGCGTGATGTCGGACAACTTGCCCGCAAGACCCTGATAGCGGCAGTTGTAGCAGGCCTTGCTGAGAAACATGTTTGACAGAAAGGCGCGCATGAAGGCGTCTTGCCCCTGCTGCGTGTACTGCACATCGCCCGCGCCCCAATCCTTGCGGATGCTGTAGCCGTAGTGGTTCCACCCCGAGCTCTTATCGCGAAAGGAGACGGAGCGCGGCGCGCCGGGCGCGTGGCGTTTCTGTTGCTCCTCGTGCAGATAACAATCCCACAGGTGTAGCGAGGGAACCCCGTGGCAGACGATGTCGACCAGCAGCAGATTCGGCGGGCGTTTGTAGCCCAGGTAGGCCAACAGGCCACCTATCTGGCAGGGAACCCCGCTGAACAAGACTTGCCGCCCGCTTCGGAGTTCGCGGCGCAGCTCGCGGTAGATATCGCCAACGCGGGAGGGAAGATATTTGGAGCCGCGCATGGCTTGCAACTCAGCGGCGTTTTCGGCCTTGGTGTGGTAGGGACGCAGGTCGTCCCCCATGACCACCCCGAACACGCAGCCACCCCTGGACAGCACGGCGAGTGCCAGAGCAGAGAAAAGCCCCCCGCCGGATGATTCGCGGCGCAGCTCAGGATCGGTGATCCAGCCGTAGCGGAAAAGATGTCGTTCACGCGGAGCTTGGGCTCGCCGCCGCGCTTCCTCGTCGAGCAGGGGACAGGTGTGCAGGCAGCGGTGGCAGCCGATGCAGGTTTGCTCGTTGATGCTCGGGCGGTAAAAGCCCTCGTGGCTCACAACCATGGAGATGGCATGGCTCGGGCAGGCGTTGGCACAGGCAGCGCAACCGCAACAGTGCGGAACCCGTTGTTGCAGGGTGTCGGACGCAAGGGGTGATGAGGCAGCCACGCAGCAATCGTACAGCATTCTCAATGCTGTAGCAAGATAAAATTCGTCATTGGGGATATGTTCTCAGTAAGGTTTTTATGCATTGATAATCAATAAGATTACCTATTCAAGCATTGAAAATGATGTATATGTTTCTTCGGACATACATGCTTATGAAGAGGGCACTTCACCGGGATGATTTAAGGGAGCTTGTTCAGGACTGCATCGGTTGTGCCGCATGTCAGAATGTTTGCTCCCGCGATGCTATTCTGCCTGGAGGGCAGATGGCGGCGGCTTCCGCTCAGGCTGCTGCGTCGGGTGATTGCTTGGAGATGAGGCGGAGCAGCCGCGTCTTGAGGAGCAGCAGCAGTTCGCCCATGAGCGCATCCTTGCGGAGCAGCAACCAATAGATGCCGGCGGAGCAGGGGAGGGCGAGCAGCAGGTGCAGGTAGGGTGCCATCGGTACAGTGGTCAGCAGCAGCGCCGGGAGATTGGCCAGCAGAGCGCTGCTGACGTAGGGGGCAAAGTCTGTGCACTGTTTCCACCAGGTCAGGCGGCTGATTTGCGCGGTGTAGTGGAATGACAGGACGCACCACAAGACCGAACTGAACACAGCGGCCCAGCAGATGGCCACCACGCTGATGAAGGCGGCGGCGAACATGGCGGACAGGCTCAGGACGCGCAGGATGACGGAGGTCTTGAGAATGATGTCTGTTCGGCCCTTGACCATGTACAGATTGCTGTTGATGCTTGCTAAGGCATTGATGGAGGTGCCGATGCAGATGAGCTGTGCGTAGAGGACAGCCTCTTCCCAGGCCGGACCGTAGAGCAGCAGGATGATGGCGCGGGCGTTGCAGGCCAGCGTCAGCATGATGAATTGGGAGACAATGTTGTTGAGTCGGATGTATTTGCGGTACACGTGCAGCAATCGCTCCTCATCCGTCTGGATGGCGGAAAGTACCGGGTAGATGACTCCCCCGAGCATGCCGCTGATGAGCGATTCGGGCATGGCAACCAGCGAAAAGCCCCGATTGAAATTGCCTAAGCTCGCCGCAGAATAGAATTTGCCGATGAGCAGGCGGCGTGACTCCAGATAGAACACCGTCAGTAGTCCGCTGAGCGTCAGCCTGATGCCGAATGGGAACAGGTTGCGGAAGGAAGCTCCCGACCACAGCAGCTTGGGTTTCCACGGCGACAGCGACCAAATCAGCACCAAGTTGAGGAGCCCGGAAAGCACGCTTTGCACCATGAGTGCCCAGTATCCCCAGCCGAGGTAGGCGGACCAGATGGTGAAGGGCATGGGGATCAGCGTGCTGATGATGCCGATGATGGCCGGAGTTTTGAAGTCGCGGACGGCGGAGAAGAGGGCGGTGTGTACACCTGCCGTGGAATTGAGGAACATCATCAGCGCCGAGACGCGCGTCAGATTGACCAAAGGCGGTTGGCGGAAAAAATCGGCAAACCACGGCGCTGCGGCAAACAGCAGGGTGGAGAACAGCAGCGAGGCCGCTGTGTTGAACCAGAACATGGTGGAGCAATCAGCCTCGGTGCGGTCTTGTTTGCGGATGAGGGCGGCACCGAGACCGCAGCTTTGCAGCTGAGCTGCGATGGCAAAGAAGAAGCCGGTGAGCGCCAAAATACCAAAATCTTCCGGGCTGATGAGGCGAGCTAAAACGACGCCGTAGACAAACTGAACCGGCTGCAGGGTGAGTTTTTGGATGGCTCCCCATTTGACACCGCTGATGACTTCTGCCCGGACATTGCCCATAGAACGGCGCGCAGGATACAGGCTGTTACCCAACTTGTCAAGGGCGGAGTGCCGCGCAGAAAGCCGGAGCTCAGCGGAACTCGCGCGGGGCTTCGCGGGGGAGGGCTTGCAGGAAGCGCGCGCCGTAGAACTTGCCCGTGATGCGCGAGTCGAGCAGGCAGACCATCCCCGTGTCGCTCTTGGAGCGGATGAGCCGCCCGATGCCTTGGCGGAACTTGAGGATGGCCTCGGGCAGGCTGTAGTCGCGGAAGGGGTTGCCGCCGCGCGCGCGGATGTCTTCCATGCGCGCTTCCGTCAGCGGGTTGCTTGGAGATTCAAAGGGAATGCGCGTGACGATGACGTTGGAGAGCGCCTCGCCCGGCACATCCACCCCCGTCCAAAAGCTGTCCGTGCCCAGTAATACACTGCCGATGTGCTCCTTGAAGCGGCTGAGCATTTGGCTGCGGCTCAGACCGTCGCCCTGCACCAGCAGCGGCCAGCCCTGCGCTAGGCAGAGGGGGCGCAGCCGCGCCGCCTGGTCGCGCAGGAGGCGGTAGCTCGTGAAGAGCACAAAGGCGCGCCCCTGCGATTCATGCAGCATCTGCATAATCTGCGCGCAGAGGGCGGTGGCGTAGGGCTCCTCCTCGCTCTGCGGCGGGGGCGGGGGCATGCTGCGCGCCACGATGATGCGCATTTGCCGCGCAAAGTCAAAGGGGCTGCCGATGCGCAGCGCGGCGGCGCTCTCCGCCCCCACGCGTCCGGCAAAATAGTCCATGCTTCGCTCGCCGGCGGAGAGGGTGGCGCTGGCGCAGATGCAGCTGCGCCCCGCCTCGAAGAGCTTGTCGCGCAGCACAGGTGCGACGTTGATAAGCGCGCTGCGCAGGGTAGTGGCGCGCCCCTCGCTGCCGCTGCTCTCGGCCCAGTAGACGGCGTTGTCGCTGTGGCTGAGCGCGATGAGCTCCTGCGCCGCATCCGCATAGGCAGTGATGCGTGCCGCTGTGTCCGTGAGTTCCAGCCGTGTCAGCTCGCTGTCCCCCTGCTCGTCCTCCAGCGCGTGGGCAATGCGGCGGATTTCCTCGTAGAGGCGCTGCAGGGCGGGGCTGAGGATGTTCTCCGTCCAGCCGGGTTGCCGCAGGCGCACCGTGCCTCGGTGGGCATCGAGTTGGCAGTCCGCCCGCGCGTTGCTGAAGAACTCGGCGGCGGCATCCTGCGCCTCCTCGATGAGCTGCAGCAGCTGCGGGCTTGCCACGGCGCGCAGGCTGCCCTTGTGGGTGCGCGGGTTGTAGAGGCGCAGCAGGTCGTAGCCCAGCTCGGCCTCGCCCAGGCAGAGCCCCAGCTGGTTGGCGGCCACGGTTTCGATGGTGTGCGCCTCGTCGAGAATCACAAAATCGCCGGGAAACACAAAACCCTCGGGGGGAGCCTCGCCCGCCTCGAGCATCTCGTCGGCCAGCGCCAGCAGCCCGAAAAAGAGCGTGTGGTTGAGCACCACCACCTGCGCGTCCTGCACGCGGCGGCGGGCGGCCTGGTAGGGGCAGTCTGGCCCGCAGTTGCGCAGGGTGCAGATGTGGCTCTCGCTGCACACCTGAGCCCAGACCTTGGGGGAGATGTCCAGCTCCGGGGGCAGGTCGGCCAGCGTGCCCTCGTGCTGCCCGCGCGACCAGGCCAGCAGGTCGTGCAACTGGCGGGTTTCCTGCTGGTTGAAGAGGTCGCGGCTCTGCTCCAGCGCGCGGCGCAGGCGCGTGCGGCACAGGTAGTTGGCGCGCCCCTTGAGCAGGGCGGCGGCAAAGGGCGTGCCCAGCGCCTTGGCCACGGTGGGCAGGTCCTTGTGGAAGAGCTGCTCCTGCAGGTTGATGGTGTGGGTGGAGATGACCGCCTTGCGGTTGTGCTCCAGCGCAAAGCGCACGGCGGGGATGAGGTAGGCCAGGGATTTGCCCACCCCCGTGCCGGCCTCCACCAGCAGGGCACCCTCCTCCTCCAGCGTGCGGGCCACGGCGGCGGCCATCTCCTGCTGCTGGGGGCGGAACTCAAAGCCGCGCGCACCCGAGAGCAGGCCGGTGGCGGAGAAATCGGCGAGGGTTTGGGTGAGCAGCTGTCCCACGGGCGGCGGCGGGGCTTAGAGTTCGCGCTCGCCGCAGGTCGGCAGTTGCAGGCGCGTGGGCAGGTCGGGGAAGAAGGTGCGCATGGTGGTGATATCGGTGTTGCCGTCAGCAAAGTACCATTTCTTCAGGGCAGTGCCGCGGGCGCGCCCCTTGTCGGTAATCTGCTCGTCGCGGATGGCGTAGATGTAGTGGCGGCGCTCGATGCGGCGGCGGTTGCCGTCGGCCGCAGGCAGGCTGATGACCAGCGTGGTCGGCAGGATGACGATGCGGCTGCAGTCGCCGTTGGCGGTGAGGTTTTCCGCGCGTACGGTGCCTTTTGTATCACGGCGCACGGCGTTGACCATGCTCATGGGCGGGGTGACGAGGTATTCGGCGGTCGGCGCGCCCACGCTGTAGCTCTCGATGCGCATGCCGGAGTCGCGCATGGCTTTGCTCATCTTGGCGTACTGCTGCCGCAGCGCCTTTTCGTTGGCTTCGCGGCGCTCTCGGTTCTCGGCGGCGCTCTCTGCCCGCGTTCCGGTGAAGAGCTGCGCCTTGTCCGCCTCGCTCTGGCGGCGCGCGCCCAGCTGGTCGGCGTAGGTGCGCCGCAGGGGCGGGTACATGGAGTCCAGCGCCCAGTTCAGGTCGCAGTTGCGCACGGCGGCGCCGTATTGGCGGGCGGCTTCGCGGGCGCTGTCGGCCTCGGGGGTCAGCGCCGCGAGCGGCAGCGCGCCGAGCAGGGCGAACAACAGACAAAGGGTGCGTGTCCTCATGCCCCGCATGATAGCAAAGGACACCCGCCGCCGCAAGCGCAAAGCGCGGGGGCTTGTATCACGTTGCGCACAGGGCGCGCCATTCCCCGCTTGCTTTTGGCGGCGGCTGCGCTACAATGGGCGGCGATGGATGGCGAGGAGAGCCCGAGGATGCGCGCGTCGGATCGCGCCCGCTTGGCGGAGCAGCGCGCGGCTGAGCTGCGCGCGGCGGGGGCGGAGCTGCACCCCGTGCGCGGCAAGGGGCGGGCGCTGGCGCGGCAGTTCTGGGCGCGGGCTTGGATGCGACAGCTGGCGCAGGAGGAGCAGTGCGGCTGTTGTCTGGCGCCCGGGCGCAGCTTGCTGCGCCACGGTGGCGTGCTGGATCTGCGCGTGGCGCCCGGGTGCGCCGAGGCACTGGTGAGCGGCGAGGAACTCTGCGAGGTGCAGCTGCGGGTCGATGCGCTCGACGCGGAGCGCACGGCGGCGTTGGCGGCGGCTTGCCAGGGGCGGGTGGAATCGCACCTCGCGCTGTTGGAGGGGCGGGTGGATGCCGCGCTGGCCGAGCAGCTCTGTGCGCCCGAGACGGGGCTGCTGCCCGAGCGGCGCGATTGGCACATGAGCTGCAGCTGCCCGGATTGGGCCGAGCCCTGCCCGCACGAGGCGGCGGTGCTCTACGCCCTCGGCTGCCTGCTGGATGAGGCACCTGAACTGCTCTTCACCCTGCGGCAGGTCGACCCTCAGCGCCTGCTGCGCCCCGCCGATCCCCCGCCCGACACCGCCGAGGCGGATTGGGGCGCTCTCGGGGCGCTCTTCGGCATTGAGTTGGAGGACCACTGACTCATTCGCGCCTTGACTTTCGGCGGTGTACACGCTATGGTCGCGCGCGTATGAACAATTCTGCCAAAAGCTACAAGGATACCCTCTTCCTGCCCGACACCGCCTTCCCCATGCGCGGTGACCTCACGAAGAAGGAACCCCTCCGTCTCGAACAATGGGAGAACGGAAAGCTTTATGAGCGAATTACCGCGCGGCGCAAGGCGCAGGGGGCTCCCCTCTTTGTGCTGCACGACGGCCCCCCCTTCGCCAACGGCGATGTGCACATGGGTACGGGGCTCAACAAGATTCTCAAGGATCTGATTATCAAGAGCAAGACCATGGCGGGCTACTACGCCCCCTTTGTGCCGGGCTGGGACTGCCACGGCCTGCCCATCGAGGCTAAGGTCGTCAAGGAATTTCAGGGGCTGGAGCCCGCGGAAATCCGCAAGCGTTGCGCGGAGTTCGCGCTGGGCTACATCGACCAGCAGCGCCTCTCCTTCCGTCGCCTGGGCATTTTCGGTGACTGGTTCCACCCCTACATCACCATGCTGCCCGAGTATGAGTGCCACATCCTGCGCGTCTTCGCCAAGCTGGTGGAGAGCGGCGCGGTGTACCAGAGCCTCAAGCCCGTGCAGTGGAGCTACGCGCACCACACGGCGCTGGCCGAGGCCGAGGTGGAGTACATGGAGGACACGGCGACCTCGGTGTTCGTGGCCTTCCCCATGGCGCAGCCCGTGCAGGGGCACGACTGCTCGATGGTTATTTGGACAACGACTCCCTGGACCCTGCCGAGCAACCTCGCGATCGCGCTGCACCCGGACTACCGCTACGTCATCGGTCGCTACGCCAAGGATGGTGCGGAAAAGACGCTGATCGTGGTGCGCGAGCTCATCGAGACCTTCACGGCCAAGACCGGCTGGGTGCTGAGGGAGGAGCTGGGCAGCTTCTACGGGCGCGAGCTGGAGCGCGCCGTAGCGCGCCACCCCTTCCTCGACCGCGATTCGCTCATCATCAACGCGGAGTATGTGACGCTGGACACAGGCACGGGCGCGGTGCACATCGCCCCGGGGCACGGCGCGGACGACTACATCGCGGGCATGCAGTACGGGTTGCCCGTGCTTTCCCCCGTGGATGACGACGGCTGCTACACCGCCGAGTGCGGCGTGCCCGAGCTGGTGGGCAAGCATGTGTTCGCGAGCAACGAGGCGGTTATCGACATGCTGACGGCGCGCGGCGCGCTGCTGGGGCGCGAGGAGTTTACGCACCAGTACCCGCACTGCTGGCGCTCCAAGACCCCCATCATCTTCCGTGCGGTCAAACAATTCTTCATCAGCATGGACAAGCTGCGCCCGCTGGCGCTGCGCGAAATCGACAAGACGCAGTGGATTCCCGCGTGGGGGCGCAACCGCATTGCCGGCACGGTGGAGACGCGCCCCGACTGGTGCATCAGCCGCCAGCGCACCTGGGGCGTGCCGCTGCCCGTGTTCTACGATGCGGAGGACAAGCCGCTGCTGGATGCGGCGGTGATTCGCCGCGTGGCCGACCTCGTGGAGCAGCACGGTACGAACATCTGGTTCGAGCTCTCCGACGCCGAGCTCTGCGAGCGTCTGGGGCTGCCCGCCGGGCTGCGCAAGGGCAAGGACACGCTGGATGTGTGGATTGATTCCGGCTGCTCGCACGTGGCGGTGTTGGAGAATCACCCGGAGCTGCGCGCCCCCGCCGATGTGTATCTGGAGGCGACTGACCAGCACCGCGGCTGGTTCCAGAGCTCGCTCATGCTTTCTTGTGCATGGCGCGGGGTGGCTCCCTACAAGCAGGTGCTCACCCACGCCTTCGTGGTCAATCAGGACCGCAGCAAGCTCTCCAAGAGCGCGCAGGGTACCTACCAAAAGCCGACCAATGCCAAGTATTTTTACGAGAAGTACGGCGCAGACATCGTGCGCCTCTGGGTGTCCTCGGTGGACTGGCAGAATGAGGTGCCCTTCGGCGAGGATTTGTTCCGCCAGGTGACGGATCCCTACCGCCGCCTGCGCAACACGCTGCGCATTCTGCTGGCCAATCTCAAGGGCTACGACGGCGTACAGCGTCCGGAGCAGCTCGCGCCGTTGGATGCCTGGATTCTCGAGCGCAGCAACCGCCTGATTCGCGAGGTGCGCGCCGCCTACGAGGCCTACGAGTTCCGCAAGGTGTTCACGGCCATCAACCAGTTCTGCACCAACGACCTCTCCGCGCTCTACATCGACATCACTAAGGATAGCCTGTACTGCGATGCTGCGGACAGCCCGCGCCGCATCAGCAAGCAGTTTGCGCTGGCGCGCGTGTTCGATGTGCTGGTGCGGCTGCTGGCGCCCATCCTCGTCTACACGGCGGAGGAGGCCTGGGAGCACGCCGGGCATGCGGACTCGGTGCACGAGCAGGACTTCCCGACGGCGGATCCCGCCTTCGATGCCGGCTGGGAGCCCGTGTTCGAGCGCCTGCAGCACATCAAGAGCGTCATCCAGGTGGCCATCGAAGCGCAAGTCAAGGCCAAGGTCTTCAACAAGAACAACGAGGCCGTGGTCACGCTCACCCTGCCGCAGGGCGAGGATGAGCGCGTGCTGAGCCTGCTGCGCGATGCGGAATTTGCCAAGGAATTCTTCATCATCGCCGGGCTGGAGCTGCAGGAGGGCGCGGCGGCGCTTGCCGCGACCGCCGCCAAGAGCCCGTGGTCCATGTGCCCGCGCTGCCGCCGCTACGAGCCCGCTGCGGACGAGGAGGGGCTTTGCGCCCGTTGCCACGAGGTGCTGCACCGCTGAGTCCCTTGCCTGCTTATGAGACGCGGTTTCCTGTGGCTGGTGCTGCTTATTGCGCTGTTGGTGCTGGTCGACCAGCTGAGCAAGTGGCTCATCGTGCTGAACTTCCCCTTTGTGTGGGAGCTCGGCTATTCCCCGCGCGTGCTGCCGCTGCTGGCGGACAACCCCCTGCTGCATTTCTCGCTGGTGCGGGTGCACAACACGGGGGTGGCCTTCGGCACGGGTAACGGCACGGTCTGGGCGCCCTACCTCTTCCTCGGGGTGCAGGTGGCGGCGCTGGTGGTCTTTTCGCTGCTCTACCGCCGGGGCTACTTCGCGGGGCGCGTCCTCAAGCTGGCTTGGGCGCTCATCATGGCGGGGATTTTGGGCAACATGGCCGATCGGCTCGTGCAGGGCTTCTTCCGCCCCGGAGCGGAGGCGCTGAGCTTTTGGCAGAACCTGTCGCGCGGCTATGTGGTGGATTTCTTGGACTTTTCCTTCCCCTGGATTCGCACGGAGATGTGGCCGCTGGGCTACCACTGGCCTTCGTTTAACGTGGCGGACAGCTGCGTGTGCACGGCGGCGGTGCTGTTTTTGCTGGTGAGCCTCTTTTCCCCGCGCTGCTGCAAGGAGGGGCGCGGCGCATGAGGGGCGTGCCGGCGGCGGTGTGGCTTGCGGCGCTGGCGGCGTTGCCGGCGGCGGCGGGCTTCCGCTGCACGGAGCAACGCGCCGCGCTGAGCTACGGTCAGCAGCGCGCCACCATCGTGTTCGAGACGGGCGACGGCAGCACCATCACCCGCGCCAAGCCCCTCTGCGACTGCCTGCGGCTCACGCCGCAGGGCATGCGCCTGCTGGTGGAGGCCGATACCTCGCTCTTCGATGCGCCCGTGGACAAGCAGATGGATGTCCGTACCTCCGACGGTCAAACCACGCGCCTGACGATTCATTTTGAGGTGCCGCTTGCGGTGCAGCTCTCAGCCCGCAGCCTGTTGTGGGCGCGCGGCAGCGCTCCGCAAACGCAGGAGCTGCGCATCACCCTGCCGCCGGGTTCTCCCGTCACGGCGGTGCTGGAGGCGGGGCTCAACGGCAGCGATTTTGACTACCGCACCGAGACACTGCGCCGTGGGCGCGAGTATCGCGTGCTCATCACGCCCAAAACGACCGAGCGCAAGTGTCTCAACCGCCTGGTGCTCAGCTTTGCCGCCAATGACCCGCGCTTCCGTCAGCGGATTGTGTACCTGATGGTGCGCTGACCACTCCCCGACCCGATGTGCGCGCGCTACAAAGCTGACGATGCCCCCGCTCCCGCCGCCGCAGCGGCAGCGCCCCGCTACGCGCGCCCGCAGGCACCGCCGCGCGCGCGCGTGCAGCCGACGTTGCGCCCGCCTGCGCCGGAGGAGGAGCCCCCCGTGGCCGCTCCGGCGCCCCCGCCCCCCGCGCCGCCGCCGGAGGATGCCTTCGGCGGCCCGCGCCCCGCACGCGACTACCCACGCTATGCCTACGACCCCAACGAAAACCCCTTCAACGAGTTCCGCCGCCCGCCGCGCCGGGGCATGGGCTGCCTGGGGGCGTTGTGGCGGGTGCTGACGCTGCCCTTCCGCTTCATCGCGTTTGTGACGCGGCACCTGCCCAAGTTGGTGCTGTGGCCGATTCGTCTGGCGGTGAGTCTGAGCTTTGTCGGCGCGGTGTTTGCGCTGGTGTTGGCCATCATCTACGGCATCAAGGCGGGGCGCTACGACATCACCCGCGTGCTGCACATGCCCGAGCGCACGGTGGTGCTCGACCGCAAGGGGGCGGAAATCGGCACGCTGCACGGCGAGAACCGCCGCAGCATCGACAAGCTGCACGAGGAGGTGCCGCGCTGGTTCATCGATGCGCTGATTATTCAGGAGGATCGCTCGTTCTGGAAGCACGGCGGCATCGATCCCCGCGGTCTGATGCGCGCGGCGGCGCAGGTCTTCAAGCACCACCGCACGACGCAGGGTGCCTCTACCCTGACCATGCAGCTGGCCAAGAACACCTACAACCACCGCCTACGCAGTTTCGATGCCAAGCTGACGGAGATGGCGCTCGCGCGGCGCATCGAGTCGACCTACGACAAGGAGACGATTCTGCTCTGCTACATCAACCGCGTGTTCTTCGGGCACACCTTTTTGGGGCTCAAGGCGGCGGCGCGCGGCTATTTCGACAAGGAACCGCGCGACCTGACGCCGGGGGAGTCGGCGATGCTGGCGGGCATTATTTGCAGTCCGAATGAGTTTTCGCCCTACCGCCGCCCGAGCGCGGCGCTGGTGCAGCGCAACAAGGTGCTCAAGCTGATGCTGGAGCATGGCATGCTGACGCGTCGACAGTACGAGGATGCCCTGCGCGAGCCCATTCGCTGCCGCAAGCCTCAGTGGCGCGGGCCGGACAATTATGCGCTGGATTTGGCGCGCAGCGAGATTGACCATGTGCTCACCCTGCTGGACAGCGGCGAGCGCCGCATCAAGGATGCGACGGTGTACGAGGGCGGCCTGACGGTGCACACGACGCTCGATTTGGATTTGCAGGATGATATCATGGCGGCGTTGGACGCGCAGTTGGTGGCATTGCTGGAGAAATCGCCGCACTATCGCCACCAGACCCGCGCGCAGTACCGTGCGCTGCGCGCCGCGCTGCCCCCGGAGCAGCAGGAGAATTTGCGCCCGCAGTATGTGCAGGCGGCGGCGGCGGTCATCGACAACGCGACGGGGGCGCTGCTGGCGGTGGTCGGCGGGCGCAGCGCGCAGGAGTCGCGCTTGAACCGGGCGCAGCAGAGCCGTCGCCAGGTGGGGTCGATTTTTAAGCCGTTGGTCTACGCGACCTTCTTTGAGCGTGGGGCGGGGCCGCAGACGCCCCTGTCGGACGGGCGCATCCTGCCCGGGGAGATTCAGGGCGGCAAGCGATGGAGCCCGGGCAATTCGGACGGGCGCTTCACGGGGGTGCACCCCGCCGCCTGGGGGCTGCTGAAGAGCCGCAACACGATGTCGGTGCGGGCGGGCAACCGCGCGGGCTTGCAGAATGTGGTCAATAGCGCGTTGCTGGCGGGGTTTCCGCGTCCGAGCCGTCCGCCGGGACCCACGATTTATTTGGGCACTTGGGAGGCGAGCCCGGTGGAGGTGGCGGCGGCTTACACGGTGTTTGCCAATGGGGGCGTGCGCCCCACGCCGCATATCATTACGCGCATCACCGATGCGCGCGGGCATGTGATTTGGGAGCACCGCCCGAGCGCGCGCCGCGTGTTTTCGCAACGCACGGCGAATGCGGTCAGCGCGATTTTGCAGCAGATTACCAAGCCGGGCGGCACGGCGGGGCGCACGCAGAAGTTGGGCTTTACACGCCCCTGCGGCGGCAAGACGGGCACCACGAACGGCTACAAGAATGCCTGGTTTTGCGGGTTTACGGGGGAGTTGACGGCGGCGGTTTGGGTGGGCTTCGACCGCCCGGTGAAGATTGCGGAGAAGGCGTACGGCGGCACCTTGGCGCTACCGCTGTGGGTGGCGGCCATGCGCTGCGCGGAGCAGCGCGGCTACCCGATGCCTGAGATTCGCAAGGCTCCGGCGCGCACGACGCGCAGCAGTGGGGTGCGGCTGTGCCGGGTCTCAGGGGATTTGGCGCACAGTGGTTGTGAGTACGAGGGAACGGCGTATACGGAGACGATGACGGATGCCGACCGCGCGCGCGCGTTTTGCTCGCGCCATGATGAACTGGCGGAGGATCCCGATGCGGCTGCGGCGGATGATGTGGCGGAGGACCCCGAGGAGGAGACGGCGGAGGATCCGGAGGAGATGCCGGATGAGGACGTGGCCGAGGAGCTTTTGTGAGGGAGGCGACTCGCGTGGCTGATGCCCGGTCTCGGGCATGCCGTGCGGGTGCTGTGTCGTGCCTTGTGCGCGATGGTGCAGCGCGCTAGACTGGCGGGGTATGGGATTTACAGCGGCTACGGCGACGGCGCTGGCCGGGGCATCCGCCAAGGTGGTGGAGGCTCTGGGGCAGCATCAGGAGAGCAAGGCACTGCGCCGCGCGGCGGGTGCGACGGAGCAGATGGCGCGCAACCGCGCAGCGACCATTCGCGGGATTGCGCTGGAGAATCAGCGCCGCGAGCAGCGCAACGCGCAGATGGAGCTCTCGCACGCGCGCGCGGATGCGGCGGCTTCGAACCTGCTTGCCGAGGGCAGCGTGACGGCGCGCGAGACGGACTTGGCCACGCGCTTGGAGGATGAAATTGCGATGCGCACGAACAGCGCGCTGGCGGAGGCCGACCTCACGCAGGCGCAAGGAGCGCTGGATGCGTGGAACCTGCGGCAACAGGCGCGCAACACCAAGCTGGGCATGGTGGGCAGCCTGTTGGGCGGCACCGGCTCGCTCTTCAGTGCGGGAGCTCCTCGCTCACCGAAGCGTTGAGCGCTTCGAGCTCGTTCAGGCGGTTAAGGTAGTAGTGCAGGGCGAGTTTGAGCACGGAAGTGCGGTCGATGTTGCGCTCAATCGAAAAACGTTCGAGCCGCTCGAAGAGCTCCGCATCGCAGCGGAAGGTAATCATGTGTAGAAGGGAGGTCACGCCATCCGTTATACACACTTTCGCTTGATTTGGCAAGCGATGTTAGGGTTCTTCCTCCCCAACAGGCAAGGACTGTTTTGAGGGCGTATTGACTCAAAAAAAGCGGTCACCGAAAACTGGATGCCTCAAAATTGGCACTGCGTCAAAGGGGTACGAACCCAGGACATAGGTAACAGAAAAGTACCAGGACACAGGTAACACTTCGTACCGGGACATAGGTTACACTTTTGGGCAAAGGCATGGCATAATCACAGCATGCCATGGAACACCAAAAGCAGTAACCAAATGAGAATCGAATTTATAGAACTAGTCAGGCAGCCGGGGGTCTCCATGGCCGAAGCTTGTCGCAGGTATGGAATCAGCCGCAAGACCGGCTACAAATGGCTCAACCGCTATGCGGAGATGGGAGTTGCCGGATTGGCGGAGCAAAGCAAACGACCACATAATCAGCCAAACAGGCTTCCTGAGGCGGTAGTACTCCGAATCGTCAACATCCGGGTGAACCACAAGCACTGGGGAGCTGATAAAATCCGTTCCATCTTGAAGCGCGAGGGGATCTCCCCCTTGCCGAGCAGAACAACAATCCACCGTATTTTGAGACAGACCGGTCTCGTAAACTTGAGAAAAAAACGCAGGTCAAAGCTTGATAATATCAGGTTGAGCCACGAGGGGGGTGGGGAGCTTCAAGTCAATGACGAGTGGACGATCGATTTCAAGGGATGGTGGAAGTCCAGAGACGGGTCAAGAAAGTGTTACCCATTGACAGTTAGGGATGCACGAAGCCGTTTCATCTTGGGGGTAACACTTCTGGGAGACGAGCGGGAAGAATCGGTAAGAGCAGCCATGATAGAAATCTTCAAAAAATATGGCTTGCCGAAAAGCATCCGCAGCGACAACGGAGCTCCTTTTGCCTGCACCCAAGCGCTGCTGGGACTCAGCAAGCTTTCCGTCTGGTGGCTGAGGTTGGGCATAGAGCTCAACCGCGGGCGTGTGGGGTGCCCCCAGGACAACGGTGCCCATGAGCGCATGCACAAGGACATGAAGAGGGAACTGCAGGCGGAACGAGCCGATACTCAGGCGGAAATGGATGAGTGGGTGGGTGACTTCAACAATCTGCGCCCTCACCAGGCACTCAATGGAGAAACACCGTCGAAGCTCTATCGCCGGAGCTTCCGGGAGTATACGGGAAGCCTGGTCGAGTTTGACTACAAGGGATTGGAAACGCGCAAGATAGACAAGCATGGCGATTTGAAATGGCACAGCATGGACTACTTCCTCTCCGAAGCGCTTCGGGGAGAGAGGGTGGGCATGAAAAGCCTTGGCAAGAACCGGTATGAAGTTTGGTTTTGCGAGTATCTGCTGGGGATAGTGGATGAGAATGAAAAGACATTTTCCCCTGCGCTCGGAAAGGGTGACAAACCGCGGGTAATTAAGGCTCGCTACAAGCAGAAAGCGGTGATCAGGGAGTTTGAATAACCACCCGTGGGGGCGTCCGCATTCAAGCCGTTCCCCTCCGTCCGCGCCCTACGGGCTCGAACTCCGGCTCACGGCTTGAATGCGGTTTGCTGCGCTATAAGTTTGAACATCGAACTTGCATGTGGTATAAGAGAGCACCCCAATGTGTAACCCATGTGCTTGAACTAAAGTGTTACCCATGTCCGTGATGTACCAGGGTCTTAATTACATGCCGCACGCTCACTTCGGCACCAACTCTCATTGCCCCTATCTAAAGGCTGCATCAAACCTTAGAAATAG